>CAZVQJ010000030.1:0-19821 GCA_964629165.1 uncultured Puniceicoccaceae bacterium
CTGGGGCCCAATCTCGATTTCCACCCCTGTCGCTTCGCCGATGTCATCGGCCGCCGCCCGGCCTTGTCACCGGTTGCTTCTGATGAATGGCCGCTTCCGGTGGCTCAGGAGCGCAGGGCGGCCTTTACTTCGTCAAAGGGAGGCAACTGCTTCGGGTCGTCGCTCGACCAAGCGTAGGTGATTTCGCCTTCCTTGTTGATGACAAAAGCGCTCCGTTTGGCGACTCCCTTGAGCCCGAGGGCACCGGGCAGAAAATTCTCATCGAGCACGTCATAGGCCCGCGAGACCTCCTTGTTGAAATCGCTCAGGAGCGGAATCTTGATGCTCGCCGCCTTGGCGAAAGCCTCCTGCGCAAACGGGCTGTCAACGCTCACCGCGAGCACCTCCGCCTCGAGATCGGAGTATGCGGAAAGACCACCTGAAACCGAGCAAAGCTCCTCTTGGCAGACGCCTGTGAAGGCGAGCGGGAAAAAGAGCAAAACGGTCTTCTTTCGCCCGTAGTGAGCGGAAAGAGAGACATCGGCAAGGCCTTCGGCTGTTTTCGTCTTGAGCGTGAAGTCGGGTGCTTTTGTTCCGGTAGAGAGTGCCATGATTCGAAGAAGGAGGGAATCCGGGACAATTGCAATGGCCTACCGCGCTTTCTCCCTTCCCTGCCGCTTTTTCCGCCGACAAGGTTGAAGCGCCTTTTCCTTGAAAAGCGGTCCATCGGTGCTTGCGATGAGGGAGCCATGTGCTGGCGGAAAAACGTCGGCCATGGCCCTTCTCCGCTTCTGATCATCATGCAACACGCCGAAATCCTCACCCAAAATGTCCTCGATCTCCACACCGCTGACGACCTCCGGAGAAAGCTGGAGGAGAAACGCCCGCTGCGTGTGAAGCTGGGAGTCGATCCGACACGGCCGGATCTCACCTTCGGCCACATGGTCGTTTTCAACAAGCTCCGGCAGTTTCAGGACCTCGGGCACGAAGCGATTCTCATCATCGGGGACTTCACGACCCTCATCGGCGACCCGAGCGGGCGCTCTTCCACCCGTCCGGTTCTCAGCCCGGAGGAAATTCGTGACAACGCCGACACCTACGTCGAGCAGGCCTACAGGATCCTCGACCCGGGGAAGACCACTGTCCGCTACAACAGCGAGTGGTTCAGCAAGCTCGGCTTTGAACATTGCCTGCAGCTCGCGCGCAAGATGACGGTCGCCCGCATGCTCGAGCGCGACGATTTCGCGAAGCGTTACCACGCCCACAGCCCAATCTCGATCATCGAATTTCTCTACCCGCTCGTGCAGGGTTACGACTCGGTCGAAATCAAGGCTGACATCGAGATTGGCGGCAGCGACCAGCTTTTCAACTGTCTCGTCGGCCGGCAGCTTCAGAAAGACGCGGGACAACCGGAGCAGGTCGTCATGACCCTTCCCCTCCTCGTGGGGACCGACGGAGTGAAGAAGATGTCGAAGAGTCAGGACAACTACATCGCTTTCAATGACTCACCGAAGGATATGTTCGGGAAGATCATGTCGATCAGCGACGAGGTTATGTGGGATTATTACCGGCTGCTTCTTCTTGTGAGCGAGCCGGGCATTGAAAAACTCCGTCGCGACCACCCGATGCAGGTTAAAAAGGCGCTTGCCCGCGAGCTGACGGAGAGAATTCACGGCGAAGGCTCAGGTTACCATGAGCTCGATCAATTTGAAAAGGTCTTCGCCAGGCACGAACGCCCGGACGAAATGCCGTTATTCGGTTGGAGCGCCCTCGCCGAAGACGGCACCCAGACACTGGTCAATATCCTCGCCGCGACGGATCTTTTTCCGAGCAAGAAGGAGGCTCGCCGCCTGATTCAACAGGGCTCGGTGAAGGTGAATGATGTCCGTATCAACGATCCGATGACGATCATCACCCGCCCCGGCAACTCCCTCGTCGTGCAGGCCGGGAAGCGGATCTTCTTTGAAGTGGGTCCCTCGTAAGAGAGATCGTCGTCGGACCGCCTCATTCATTCTTCTCATGCCGTCGCTCTCCCATTCCTTTTACAACCGCGCCCGCGATCTGCAGGAGCGGCTTTTGGCCCACAATACCGAGGTCCTCACTGCGGCCGGAGCCGCGATCGGCAAATCCCTCGCTTCCGGAGGTGTTTTGCACACGTTTGGGAGTGGTCATTCGGCGATTCTTGCCCGTGAGCTTGTGCATCGGGCAGGCGGCCTTGTTCCGGTCAGTTCGATCACCGATCCAACCGGCGGCTGGCCGGAAAAACTCCCCGGCTATGGCACTCGCCTCTTCGCGCGCTATGTCGAGCAATACGGTTTTGAGAAGGGCGAGGTCGTGATCGTGATCTCCAACTCAGGGCGCAATCCAAGTCCGATTGAAGTCGCGCTTTCCGCGCGTGATCAGGGTGCCATCGTCATCGCCGTCACGGGGCTTCCCATGTCGCGTTCCGTGAGCAGTCTGCACCCGTCCGGAAAGCGCCTCTTCGAGGTTGCCGACCATGTCATCGACACGCTCGGGGAAACCGGAGACGCGGTCATCGAAGTCCCCGGAGAAACCGTCAGGACGGGCCCCCTTTCCAGTGTTTCCGGCGTGCTTCTTCTCAACCTGCTCGGCCTCGAGGCGATCGAATGGATGGTGGCCCAGGGACATCGCCCTCCTCTCCTGCGCAGTGCCAACGTCGAAGGCGGCGCGGAATACAACGCGCAGCTGACCGCCAGATACCGCGGCCGGCTCTGCCGTCCTCTCTAAAACCCCACTTACCACGGCAGGCAAATCCCCACCGGGCTTCGCGACTGTATTTGCCAATCGGCCACAAGCCTTCCACGCTTCCCCTCGTGAAGAACGAGAAGGCCGTTCCCCTGGACGAAGTGCATGCTGCCATAGATGCAGCGGTAGAAGCGCTCCAGCCCCGTATTCTCGAGGTTCGCCGCTACTTGCACGCACATCCAGAACCCAGCGGCGAGGAGTTCCGAACGACCGCCTACCTCCAGGACCAACTGGAAAATGAGGGCGTCGAATTTCGCGTCCTTCCCTCCGGCCGTGGTCTCGTGACTGACCGGGCACGGCATCTCGCAGACGGCTGCTTTGCTCTGCGCGCTGACATCGACGCACTTCGACTCCAGGATGAAAAATCAGCCGCCTACCGTTCGGAGGCGAATAACCTGATGCACGCCTGCGGCCACGATGCCCATGCCGCAATGGCCCTCGGAGCGGTCCTTGCCCTGCACGCCGTCGACAAGCTGTTGCCAGCTGCCTTTCACTGGCGGGGTCTTTTCCAGCCCGCGGAGGAAACCGCTCGTGGCGCGCTTGAAATGATCCAGGCGAACGCACTCGAAAACGTCACTGCGCTCGCCGCCCTCCATGTCGATCCGACCTACCCTGCCGGAGTCGTCGCCCACCGTCCGGGTGCCCTCACCGCGAGCGTCGACGAATTCACGGTGACGATCGATGGCATCGGCGGCCACGGAGCCCGGCCGCACACGACGAGAGACCCTCTCGCAGCCGCGTGTGCCTATGTGAACCTCGTCTACCAGCAGGTACCTCGCTGGCACGATGCTCGGCAGCCCGTTGTCGTCTCCTTCGGAGTCATCCAGGGCGGGGTCAATCCCAACGTTATTCCGGAGACCGTTCAGCTGCGGGGAACCATTCGCACGGTCGAATCCGGTGCCTATCTGGCCGTCATCGACGACCTGCACCGCCTTGCCAAAAGCATCGAACAGGCATGCGAAGTACGGTTCGGATTCATCTTCGATGATCACCTCGGCCCCGTTGTGAACGACCCAATCCTGAATGAAATCGGGCGCCAGGTCGCATTCGATATCTGCGGCGCAAGCTCCGTTCAGCAAATTCCGTTACCGAGCATGGGCGGCGAAGATTTTGCCTACTACCTGGATCATGTGCGGGGCCTCATGCTGCGCCTCGGGACAGGATTCTCGGACCGTCCAAGTGCTCACCTGCACAGTCCGCGATTCGACATCGACGAGGCGGCGTTGCCGATCGGGGCGCGGCTTCTGGCCCGTACCCTGCTTGCCTTCCACGCCAGCCTTCCTGAAAATCCACCGTGACCGCAAAGCCTGACACCTCTGCCCCGGACCTTGCCTTTAAGGCCAATCCGAGACCGACAGTGGGAGTCGAACTCGAACTGCAGCTTGTCGACCCTGACACCGAGGAGCTGACCAACGTTGTCTCGGATGTGCTCAAGCATCTCCCGGAAGGGCAGCAATGGGCAAAGCCTGAGCTGATGCAGAGCTATCTCGAGATCAACAGCGGGGTCTGTCTGACAATCGCGGATGTGCGCAAAGACCTCCTTCACAAGCTGCGTAAGGCTCGCCGAGCCGCCCTCGCGTGTGACGCAGACCTGCTGTGGGCTGCCACCCATCCATTTTCACTCTGGATGGATCAGAAAGTCACGCCGACGCCGCGCTACGAGACCCTCGTTGAAAACCTGCAGGATACCGCCCGGCGCATCGTTACCTTTGGCATGCATGTCCACGTCGGGGTCGAAAACGGAGACAAGGCCGTCATGCTGGTGGATCGTCTCATGCGCTACCTCGCGACGCTCCTCGCGATGAGCGTGAACAGCCCCTTCTGGGTGGGGCGGAAGACGGGGCTTCATTCCCAGCGCAGCAAGATCATGGAACAGCTGCCCGCCGCCGGGACCCCTCCCGTCCTCCGCAACTACAGCGAATATTGCTGGGTCGTAAATCATTCGATCCAGAATGGTACGATTGGCAGCATCCAGGAGATCTGGTGGGACGTCCGGCCGCATCCACGATTTGGAACGGTCGAGATCCGGATCTGCGATCTCCCGCCGAACCTCGAGGATGCGCTCGCCCTCGCGGCGATGTGCCAGACCCTTGTCGTCGCCCTCGGCGAACAGATCGACGAAGGCGTCTATCAGCACGACATTCATCCGATCATGGTACGGCAGAACAAGTGGAAGGCGGCTCGCTATGGCATGCGCACCGAGCTGATCGACCCGGTTTCCCACCAGACGGTTCCGGTCAGGGAGATTCTCCATGCCCTCTTCGAAACCTTGCAGCCCCACGCCGAAGCGCTCCATTGCCAAGCCGAGTTCGCCCATCTTCTGCGCATGATCGAAAGGCCCAGTGGTGCCGAAAGGCAGATGGCCCTGTTCGAGGAAACGAACGGCGATCTTCGGGAAGTCGTGCGCCGGCTTCGGACCGAAACCGCGTCGCTTTATGACGAACCAGAGGAGAGTGATTAGCCGACCTTTCCCACCGACGCCGGTTGCCCCGGTGATCGCTCCTCACGGAGGCGTCCTGCCCCGTCGCCCGAAGCCTCCGGAAGCAGACCGCGGGCGATCCGGTTCGACGTCGGCGCATCCCGCCACACATTCTGCCTTTCGTGACTACACTCGACGTTCATATGCGCATTCCCGATCTCTGGCAGCAGAAAGCCATCCGGGCGCTGCAAGAAGGAAAGGACGTCATCGTTGATGCGCCGACGGGGGCAGGAAAGACCTACATTTTCGAGCTTCTGGTCGATTCCGGGCATCTGAAGTCAAACGCCGTCTACACCGTGCCGACGCGGGCGCTCGCGAACGACAAACTGCGCGATTGGCGGACCCTCGGCTGGAATGTCGGGATTGCCACCGGGGATATTGCGGAAAACCTCTCCGCTCCCGTCGTCGTCGCCACTCTCGAGACGCAAAAATACCGTTTTCTGCGCGGCGAAGGCCCCGGCTTGCTGGTGATCGATGAATACCAGATGCTGGGAGACCGGAGCCGCGGCGTGAACTACGAGCTGGCGATCGCCCTGGCACCCGATCACACCCAGCTACTTTTGATGAGCGGGTCCGTCGGGAATCCCCAAGTTGTTCTGGACTGGCTGCGGCGACTCGGGCGACGGGTGGAACTGGTGCGTACGTATGAGCGCCCGGTCCCCCTCGATGAAATTGACGCCGAAGCCCTTCCCAGCCGCATTCCCGCGTCCGTCCAGGGCTTCTGGCCGCGGGTCATCGCGAAAGCGTTGAAATTTGAGATGGCACCTCTGCTCGCGTTTGCACCGCGCCGGCGGGCCGCCGAAAAGCTGGCCATGCAGCTCGCCCGCATGCTTCCGGAAGAAGATCCCCTCATCCTCACCCCGGATCAGAAACGCCTCGCGGGGGACACCCTGGCCCGGCTTCTGCGGCTGCGCATCGCCTTCCATCACAGCGGGCTAGACTACGCGCAGCGGGCGGGTCTCGTCGAACCCCTCGCCAAGGCGGGACAGCTGCGGGTCGTTGTCGCGACGATGGGACTCTCGAGCGGCATCAATTTCTCGATGCGGAGCGTCATCGTGACGGACCGCGAATACCGGGCCGCCGAACGCGCCCACCATGTGCGTCCGGACGAACTTCTCCAAATGTTCGGGCGAGCCGGGCGCCGCGGAATCGATCGCAAGGGTTACATTATCGTGGCCCCGGGGAAACCCCGTTTTTCCGAAGCGCGACCGCTCCAGCTGAAACGCAGCAACCAGATTGACTGGCCCAGCCTCATCGCCGTGATGGAGGCGGCCCGACGGGCGGGAAAGGATCCGAAAGAATCTGCCCGCGCAGTGGCTGGATGCCTCTTCAGCGAGCAACGGGTCGCCCTTGGACTGCGGGAGTTTGCCCCCGATCCGCAAGCCCGGAAGCGGCGTCATGGGCCAAGGCGGGTTCAGACCGTCGAGGAATTCCAGACCCCGGACGGTGATTGGGAACGGAGTCGAAGCGCGCAGAGGAGTCGCCTCGGCGAAACCCTCTTTTTCCACAAGGAGCGCTGGTTTCCCGCCCTTCAGGTCGCCGCGAGTCTGGCCGGCGTAAAAGCAGGTAGCCTCTGTCGGATCGATCACGGAAAGGATTTCAGGTTCGGCCGGGAGATCCCCATGGCCCGCTTTGGGCGGGACGAAAAGGAGGGTGAACTCGTGCTGACCCGATGGGCCTCACGCGGGCTTCAGGAGTGGCGAAAATCACGGAACACACCCGCCCGGATCCGCCGCACCCACTGGACACTCGATTCGCTCGAAACCACCTTTCTGCCCGTCTTTCCGTTTCTGGTCCACGGTGGCCGGTTCCACGACTGGCGCGAACGCAACGGGATAATCTATGCACGACTCGACTACCGCGAGGCGGAGACCTTCGCGATCGTCGATTCCAAAGGACGCGCTCTCCTCGCCCCGCCCACCCGAAAAGTGCGACAGGTCGTCGAGCTGTCCTACGCCGAAGAGGAGACCCCGGCACGCCGGGAGGGTGCGACGCCAGCCGAAATCTGGTACTTGCTCGGGCTCATCGACGAGCACGCCCATCCCACCCGCCGCGGCCGCGTTTTCAGCTTTTTCAACCACGGGGAAGGCCTCGCCATCGCCGCGGCCCTTGAAGCGCCTTCCTATCGTATCGATGAACTCCTGATGGATCTTGCGAACCTGAGAGCCGGGCATCGTTTTAGCGAATTCGAGAGCTTTTCGTCACGCTTTGGAAATATCTGCCGACAGACGTACGGAGACGCCCATTTTCCGGGCTATCTGCGCAATGGTGTGCCGGAGAACTATGGCGATGGGGCGGTCGAGATTCTCTTCGGCAAAAAACATATCGCCCATTTTCGGCATCATGGGGAAGAACTCCTCGCGGGAGACATCGAACGCGCCCGCTTCGAATGGCGCAGTCTTCTCAATCATGTCGCCCACGCACCGGATCTCGATTGGTCACGGTGGCAGGAACTCAAGGCCGCCGCCGCCGAACAGATCGCCCGGCTCCCGGCCCCCCTGAGACTCGAACAACTTCCTCCCCTCACCTTGATCCAGAGCCGACGTCACAAGAGCTTCCTGCGCTTCGATTGAGGGGATTCGGGGTCTCCCGGGGAAGCCCGGCTTCGCCCCCTTGGCGGCGCCCAAAAAAACGTGGGTGGGCTGGGGATGGCCCTCCGAACCGTTCGCGGGGCGTATCGGATCCGCCATCGACACACTGGAAAACGCCCCCCATATCCCGGCCGCACGCCCCGAAGTTGTCGCTCTCTCCAGGATGGTCTGTCGCCCGTCGCGCGGCCGGACAGAAGATCGAGAACCAAGGATCGACTCTCCTTGCTTGTCAATGGCGCCAGGTCGCCTCACCAATATGCCATGCCTCACGCTATCGGAACTCATTACTATCTCCTTCACCTGCTGGGCGTTCTGCTCGTTTTCTCCGGATACGGAGTCCTCATTGCCCGGGGCATGCTCGGCTCGGATAGCCGGGCGCTGCGCAAGTTTGGCGCGATGACGAGTGGCATCGGCGCCCTCGCCATCCTCATCGGCGGTTTCGGTCTGATCGCCAAACTTCCCTACGCGGATTACACTTCCGCCTGGGTTCTAATCAAATTCGTCGTCTGGCTCCTTCTTGGAGGCATGCTTGCAGTCATCAACCGCAAACCGGCGCTGGGCCAGGTCTGGTTCTGGACCATTCTCATTCTTGGACTCGTCGCCGTCTGGGCCGCCTACTACAAACCGGGCGGTGTCACCGGGTTCTGATCCGGGTGCGGCACTTTTGCCTGGGAGATGCCTGCATTGCCGGCTGCGGCGCGGCTATGAACGGAGACGATAGAGGGCCGGATAGTTCATATACCGGTTGCGGTCCTCCATCCCGTATCCAACGAGCCACTCATCGCCGCCGTAAGTGAGGGCATGCCAGTCCGGCCGGTAGACGGAATCTTCGCGATGGCGAAGGACGAGGGTGACGGAACGGACTTCGCGTGCGCCGAGCCGGGGAAGCTCTTCGGTGAGGTGGCGCAGGGTGCTGCCTGAGTCACAGATGTCGTCAACAAGGAGGACCGAACGACCCTCGAAGTCAGTCCCCATGAAATTCGTCTCCACCGTCCCCAGTGGGGAAGAATTTTCTTCCGAGGAGTAACTGCGCGCACGGCAGAAGGCGGGTTCGATCGAGACCGCACAGCTCTTGAGCAGATCGGTGAAAAAGAAAACCCCTCCCCGAAGGATACAGAGGGCGAGCAACGCGCGCCCGGTGTTTTCCAATACCTGATGCGCCCAGGGTTCGATCGCCCGCGCGAGCTGATCGACCTTCGCTTGCAAGGAGACCGCGTCATGCAGCTGATCAAAATGGTGGGGTACTTGCCGCTCCATGGCGATGCAGGGAGCAGATGCCGAAGCGCCGTGGCAACCGTGATTTGCGAGGACCCGCGAACGACCCCTCAGATCGTCCCCCGCCGCTCTTCCAGCCTCGCGCGAATGTCCACAAAGTCCCGTTTACTCACCGAGAACCGCGAGAGAACGACGAACGAGATTCCGAGACCGATCAAAGGGATCACGACAAGCGCCCCGCGAATCGCGAGAAGTGTCTCGCGCGATTGCACGTTCACCGAGGGATCGAACTGTGCCCAGTTGAGGATCAGCGCAAAAGTGAAATACCCAAGTGCATTGCCCACCTTGAGAATCCAGGATGATGAGGCGGAGAAAGCGCCCTCGCGGCGTTTGCCGGTTTGCAGCTCATCATAATCGATGATGTCCGCGATCATCGAGCTGTGAACGGTCCATAATCCTCCCGCGGCGAAAGCCATGCATCCGGACGCGAAGACCTGAAGCCATGGAAACGCGGGATTGTAGAGAAACCAGCTACTTCCGTAGGCAAGCATGCCGATCAGCAGCGCGACGGAGTACGCGGTCCGCTTCTCCGTCATCCGGGCAAAACGGCCCATCATGATCGCGCCGAGAAAACCACCGATCATGAACGAGATGCCCATCCAGAAATTCCAGTCGTCTCCCACGATCTTGTCGCCTCCGGAGACATGGTAGATAGTGGTGTAATAGCCGAGTCCCCCGACCATGCTGGTGCCGATCTGGAAGGCCAGCGAAGCCCCTAGGACGATCCGAAAGGGCCGACAGCGCATCGTCTCGTAAATGGATTCCGCAAGTCTCACCCGCGTTTGCTTCGAGCGCACGACGTAGTCGTAGTAACGCTCCTTGACGTTGAAAAAGATGAGGATGGCGCAGATCGCCATGAGACATCCGAGGATCGACGTGAACACCTGGATCCCGAGGAGGGTATTTTTCTCCTCCGTCCCGGGGATGAGGAACCAACCGAGGTTCGTGAACTTCAGCGCATAGAAGTTGGCGATCTCGAAGACCTTCTGCATCGCTCCCTTGTAGGACATCAGCGAACTGCGCTCATCGTAATCCGGCGTCAGCTCGTTTCCGAGGCTGTGGTACGGCATCGAAAACATGCTGACAATCGGGATGTAGATCAACGAGGAGGCGATCATGTACCAAAAGATCACCGACGCTTCCAGAAAGGTGATTTCCACCCACTCCGGAGACACCAGAAAGAGACAGGGAAGACCGAGCCCGGAGAGCACACCAGCCACCAGAATGAACGGACGTCTCCGCCCAAAGCTCGAGCGCATGTTGTCGGAGATCCAACCAAAGAGCGGATCCGAAATCGCATCGACCCCCCGAATCACCATCAACGCGATCCCGACAAGCAACGCCGGCACCTGCAGGTATAGGTTAAAAACGGCGTAGGCGACCGAGAAATAGAGCCAGACCCCCCAGAGGTCGATGCTCGTCCCGAGGCCGTAGAATATCTTTGCAGATGGCGACAGATCGCTACGCGGACGCGCCATTGCCGATCGAGGAGGAGACTCGGTCATTTAGGAGAATTTCACTCACCGGAGAGAAAGCAGGATCGGGGAAGAAGCATTCTACCTCTTCCCGAAAACGCAGCTCAAGATGCAGTGGAAAGGGTGCCACTGGCGACCAAAAAGCGCGTCCGCAGGAGCCGCGCCACACCCCCGCGAGCGGGTGAAAACCGTTGCCAACCTCGCTCCACCGCACACATCTTCGTTTCAACCACGCGTTTGCCTATGTGCCCCTCCCGATTCCTCTCCCTCCTCTCCGCCTCTTTCTTCCTCGCCCTTTCCCTCGGCGCCACCAGCCGTACCGAGCTGTTCAATGCGAACTGGAAATTCGCCCTTGGCGAACATCCGGACGCCTATGCGGAGACGTTCGACGCTTCGGAATGGGAAGCCGTCCGACTCCCGCACGATTGGGCGATTTCCGGACCTTTTGACGAGGCCGCACACGGTTCCACCGGAAAACTCCCGTGGAAGGGGGAAGGTTGGTACCGAAAAACATTCACCCTTCCGGCCGAAGACTCCGACAAGAAGCTCTATTTCGACTTCGACGGGGTGATGGCCTTCCCGAAGATCTACATCAATGGGATTCTCGCAGGGGAATGGGATTATGGATACACGGGATTCCGCATCGACGCATCCGACCATGTGCGCTGGGGGGAAACAAACCTCATCGCGGTGCACGCGGACACGGGCAACTGGAACTCCCGCTGGTACCCGGGAGCCGGGATATACCGCAAGGTTACGATGACCGTGGCCGAACCCGTTCACTTTACCAAATGGGGCATTGGCATCACAACCAATGGCGACGAGTTGACCGGGGAGAAACCCGATCGCGCCGATGTCACTGTGAGCGTCGACAATCATCGGAAAGGAGATGTGACCGTGAAACTCGACATCCGCGTCCTCGATCCTGCCGGCAACGAAGTCGCCACCATTCTCAGCGAGCTCTCCGTTCCGCAGGGCGAGACGGTGGAATCCACCGAAGTGGTGGAAGTTCCCGATCCTTTGCTCTGGGACATTGAACACCCGCACCTCTACACGGCCGTGACGACCCTGTCGCAAGACGGTGAAGTGCTTGACCGGGAGAAGACTTCCTTCGGATTTCGAACTTTCGCCTTTACGGCCGATGATGGCTTTCATCTCAACGGCCGTCGCGTGCAAATGAATGGCGTGAACCTCCACCATGATCTCGGTCCGCTTGGAGCGGCCTTCAACACCCGTGCCGCCGAACGGCAATTGGAGATCATGCAGGAGATGGGCGTGAACACCATCCGCACCAGCCACAATCCATCAGCACCTGAAGTGATCGAGCTGTGCGACCGCATGGGCATCCTCGTCTGGGATGAGGTGTTCGACAAGTGGGGGGCCACCGCCGGACGTCCGGACCTCGAGCCGCCTCTCAACGAGTTCGGGGAACGCCACGTGCGAGCCACCGTTCTGCGGGATCGCAACAGCCCCTCCGTTGTCGTCTGGTCAACCGGCAACGAACTCACGGGGGATCCGGCAGACGATGGCATCAATCCGGAGCGGGTGCAGATGATGGCGGATTTCGTGCGTCAATATGATCCGTCCCGGCCGGTTGCGATGGGCTGCCATATCCCCGATTTGGTCGACGGCGAGAACTTTGCCTCGCTGGATCTCGCCGGTTGGAATTACGATCGCCGTTATGCCCGTTACCGGGAGATCTGGCCGGATAAGCCGATCGTCTACAGCGAGTCAGCCTCCACCGTAAGCACTCGGGGATATTACGAGCCTGACCTGCCTGAGCGCCCGACTGACCGATCCCCTTCCCTCCAGGTCAGTTCCTACGACCTAAATGCAGCTGATTGGTCGGATATCCCGGACGTCGAGTTTGCCCTCATGGAGCAGGACAACTACGTCGCCGGAGAACTCGTCTGGACGGGTTTC
This sequence comes from uncultured Puniceicoccaceae bacterium, assembly GCA_964629165.1. GTDB lineage: Bacteria > Verrucomicrobiota > Verrucomicrobiia > Opitutales > Oceanipulchritudinaceae > CAWVVV01. Next base: position 12,489 of record CAZVQJ010000030.1, read on the forward strand.
GATTACCTCGGCGAACCCACCCCTTTCGATGCGGACGCCCGCAGTTCCTACTTTGGAATCGTCGACCTCGTCGGGTTCCCGAAGGATCGATTTTTCCTCTACCGCAGCCACTGGCGTCCGGACGCCACAACCGTCCATATCCTTCCGCACTGGAACTGGCCCGATCGCGTGGGAGAGGTCGTTCCCGTGTTTGTCTATACCAATGGAGATGCAGCGGAGCTCTTCCTCAACGGTCGCTCCCTCGGACTGCGCAAGAAGGGTGCCGTCCCGGAACGCGCGGAAAACCTGGCCCTGAACAAGAAGGCAACGATCGGGAGCGGCACACCGGAAGAAGACGCCTCCGCCGCCAATGATGGTGACCTGGATACCCTCTGGACCGCTTCGCGGGAGCTCCCAAACCCCTCGTGGCAGGTCGATCTGGGAAAACCTCAGGCGATCCGCTATCTCGCGGTGACCACGGCGGCCGAAGAGAAACTCTATGCGTACGAGATAGCCGCGTCGAACAACGGTCAAGACTGGCAGCAAATCGCTTCCAAGGAAACGAGCCGGATTCCGCAGTGGGGCGGCCCCCGAGAGGTTTTCCATACGGTGGACGTTGAAGCCCGCCACCTGCGCATCACCTTTACAGGCTCAAGGGAAGATCCTGAGATCGGCCTGCGGGAGTTCGCCGCCTACCGGGAACGAGTCGAGAACCCGTATTACGATGTTACCTACGATTACCGGTTGCGATGGAACGATGTTGCTTACGAACCCGGCACCCTCCGGGCCGTCGCCTACAAGAACGGAAAGGTGATCGGTGAATCCTCCATCGAGACCACCGGAATTCCCGAAAAGCTGCGGTTGTCGGCGGATCGGACTGCACTTGCGGCGGACGGAGACGACCTGGCGTTCATCACCGTTGAAGCCCTCGACGCCAAGGGTCTGGTCTCTCCACTGGCCGATAACCTGGTCCGCTTCACGGTGGATGGCCCCGGCGAGATCGCAGGGGTCGGCAATGGGAACCCACTCTCATTCGAACCTTTCCAGGCCGACCAGCGTGCACTGTTCTACGGGAAAGCGATGCTCATCGTGCGCACCACACCCGATCAGGCTGGCGAGATCCGCATTCGCGCAATGAGCGAGGGGCTCGACGAAACCGAAATCGTCCTCACCTCTTCAACCCGTTGATTCCGGCCTTCCGCCATGCGATCCACGAACACATCTTTGGCAGGCCGACAGTCGAATGGCAGCGCCATGACAAATTTCCGGCCGTGCTCCTCCCCTCTTCGCCTCCTCATATTCTGCTTGATTGTCGGCGGTCTCGGCACCTCCGGCTGGGCCGGGCACGACCCGCTCATGCTCTGGTATAAACAACCTGGGGAAGATCCCATTGAAGAAGGTCTCCCGCTCGGCAACGGGCGCCTCGGGATGCTGATTCCAGGTGGCATCGCGGAAGACCGGATCCCGCTCAACGAAGACAGTGTCTGGTCCGGCTGGCGGGCACCTCATAGTCATCATCCCCAAGCCGCCGCGTCGCTTCCGCGGATCCGGGAACTACTTTTTGAAGGCGACTATCTCGGGGCTCAGGCAATCATCGAAGAAACGCAGGTGAGCGCCTCCACCGACGGCCTCGGCAATCCGATCGAGGCGGCCTACGGCACCTATCAGATGCTCGCCTTTCTCGACCTCAAGATAGAACATCCGATCGAGGCGGTGACTGACTATCGCCGTTCCCTCGATTTGGAGAGGGCGGTAGTGACCGTCGAATACACCATCGCAGAAACGCGATACCGGCGGGAGTTCTTTTCCAGCTTCCCTGACGAGGTGATGGTCGTGCGCTTGACCGCCGAGGGCCCCGGGATGATCAGCGGTTCTGCCCGCCTTTCCCGACCGGATACGGAAGCCACCGTTTCTTCCCCGGAGGACAATCAGCTCTTTCTCGCCGGCCAGATGCCAGCGGGACCCGAATCAGAGGGACTCGCTTACGGAGCCCGGCTCCTCGCGGACGTACGCAATGGCGAGTTGCGAACGGAGGCGCAACGTATCCGGTTTGAAAACACCTCGGAGATCATTCTCTATATCGCCGCAGGCACAAACTTCCGCGGGCATGGAGCCTGGCCCGATTATCTCGGAGCAGCATTCGAGGCGAGCACGCTCAAACAGCTCCATGATGCCCGCGAGCAGGGCTGGGCATCGCTCCTGCGGCGTCATCTCGAGGACCATCAGAGACTCTTTGGAACCTCCCGGATTACACTTGGTGGCGCGCACAGCGGGCACCTGCCAACGGATGTGCGACTCGCCTCGGTGGCCAAAGGAGGAAGGGATCCCGGGCTTGTTTCGCTCTACTTTCAGTATGGACGCTACCTCCAGATCGCGTCTTCCCGGCCCGGTTCGAGAGCGGCCAATCTGCAGGGAATCTGGGCGGCTGCTTCCTGGGACGAAGAACGCGAGCAGTACGGCTACTACACACCGTGGAACGGTGATTACCATACAAACATAAATGTCCAGATGAACTACTGGCCGACCGACGTGACCAACCTCGGGGCCACCTTCGAGCCGTTCGCGGATCTCGTCATCGCGATGCAGGGCCCCGGCTCGGTAACGGCCCGCAAGCAGCATGGTGGCGAGGGCTGGACGGTTCATACGGTGCACAATCTCTGGGGTCACACCGCGCCCGGATGGCAGGCATCATGGGGTCATTTTCCACTCGCGGGCCCCTGGCTCGCCTCCCAGCTCTGGGATCACTATACCTTTACGCAGGATCGTTCCTATCTCGAACGCATCTGGCCGGTCCTCGAAGGATCCGCCCGTTTTCTTCTCAGCTGGCTGGTGGAGGATCCAGCCTCCGGCGAGCTCGTGTCCGGTCCCTCCGGTTCGCCCGAAAACCGTTTTCAACTGCCCGGCGGCGAGACCGCCTATTTTACGATGGCGCCTGCGATGGATCAGATGATCACAGCCGATCTCCTTGGCCGTACAATCGAAGCCGCGCAGATTCTGGGACACGATGACGCGGATTTCGTCCGTCATGCAAGTGTGGCCCGAAGCCGTTTGGCGCCCCCCGGGATCGGCCCCGATGGCCGTCTCCTTGAATGGCGTGAACCCCTCGACGAACCCGAACCGGGGCATCGCCACATTTCGCATCTCTTCGCCTTGCATCCGGGCAACGAAATCAGCCCGCTCCATTCGCCGAAACTCGCCGAGGCAGCGCGGAAAACACTGGAACATCGCCTCGCTCACGGTGGGGGCCATACCGGGTGGAGCCGCGCATGGATCATCAATTTCTGGGCGCGTCTTGGCGATGGCGACGAAGCCGAGAAAAACCTCCAGGCGCTGCTCGCCGAATCGACCCTCCCCAACCTCTTTGACACCCATCCGCCGTTTCAGATCGACGGCAACTTCGGAGCAACCGCAGGGATCGCAGAAATGCTCCTGCAGAGCCACCTCCGCACCGACGACGGCTCTCACCTGATCCACCTCCTGCCCGCGCTCCCCTCATCCTGGTCGGAGGGTAAAATCAGCGGACTGCGCGCCCGGGGCGGCTTCGAGATCGATCTCGCGTGGGAGGACGGGCAGCTCGTTCGCGTTCATATCCAGTCGCACGCCGGAAAGAAGCTGCACCTGCAGTGGCACACACTCGTGCGTGCATTCGATACGACTCCCGGCCAGCATATTCTGCTCGATGGCGACCTCACCCGCGTACCGTAGGGCGAATTCGAACGCCATCTTCTTGTGGAACAAGCGACGTCGGTCGAGCGCCGAGGACCGCCGAACAAACAGGCTTTCCGCCTCCGCCGCTAACCGAGCCGGGGCACACGCCGCATCGCCGCATCCGCTTGCCGGACCGATCTGCGATGAACGATTTCGGTCGGATAGACAATCGCGGGGCCTCCCCCCGATGCCGTGCCCGACAACTGCCCCTCGATTCGCTCCAGTAATGCTCCCACCGCTTCCCTTCCCATGCGTCGGAGGGGCTGGCGTACCGTCGTCAGTTGCGGGACGGTGGTTCGCGCGGCAAGGGTGTCATCAAACCCGCAGATCGAAATATCGTCGGGAACCCGAATATCAGCCGAGGCCAGCACTTCCATGCAACCAACGGCAAGAGAGTCACTCGCACAGAAAATCGCATCCGGCATCTGCTCGCCTGCATGGGCATGCATCCACGCCGCCATTGCCCGCCGCCCGTGATCGATCCCGAACCCGTTCGCGGTCGCAATCAATGCAGGGTCGACGGCCAGGGCAGCGCCCTGCAGGGAGCGCTCATAGCCGCGCAAGCGACGCTGCGCCCCGACCAGTATAGAGGGCGGACTGATATGGAGAATACGCCGGTGGCCCTGCTCGATAAGGTGATTCACCATCTCGAACGCACCGCTCTCCTCGTCCGCCTCGAGGTTGACCATTCCCGGAATTTCCGAGTTTGCATGCAACGATACAAAAGGCGTATGGGAGGGAATGGCACCCGCCTTCTTCGGATCGACGACCGGAGCAATCAGAATCATCCCGTCGATCCGACCGTCGCAGGAGCGCTGGACCGGCTCAAGGCCGCTCTTCCAATCCTGGAGCGTGAATACGGTGGCGTTCTGGCCCCGACGGGCTGATTCCTCGATGATCCCGTTGAAGACCTCCACAAAGTAGTTGTTCAGCTCGCCTCCGTCGATCACGACCGAGACGCCAATCGTGTGCATGCGGCGGTTGACAAGCGCGCGAGCCGCAATGTTCGGACGGTACTTCAGGGCGATCGCAGCGGCTCGGATGCGTTCCTCGGTGTCCTTGGAAATCCGTGCCGAGGTTCTTGTGCCATTGAGAACGGCGGATGCGGCCATCGCCGAAACCCCCGCAATCTTCCCCACGTCCGACAGCGTCGCACGGTGGAGACCTTTTCGTGAAGCTGCACACATCACCGCGCATGCAAACGGTCCTGTAGCGATAACGCAATCTATGCTTTCCTTGCAGCATCCGGTCAGCCGGAAGTGCCGCCGGCGATACCAACAACCGCCTGCACTTGACGCGCGCGAGCTTCCCTCTCAGTTCTTCGCGAATCCCGGCAATTTCCTTCGGGCAGCTCCCGTCGATGTTGTCGTCATCGATCCTCTCTATCCCATGCAGTTATCTCTGACCTCAATCCAGTGGCAGTTCAGAAACGCCAGCGAAGGCCAGGAATGGCACGACGCGGTGGTCCCGGGCTGTGTTCACAAGGACCTCCATCGCAACGGCCTCATTCCGGATCCATTCTTCGGGCGCAACGAGATCGATCTTCAATGGATCGAAGAACGCGACTGGGATTACCGCGCAAATTTCGAGGTGGGCGATGAAATCCTGCGCAACGAATTTGTAGACCTCGTTGCCGACGGACTCGATACGGTCGCCACGGTTCGGCTAAACGGCGTCGAAATCAGCAAGACCGACAACATGTTTGTGGGCTACCGCTGGCCCGTGAAGTCAAATCTGCGCGCTGGCAACAACACGATCGAGGTGCGGTTCCACTCGGCGATGGCATATATCCGCAGCCATTTCACGGACCATCAACCCCGCGAAACGAACGACCCGGTTGGCCGCTGTACCGTCATCCGCAAGGAGCAGTGCCAGTTTGGCTGGGATTGGGGCCCACGCTTCGTCACGTGCGGCATCTGGCAGGACATCCGCCTCGAGTCGTGGTCGCGGAACCGGATCACCGGTGTCGCGGTGAAACAGGATCATGCGAATCGGGCCGTGCGGCTCGAGTTGGCTCCTGAACTCGCCCGCGAATCGACAGAAGCCCGTTATGAATGGTCGCTGGAACTCGACGGCGAACTCGTCGAAAAGGGCAGCGGGACCCATATCGATGTCCCCGATCCCCAGTTGTGGTGGCCGAATGGGCATGGAGCGCAACCGCTCTACACCCTCAAGGTCCATCTCATTGAAGACGGTGAGCCGATCGACACGTGGGAACGGCGGATCGGCCTGCGGACGATTCGACTTGACCGCACGCCCGATGACGACGGCGAGAACTTCCGCTTTGTCGTCAACAGTCGCGCCATCTTCGCCAAAGGCGCCAACTGGATTCCCGCACACGCTTTCGTCGCGGGCCTGACGAGAGAGGAGTATGCCCGCGATCTGCAATCTGCCGTTGCTGTGCATATGAATATGATTCGCGTCTGGGGGGGCGGCATCTACGAGAGCGAGGACTTCCTCGACCTCTGTGATGAACTCGGGCTTCTCGTCTGGCACGATTTCATGTTTTCCTGTACCCGCTACCCCGGCAGTCCTGAATTCCTCGATCTTGTGGCCCCGGAAGTCGTCTATCAGGCCCGGCGACTGCGTCATCGTGCCTGCCTCGCCCTCTGGTGCGGAAACAACGAAATTTTCATGATCAACGCCGAGGAGTTAGGGCACCATCAGGATCGGGCCGAGGCCTACCACCAGCTCTTTCACAGACTGATTCCAGAAACTCTCTCGGCGGTGGATCCAGTGACCGATTACTGGCCTTCTTCCCCCCACCGCGGGAATGAAGATGTGGATCATCGCGCCGGCGAAAAGCGGGGAGACACCCATTTCTGGGATGTATGGCACCAGCGCCACCCGGTCAGCGATTACCAGAAGTGGCGTTTCCGGTTCGTCTCGGAGTTCGGCATGCAATCGTTTTCCTCCCCCGAGACCCAGGCCACTTTCTGCCCTCCCGACGATCGCAACGTGTTCGGGGCGACGATGGAGAATCACCAGAAGAACCGGGCCGGAAACCAGATCATCCTCGACTACGTTTCCCGGCGCTACCGCTTCCCGAAGAGCCAGGATGATCTCCTCTATCTTTCCCAGCTGAACCAGGCGCACTGCATCGAAACCGGCATCGAGTTCTACCGACGGATCTCACCGCATTGCATGGGCGCCCTTTACTGGCAGTTGAACGACTGCTGGCCGGTGGCTTCCTGGAGTTCCATCGAATTTCCCGGACACTGGCGCGCCTTGCACTACGCAGCCCGGCGATTTTTTGCGCCCACCCTCGTCACCGCCCAACTCCGCGGGACAGAGGAAGTCACGATCGGCAACTACCGGCGCGCCCACTTTACGGGCGTGGAACTGTATACCGTGAGCGACCTTCTGGAACCGACCGCCGCACGGCTCTTCTGGAACCTTTTTCATCTCGATGGGCGCCAGATCCTTGCCGGCCAACAGGTGGTCACACTCACCTACGGCCACGGAAGTCTCCAGACGACCGTTCTCCTGGAGGAACTCTTGCAAGAGCATGGCCTCGAAAACGTCTATCTGCGTATTGGCCTGGCCGCCGAAGGGCAGCCCCGGAGCGAAGAGACCGTCTTTTTCACACCGCCCCGCTTCCTTTCTCTTCCCGCCAGCAAAACCTCGGTCGAGATCGGCATGGAAG
>CAZVQJ010000031.1:0-19149 GCA_964629165.1 uncultured Puniceicoccaceae bacterium
GGTGGCAGACGGAAACGGGCGGCATCCTCATTTCGCCTCTTCCGGGTATGACGCAGACCAAGCCGGGTTCGGCCACGGTTCCGTTCTTCGGGGTCGATGCCGCGATTCTCGATCCCTCCGGGGCAGAGACCGACGCGGGACTGCTCGCCATCCGCAAGCCATGGCCGGGAATGCTCCGCGGGATCTGGGGCGACCCCGAACGTTACCGGAACACTTACTGGGGCAATTGGAACGGCGAGTATTACTTTCCTGGAGACGGTGCGCGCATCGATGAAGACGGTTACTTCTGGATCGTCGGACGCGTCGACGATGTCGTCAATGTCTCCGGACACCGCATCGGGACGGCCGAACTCGAGAGTGTTTTTGTCGAACATCCACAGGTTGCGGAGAGCGCCGTCGTGGGTGTTCCCCACGAGATCAAAGGGCAAGGCCTCGTCGCGTTCGTCCTCCTGCGGGGCACCGATCGGGATGGAAGCGATGCCCTGCGAGCCGAGTTGAATGCGCTCGTGGTGAAGAAAATCGGCAAGTTCGCACGCCCGGAGAAGATTGTTTTCGGAGCCGATCTCCCGAAAACCCGCTCCGGCAAGATCATGCGACGCCTCCTGCGCGATATCGCAACAGGCGGCAGGCTCGGGAGCGTCACGACCCTCGCTGATCCGGATGTTGTGGACGACCTGAAACGTAAATACAGCCAGTAGCGCGCACCGCGGAGGCGAGCATCCGCCGCCCGTTCAGATTCGTTCTGCCAGGATGAGGGCGTTGCTGATGCAGTCGCTGAGTCCCGGGCCGCCCCGATAGTTGCCTTGGAAATACAGGCCTCGATGCGCTCTCTCGATCGCCTCAATTCCCGCGATGAACGTGCCGTGACCGACGTTGTATTGAGGAATCGCTCGCGGCCATCTGGTGTAATGATGAAAGACGGGGGATCCTCGCACACCGACCAGGCGTTTGAGCGCAGTGACGGTTTCGCGGACAGCCTCCGCTTCCGGCATGAGGGCTTCCTGCGGTGCCGTGGCGCCGCCCCGAAAGACGGTGAGAGCCACATGCCCATCGGGCGCGCGCCCTGGAAAAAGGGTGGATGAGAAGATGCATCCGAGAAGTGGGAAGCCTTCCGAGCGAGGGATCAGAAGTCCAAACCCGTCCAGCGGGTGGGCGACCGCTTCCCGACAAAAACCCAAGGTGAGCGTGCTCACGGGCGGGCGGTTGATGACCGGCAAATCACGTAACGCACGAGAGATCACCGGGTCGAGCTCTTCGGCTTTCCACTGCTGTGGATCGGGGGTCAGCACCACCGACTTGAAAGTCTTCCGGAACGTGGCTCCGCGCTGCGTCCAGGTTGCCTCCCAGCGGCCGTCAGGGTTTCGTTCGAGGCGGGTGAGAGGGGCCTCCAGTTCGACGTCTGCCCGAAGTTCTCGATGCAGGCTTCGCGGCAGTTCGACCAGTCCGTCGCGAAACGAAAGCAGTTGTCCGCGGAACGCAGCTTCACCGCTTTTCCGGCGCTCGCGGCGGAGCCTGAGGGACCCACGGATGAGCGACCCGGCAGCGTTCTCGAGTGCCCAGACTTTCGGGAACGCAGAACGGATCGACAGGTGCTCGGGGTCGCCCGCATACACGCCGGAACACATCGGGCCGACGGCATACTCGAGGAATTCGGGCCCGAGTCGGCGCCTGACAAATGATGCGACAGACTCGTCAGCCTGGTCGGGAGCCGGTTGCCAGGGTTCAGCCAGAATGCGAAGCTTGGCGGGAAACGAGAAGAGCGGAGTCCGCAGAGCCGAAACGAGGGAGAAGGGCACCGTCCGGGCGACCCCGGCGCGCACGATGAAGCGCTTCTTCGCCCGAGGATTCGCAACGGTAATGCGCTCGGTCAGCTGAAGTTCGTGGAGCAGGGACAGGACCTGCGACTCTTTCACGAGCATCGAGTTCGGACCCTCTTCGCAGAGGAAGCCATCTCTCCGTTGGCTCCGGACGACTCCACCCGTGTGTCGTGAGGATTCTATGACCGTGACGGAACGACCGGCCCGGCGGAGTTTCCAGGCGAGCGTCAGACCGGTTAACCCGGCACCCACAATCAGGACGGAGGATGCACTCATCGTATCACACAGCTGGCTCCGGGTGGTGGAGGAAGCAATTGGCCGGGTTGCCCCTCTGGACGGAGCGGTAAGATTCAGCCTGCCGTTGTAGCGGGCGTTTCATCTGTTTCGCTCCCTGCGGTATCCTCGACCTTGAACGGCTGTCCGGTCAGACAAGCGATGAACTTTTTCATCGCAGGGGTGAGGACGCGGCCTTTTCGATGGATGATCGCAAGCGGGCGGACAATGTCTTTGCCCTTGAAGGGAACGGCAAAAAGAAGGCCCTGCTTCACTTCCTGCTGGACTGTGGCACGCGGGACAATGGCGATACCGGCATTGATTTCCACGGCTCGTTTGACGGTCTCGATATTGTCGAATTCCATGATCGGATCGAGTTCGAGCTTTGCATCCCGGAAGATCTGGTCGGTCGCTTTGCGGGTCGGGATGTCCGGGTCGAAACCGACGATTTTTTCGCCTGCGAGCTCCTTCACCTCGACCGAATCCTGCTTGTGGAAGCGGTGGGCGGGGCTGCAAACAAGGACCAGCTTGTCTTCGAGGAAGGGAATGACCTCCAGTTGTCGCATCTTGTTCGGAAAGGCGACGAGGCCCATATCGACGGCGTTCTGGAGAATGTCCTCGTAGACGAGATTCGAGCGGCGGTATTCCACCCGTACATTGACGGAGGGATACTCCTTGAGGAACTGCGTGATGTACGGTGGCAACTCGTGCAGGCCGATACTGTAGACGGTGGAAAGGTGGATCGTGCCGCTGATCACCTTGCGCATCTCCTGCAGGTCGCTGATCAGTTTGTCATAGCGGTGCAGGATTTCCTTTGCGCTGTCGTAGAGCTTTTGACCCTCGCGCGTCAGGCGGAATTGCTTCTGACTGCGATCCACAATGAGCACGTTGAAATGGCGTTCCATCGAGCGCAGCTGCTGGCTGACTGCCGACTGGGTAATCCCATTCAGTTTCGCGGCCCGGGAAAAGCTTTGCGATTCAACGAGATCGGTGAAGGTTTTGAAATTTTCAACATGCATAAGGCATCCTGATACGAACAGTTTTGGGGCGGGATATTAATACCTCTTATCCAAGGGGCTGTTTTAATCCAAGGAAATCGATGGTCAAAGGAATAAGCGAAAATCTTGAGAGAGTCGTCGGACTGATAAGAGAAGCTTGTCTGGCAGCCCAACGTCCACCCGAGCAAGTAGCTCTAATGGCGGTGACGAAGTCGCAATCGGTTGAGACGGTTCAGGCCGCACAGCACGCTGGGTTGCAACTTTTCGGCGAGAACCGGGTGCAGGAAGCGGTCGGGAAGATGCCTGCCTGTGGTCCCGGCTTGCAGTGGGAACTGATCGGTCACCTGCAAACAAACAAGGCGCGACTCGCCGTTCAGCATTTTGCCCGGATCCAGACGGTGGATCGTGAAAAACTCGCCCGTGTCCTCGCCCGGCAGGCCGAGGCGCTGGGGCGCGAGGAACTTTCCGTTCTCATTCAGGTCAACGCGGGGAATGATCCCGCAAAGTTCGGCTGCACGGTCGAAGAGGCGCCCGCTCTGGTCGAAGCCGTCCTCGGGTTGTCGCCGCTGCGTCTGGACGGGTTCATGACGATTGCGCCACTCGATGACGATGTCGGAGTGAGTCGAGCGTGTTTTGCGCGCCTTCGGAAGCTGCGGGACCGCCTGTCGACGGAATTTGACCGAGAGTTTCCCGTTCTCTCGATGGGCATGTCGGGCGATTTCCGCGAAGCGATCGCGGAGGGGAGCACCCTCGTCCGAGTGGGTTCGGCGCTTTTTGGCGACCGCTGAACGAAAAGGACGGAGCCCCCGGCGGGAAGGCCTCGGCATGACCTCCGGCGAGGCACGCGGGAACTTTGCGTGATTTTGGTTGCCGGGGGGAACGCGGCACCCTGCGATTTGGCGCATGTTTTACGACGAAACCAAGGTCAAGCTTCGGGCCGGAAATGGCGGGAACGGATGCGCCAGCTTTCGGCGTGAGAAGTTCCTGCCGAGAGGGGGTCCGGATGGCGGGGACGGCGGGCACGGGGGCGACGTAATTCTCGAGGGCGATGAAAACACGAGCGATCTTCGCACCTTTCATTTCAAGCCGCACGCCCAGGCGGACAACGGCAACCCGGGGCGGGGGAGGCAGATGACGGGCGCGGGAGGGGCGGATTGTGTGCTCAAGGTTCCCTGTGGAGTCGTTGTGCACGATGGGGAGAGCGGAGAAGTGGTCGCCGAGATCCTGGAGCATGGTCAGCGGCTCGTCCTTCTGAAAGGCGGCCGCGGTGGTCTCGGGAACATTCATTTCAAGAGTTCCACCCATCAGGCACCGCGGGAGTTCACCCCCGGGACACCGGGCGAGGTGGGAGAATTCCGCTTTGTCCTCAAGAGCATCGCGGATGTTGGCCTTGTGGGGTTTCCGAATGCCGGGAAGAGCAGCTTCATTTCGCTGGTGACAAAGTCGCGTCCGAAAACGGCGGCCTATCCCTTCACGACGCTCACCCCGAACGTCGGGGTGGTCGAGCGGGAGGACGGGTACGAGCGGCTGCGCCTGGCGGACATCCCCGGCCTCATCGAAGGCGCCCACCAGAACCGGGGGCTCGGCCATCGGTTCTTGCGCCACATCGAGCGCTGCAGCCTCCTCCTGTTGATGATCGACATGGCCGGTGAGGACGGCCGGGATCCCCTCGTTGACTACGAGCAGCTGCGGGAGGAACTCCGTCTCTACGATCCGGCCCTCGTGGAAAAACCTCACCTCGTGGCGGCCAACAAGATGGACGAGCCAGCGGCGGTGGAAAACCTCGAACGCTTTCGGAAAGCCTTCCCCGTGGCGGTGGCGCCGATTTCCTGTTTGAGCGAGGAAGGCATCAAAGAGCTCAAGGAAACGCTCTTTGAGGCGATAAAGAAAATGTAACGTATCGAGAGGACGCTGGCCGGGCTGGTCGGTGCCGCTCGGGCGGCGTCGCACATGGCTCACCGAATTCTCATAGCAGATGATGACCAGGAGTTCAGTCTCCTGTTGAAGGACGTTTTCACTCAGGCTGATTACGAGGTGGAGACTTGTGGAGAGGTTGCCTCTGCTCTGCAGCGAGTCGAGAAAGGCGATATTGATCTCGTCGTGACTGACTTTCGCATGCCGGGAGAGAACGGCATGGACCTCGTTCGCGGTCTTCGCGTGATCGATCCGCGCATGCCTGTCATCATGGTTTCTGGCTACCTCGAGAACGGGATCATCCGCGAACTCATCGGAATGGGTGTGGGTGGCGTCTTCATCAAGCCCCTGAACATCCTCCAGCTTCTGAAGAAAACGCAGGAGTTGATCGAGCATGAGGCGGCGCGGAAAGCCGAGTCGGAGGGCACCCCGGAGAGCGGATTTGGCGCGCAGGTGGGGTTTGTTTTCCGGTCCTTTCCCTGCCGGGACGCTCGATCGCGCGATTTTGCGAAGCGCCTTTTTGATCTGAAAGATTTCTCGCGGAACCTGCTTCTGATCGCCGGGAAGGGGACCGACATTCGCACCATCTGTGAAGATCTCGCCGCGGCCAGTGACCAGGGGCGGGATCTCGTTGTCTTTCATCCGCAGGGTTTCGATGAAAGCCAGGCGATCGCCGCGTTGCGCGCTGCCGAGTCGCCCGAAGGGACGGGGGTGACTTGCATGGTCACCCAAGCGGAACAGCTCTCCCCGGAACAGCGATTGCTCCTTTACCGGATCGCTCGTCGGGAGGGAATCTTTGGTGAAATCGCCCTCTTTCGCCGCTTCATCTTCTGTCTGGAACGTGAGTTGGACGAGTATTACGACCAGGGACTGATCGATGAGGAACTGTACCTCTTTCTGGGGGCGACTGAGCTGAAAGTCCCGGGACTGCGGGACATCCCGGAGGATCTTGCGATCATTGCGGACACCCTGGTCGCGCGCGAATCTCCGGACAAGCAGCTGGAGGCCGCCACCCGGAGCTTTCTCTCGCGGCATCCGTGGGAGGGCAACGTGGAGGAACTTCGGGATTTGTTGCGAGGAGCCGCGAGGATCGCGCCGGGGACGATGATCAGTGTCGATCACCTGCGAAAAGCGGTTGAACTCCCATCGAGCCCGGTGATGGAGGACGCGAACGGTCTGTCCACATCACCGCTGGAGAACTTTCTGCAAACGCGCCGGGGCGATTATCTTCAGGCGTTTCAACGCATGACCGGACTCCTCCCTCCCAAAGGGTCCGCCCCGAAAGTCCGTTTCACTTCTACGCACGCCTGATGTCAGAACGCATCCTCATTCTCGACGACGAACTGAGCTACGCCAACATGGTGGGCGACCTGCTCACCGAAAACGGGTATCAGGCGGATATTTGCACCCATCCGCGGGACGCCCTCGAGCGCCTGAACGAGCGGAGCTATGGGCTCGTTGTAAGCGATTTCAAGATGCCCGACATCAACGGTGCCGAACTCCTTTCCGATATCCGCCGTTTGCTCCCGGACATTCCCGTCATTATGATCTCCGGACTGATGAGCAAGCCGGACCTGATTCGCGTTGCCAACATCGGTGTCAATGTGGTCCTCGAGAAACCCTTCAAGGTTCCCGTTTTCCTCGACCATGTGGCGCGTTTTGTGAAGTCCTCGAAGCTGGACGAACTTCATGACGCCCTGCGAGAACCGGAGAACGACGACGGCTCCGACGATGCCCTTGCCTATCCGCGGCCCCTGAAACATGCGATTGCGGAGATTGAGCCGTCACGCCGGTTTTTCGGGCAGCTCTGGAAGAGCCTCCAGAATCATGTCCACACTCTCGTGGTCGTGCCCCCGGGAGGGGAATTCGTGCTGCTCGCGCGGGAATGTGCCGAATGGCTCGGTGATGCCGCCGACACGATCCACCATTTCTCCTACGGAGAGTTGGCCCATCCCGAGACCCGGTCGGTGATCAAGAGGTTATCGGCCGCTCCGGGCGGCTCGCGCATCGTTGCCTTGAGTCATGCCGATTCCCTGGAGTTCGATCCGGCGCTTTTCGAGTCCTTCCTGCGATGGACCTATGAGGATTCGGAGGCGCTCGGGCCCCTCAAGTTTTTGCATGCGCTGCCGGATGTTCCGGAGGTGCGCCGCCTGCAGTTGTCGGCAGACATTGCCGGGACGGTCGAATCGCCGCTTGTCCTCGCACCGCTGCGGGAGCGCCTTGTCGACCTTTCGGGGTACGCTGAGCGCATTCTCGAGGCGATGCCGGAGGAGCAGCGACGTCCTTTCACGGCCGAGGCGGTGGCAGTTCTTCTGAATTACGAGTGGCCTGGGAACTATCTTGAACTGCGTAGCGTGCTGCGCCGTGCGATCGCCTTTGCCCGCCGAGGGGACGTCAGCGCCCGGGCAGTGCGGCTGGCAATCGAAGACCGCCATGGAGATGTGCCGGCTGAGGGAACGGTTCTCGATCTGGGCGCATTTCTCCAGAGGGAACAAAAGCGTTTTTTTCATGTTCATGTTCATCCGCGCGATGGGCTTGAAGGCGTTGCGCGACTCGTCGGTGATCGTAGCGAACGCCTCGTGCCCGACCTCACGGCTGATGCGCAGCCGCTCCTCTTTCCCGAGCTGACCCAGACGGGCGCAAGCCGATGAACAATCACCCGATTTTCTCTCAACGCCTATGAACCGGGTCATCAATCGTCTCGTCCTCAAGGCCAACCGTTCGTTGGGGGGCAGGCTCTCTGACAGCGGGCTGGTCCAGATTGATCAGCTCGACGATGCCATGGAAACTTTTGTGGCACGCCTTCGTGAGGGCGATTTACGGGAATCCTCGCTCCTGCGGGTGCTTCTTTTTGACCTCCAGGTTCTTCCGGAGAGCGATCTCCTCGCGTATCAGCTGGATCACTTCAAGATCGGCGGTCTGCATCTGGACCAGTACCAGGTCAGCGATGAGATTCTCGCAACGACGTCGATGCAGGAATGCGCGGCTACATGGACGTTGCCGATCGACAACTGGAACGGGACGACATTCCTCGCCACCGCTTACTACATGAGCGACTTTGTGCGCCAGTATTGGGAGGACAGGATCGACGGTCCGGTCTCCTGGCTGGTTTGTCCATACGGCCAGCTCGACGCGTTTTTTGAACTGCGCGAACAAGCATTGGTCACTGCCGACAACGAGTCTCCGGAAGGCTGACAATGGCACTGGCACGCACACAGATTCTCATTCTTCAAGAGCTGGTCGAGATGGGGCAGCTCACGCAGGAGCAGGCGCATGGCTTGGCGACCGCTGACCTCGACCTCGCTGGCGACGCTTTTGAACGTCACCTTCTCGAGACCTTCAACCTTCACGGAGGGCAACTTCTTTTCGCCAAAGGGCGGGCGTTCGACATGCCGCCCTTCAATGCCCGGCAGCTTCTTCTGAACGAAAGGACGTTCGCCCGCCTCGAACCGGAGTTCTGCCGGGAGAACGGCTTGCTCCCGATTGGAGAGGTAGGCGCCCATTTTCTGGTCGCGATTACAGATCCGTTCAACCGATCAGTCCTCCAGAAGGTGCAGGATCTCGTCGGTCTTCCGGTCGTCGCGATGCTCGCGCTGGCTGAGGACGTCGAGCAAAAGCTTGCCAACCTCGAACAGAAACCGGAGGCAGCAGGGTTCGGAGACGTCATGGAATCGCTCAGCATGGAGTTCGATTCCGATGGAGATGCCGACGCCAGCGAGGCGGAGTTCGAAGAGGAGTCCGCCCCGATCATTCAGCTTGCCTCCCGCATCATCGAAGAAAGCTATCTGGCAGGCGGCAGCGATATCCACATCGAGCCGTTTGAGAACGAAGCACGCGTGCGCCTTCGGGTCGACGGGGTCTGTCAGGTGAAGCTCATGATTCCCCCAAAGGTGGCCGTCGCCCTGATCGCGCGACTCAAAGTCATGGCGAACCTCGACATTGCGGAGAAACGGCTCCCCCAGGATGGACGCATCGTTTACAAGCAGTTTAACCGCAAGGGGATGGACGTCGATCTGCGCGTTTCCACCGCCCCCCTGAATCACGGGGAAGGCTGTGTCATGCGCATTCTCGACAAACAGAAATCGACCCTTCCGCTGCCCGCCCTCGGCTTCAGCGAAGAGAACCTTTCGGTATATCGGGACCTCATTCAACGCCCCTACGGAATGGTCCTCCATTGCGGCCCGACGGGTAGTGGAAAATCAATGACGCTCTACAGCGCGTTGAACGAGATCAACAGCCCGGATGTCTGTATTCGGACGGCGGAGGATCCGATCGAATACACGCTTGCCGGCCTCTGCCAGATGCAGATGAACCGAAAGATCGGCCTGACCTTCGCCAGTGCCCTCCGCTCTTTCCTCCGGCAGGATCCGGACATTATCCTCGTGGGTGAGATCCGTGATCGCGAAACGGCGCAGATTGCGGTCGAAGCCGCTCTCACGGGTCATATGCTTTTCAGTACGCTGCATACGAACGACGCGCCTTCCACGATCAGCCGCCTGACCGAAATGGGTATCGAGCCGTTCATGATCTCCGCCAGTCTCGTGTGCGTCTGCGCGCAGCGCTTGTTGCGCAGGATCTGCAAAACCTGCAAGCAGTCCTACGATCCGGAAGGCCGGGAGCGGGAGATCCTTGAAAATGCGCTCGGACCTGGCACCGGTCGGATATTTCGACCGACCGGCGATGGTTGCCCGGCTTGCAATCGCCTCGGCTACAAGGGGCGGATCGGTATTCACGAGCTGATGCGGACTTCACCGGAACTGGTGAAAGGCATCAACGCAGGCTATGAAACCGCAAAGCTCAAGAAGATCGCGATCCGCAACGGCATGAAGACGCTCCACCAGGATTCCCTCCTGAAGGTCCAGGACGGCGTGACGACGATCGAGGAAGCCATCTCGAACGTCCCTCCGGATATGGAAAACCTGCAGGCACTTCTTCGCGCGGGCACCCTCGAAGAAATCCTCGCAGAGTAAAATGCCCGCCGCACTTCCGCCGGGACCAGCCAACTGAGTGGCAAGCCGCACGCATGGATGAGGATCCGTTAGTGTGGATTACGAGCTTTCCCTTCCTGCCCCACAAACGCTAGGTGAGGGAGCAGGTACTGGAAAAAAAGAGCATGTTTTCCGATCGTCGTGTTGCGGTAGTTGAATAGCTGGGAAAGAAACGCGTAGGCGCGGAGAAACTCCGTGACTTCACGTCTGAAGCGCACCAAGCCTTCAAGCTCGGCGTTCGAAGCGGGTGAACTCCCTCGCCTCCGAGTTTCCGCCTCCCGAGTCGTCTCGTACCGTTCCCCCAACCGGCGGCCCACTGAGGCTACCGTTTCCCGCAGCTTTTCCTCGTTTTTCGCGCTCTCGTGCATGATCAGGTTATCGACGTTGGACACGTCATAGAGACCACTGGAATCCAGTTTGTCGCAGAGATCGAGAAGGTGGTCGGGATCCGTCCAAACCGAAATTTCCGCTGCTGAATCGACCTTTCGAAAGGCGGCGAGCATCTCGTCGGTTTCATTCGCGAAGTCGACGAGATAGGTCGTGGTCTTTCCGGGAAACGTTTCATTGAGCTGGGAAAACGTAGCCACGGCCTCGGCGTCAGTGAGCTTTTGATGCACATACACCCCGCAGAGCCGTGATTCAATTGGACCCGTGGAGAGGGAATCGGTGGTCAGAATGATCCGGTTTTGACCCTCTCCGACGCGAGCCTCCTCGACGCCGTCGATCTCGACTCGAATCCTGTAGTCCTGGGCCGCAATGTATTTTTCCAGGGCCTCTTGCCAGTGACCCGCATCTTGTGGGCTGCAAGACACCACCAGCGCGGTAGCCTGACCTTCCAGTAGCGGGGCCACGATCGCGCGAAAATGCTCGACCACGGTCTCTGCTTTTTCGGAAGGATTTTCGGGATGGCGACGGATCCAGGCGCGGACGTCTTTCCGGGCCGCCTGATGTTCCGCAGTCGTTTGGTCACAAATTTTGGCATCCTCGATCAGCGGGAAAATTGCGCCGTATCGCTCGCCTCCAAAATGGGCGTTATCAATCCGTTCCTTGTGCGCGAGGTGGAAAGCGGACTCGTAATTCGTGTAGTGGCAGATTGGGGATTCGAGGTCGCTTTGATGATCTATGTTCACGGTTGGATCCGATTTGAATGAAGCCGTCAGTCGACTGTCCGATGCGGGTCATGCAGCATACGGGAAGAAGGGGAGATCTTCCAGCCAGAAGAAGTGTTGACCCCTTCTTCGGCTTTGCCGACCGCGCCGAGCGAACCGAGCCGACTTTTCCTCGACGCGCCCCGACAGGACGTTCATAATCTGCCGTTTCCTTGATCGATTCACTCCCGCCCAATCGGAACTGTCTTTATGAACCGCCGCGCGATTACCTTGGCGATCCTTCCGCTGGAAAACCTCTCGACTTTTGAGGACGACAGCCGACTGGCGCGTGGCTTTGTCCACGATCTGATTTCGGAGTTGGCCCGCTTTCCTGCGCTTGGCGTAATCGCGGCGGACTCGGTTTTCTCCCCTCATCATGCGGGAAAGGGGAGTATCGGCATTGGACAGGATCTCGGCGCCGGGCACCTGTTGCGCGGAAGTATTCGACGCATGGGCGACCATTTGCGGATCAGCCTTCAGTTGATCGAGACGGAGACCGCGGCCCATTTGTGGGCGGGCCGATTCGACGAGCAGGATCTGCCAGGCATTCCGGATGAAGTGGCGGCACGTGTCGCCAATGCCCTGACCATTCGGCTTGACCAGTCCCTCCTGGCCGGTGCGCGGGCGCGGCCGCCCTCCAAACTGCAGGCATACGAATGCTGGCTGCGCGGAATGGAGTGCCTCCAGCGGGGAACGGTGGAGGCCGATCAGGAAGGGCGGCAGTTCTTTGAGCAGGCCCTTCAGGTCGATCCCCACTACGCGCGGGCCTATGCTGGCATTTCCCTCTCCCATTTCAATGAGTGGAGCTGCCAGGCCTGGGAACATTGGGAAACGAAAGAGCGCCTTGCCTACGATTTTGCGCTAAAGGCGGAGCATCTGGATCCGGACGATGCCACCGTTCAGCTCATACTGGGGCGCATCGAGCAGTATCGGCGACAGTTCGAAACCGCAGGTCTTCGCCTCGACCGGGCGCAGAGCTTGGCTCCCAGCGATGCCCGTATTCTCGTGCAACTGGCGTGCTACTTTGCCTATCAGGGGGAAGGGGAGCGGGGCTGGGAATGCGCACAGCGCGGCCTCGAGCTGAACCCGATGGGGCCACCGTGGCGCTACGCCTACGCATCTTTCCCGCTGTTCGTGCTCGGGCGATACGCAGAGTTCCTGGAGATGCTGGGCAAGTCCCCGTGCGACTTCGTGGTCGACCTTCCGGTCTTTCAGGCGGTCGCCTGCGCCTATCTGGGCGACAAGATTCGGGCGGCAGAACGCCTCGCCCTCTTCCTGGAAATGTTCACCGAACGGATCTGCGAGGGGCGGCCGCAAGATTCGGAGACCGTGCTTCAGTGGCTCCTGCAAGTGAATCCCTATCGGCGCAAGGCTGATCTCGCCCGGCTGGAGGAAGGCCTTCGGAGGGCAGGGTTGCACGGAAGCGGCGTTCCGGTTGCGGACGCACCGCGGCCCGCGATCAGCGGAAATGTGTTTCGAAAACAGGGTGATGTCTGGAATCTGTCCTTCGGCGGGCAGACGCTGCAGATGCCTGCGATGCGCGGGTTTGACGACATTGCCCGCATGCTCGCCCGGCCGAATGAAGACCTGCATTGCGCGGACTTGGCGGACGTCAAGGTACAGTCCGCCGGCATGGAAGTGGCGGATGCTCGATCGCTTCAGGCATACCGCCTGCGCCTTGCGGAACTCGATTCCGGGCTTGCGGACGCCATCGCCGCGGAAGATGACCACCTGGCGGAGAAGCTGGAGGCGGAACGTGAAGCCGTCTTGCGAGAGGTCGGCCGTGCCGCCGGCATCGGCGGGCGGAAGCGTACTTCCGGTGGCGCCAACGAGCGAGCTCGCTCCGCCGTCACCTGGCGCATCCGTCACGCCATCCGGAAAATTGGCAAGCTCCATCCGCCGCTTGGTCGCCATCTCGAGCGATCGCTCCGGACAGGCACCTTCTGCAACTATCGGCCCGAACAGCCGATGGATTGGCAGCTGTGAGGCGGAGGTAATGAGGCAGCCGGCGCCGGCCTCACACTGTGAGGCACGGACTTACGCCTAGGATGATGAACACGCAAAACATCATCATGAAACACACGCAGAACCTGCCCCAGTTGGGCGAAACTCCGTTCCTGACCGACGGCGGCCTCGAAACCACCTTGATCTTCCAGAAGGGAATCGACCTGCCGTATTTTGCCGCATTCGACCTCCTCAAGGATCCGCGAGGCCGCGCCGTTCTCCGCGAATACTTCGATGCCTACGCAGCCATCGCCTGCCGCCACAAGGTCGGCTTCATTCTCGAGAGCCCGACCTGGCGGGCGACTCCGGATTGGGCTGCGAAAATTGGCTATACCCCGGACGCCCTCGAGCGGGTCAACCGCGAAGCGATCGGCCTCATGCGCAGCGTCCAGGATGAGCACGAAACCTGTGACTCGCCCATGGTCGTGAGTGGCTGCATCGGCCCGCGCGGCGATGGCTACCGACCTCTGGAGCTGATGAGCACCGTAGAAGCCGCGCTCTATCACGGCCCTCAGATCCGCACCTATCGCGACGCCGGCGCCGACCTCGTGACCGGCATCACCATCAACTATATCAATGAAGCGCTCGGCATCGTCCAGGCCGCCGCGGACCTCGAGATACCTTCGGTGATCTCCTTCACCGTCGAGACGGATGGCCGGCTTCCCGATGGCACCAGCCTGGCGGGTGCGATCGAGATCGTCGACGCTCTCGCGAAACGTCCGCCAGCCTACTACATGATCAACTGCGCCCATCCGGCGCATTTCCTGCCGACGCTCGCGGAAGGCGGCAACTGGACCCGACGGATCCATGGCATTCGCGCCAACGCCTCCGGCCGGAGTCACGCGGAACTCGACGAAAGCACTGAACTCGATGCCGGCGATGCACACGACCTCGGCCGCCGCTATCGTCAACTCCAACGTCTCCTCCCCAACCTCAACGTCTACGGCGGATGCTGCGGCACCGATGAACGCCACATCGAAGCCATTTGCCATGCCTGCTTCGAGCGCGACCCATCAGAAGTGGCCCCCAGTCGTTCCGCCTGAAGGCCGGAAGGGGCCAACACTCAAAAGTAAAATGTTTGCCCCCATGGCCCTTGCCTTGAACAACATTGGCGACGGGACAGAAGCGCGCCGAAGCGCGGTGATGAGTCTGTCCTCGGGAAAGAACGACACCTGCGCGAGGCGTCGCATCAGTCACTTGCGAGAGGGTTGAGTAATTTACTTTTGAGTATTGACCCCTTTTTCCGCAAGGGATGGATACGAGCGGACCTCTCTCGAAGGCAATTCAGTTCAGAATACCGCCTCGATCAGTGCCCACTGTTTTTCCTTCACCATGACAAAGGCGCACTTTCCCTCGCTCAGTTCCGCCCAGAGCTTGCCCACGAGTCGGTTCGGCTCAGCCCCTTTCCAAAGGTGGGCGCCCTTATATTCGACGATTAGAATGCGACCATCCGTCAGCTTACAGACAAAATCCGGGTAGAAACGACCGCTCGCAGTCTGGAGAAAGAACGAAGCGCCACTCTTTTTGACGAGATTGCGGACCCAGAACTCGACTTTTGAATGCCGGTCGATCCAGCAGGCACAGAGATATTCTTCTTTTGTATCAAAAACGCCGATACGTGGGTAGTAGTGCTTTTGGAAATCGTAATCGCCGAAGTCTCCGTTGTTCTCCCGATCCGGCGCGTAGGCATCGGGGTGGAAGAAGAACTGGTATTCGGATCCCACGCGTACCCGCTCGTTGCTGTCTTCTCCAAAGAGGAAAGCCTGACAGGCCTTCTGCACTGCGATTGATCGGAGGTTGGCGACGTGGGCTTCGAGGATGTTGCGGAGGAGAAACTTCTGCCGATTAACCTTGGCCAGATCGACCCCGTCTTTGCCCAAGAGGCTTGTTAGCCAAGCCGCGACAAAGGCCCGCTTGCTGGCATGTGTGATCGAGAGATCGTGAATCTGACGGCAGAACCAAGCGGCAAGTTTGGCCTCGTCCCAGTTTTCGGGGCGGTAGGAAAGCCCAAGATCAGATTCCAGTTCTGATACGAAGCGACTCTTGAGGCGCCCTTCTTTGGCATCCACATCAATCAATCCAGCTTCCGAGACCTTCGCCGCCTCGATCAGTTCACTTAACTGCTCGTCCGAGACTTTGGCTTCATAAACAGGCAGTTCCCAAGGGTAGTTGATCGCCTCAGGTTCATCGAAGAGCCTGAGCTCGCCTTCGATGAGCACTTCCATCTGGGGAACGTAAAAGGGTTCGCCGCGCTCTGAGGGGTAGGTGAATAGAGTGACAGCTTCGCCCCGGCTGGCCTCACCGCCTCGCGTGATGGCTTCGCGGCTCCCTTCCATCACCGCGTGGATTTCGATCTCCGCGGTTTCCTCTTCGCTTAACGGGGCGTTAATCGTAAGCGTGCGCTTCTTTTGGTTCCACTGGATCTTCTTCTTCACCTCTGCCGAGACGCTGGACAGGTCGAGCGCTTCATTGAGAGGAACATCGACGGGCCGGATCTGGATGCGGTCCGCGCCTCGCTTGTAGTCGAGCTTTGCCTGTTCCGCGCGCTGGGCGGAGACAAACTCGGCGGCCTCCCGTCGATTGAAGCCGGAGGTTTGCACGAGGCAATCGCGGAGCTTCTCGGCCGTTTCGCCGAAGTCCCTTGAAACGACGTAGGCATAGGACCGGTTGAGGGCTTCGTTCTGGCGCCGCTTCGCGTCGGGTTGGCGCAGGATGCGTCCGAGGAGCTGCTCCACGGCGGTGACGCTTTTCACGCCGGCCATGCTCACGAGGACATAGGCGAAGGCGCAGTCCCAGCCTTCAGCGAGGGCTTTTTGGGTAATGACGTATTTGACCGGGCAGCGGGGCGAGAAGATGCCGCCTTCGTAATCATCCTGCAGCGCTTCGAGGCCTCGCTCGTTGCCGGTAGCGATGACAATCTCCTCTTCCGGTACGTTGTGATTCTTGATCAACTCGGCTTTCACCCAGTCGGCGTGGCGCGTCTCCTTGGAGCTGGAACGGGCTTCGGACTGGATGAGGACCAGAGGCCGCAGGTAGGGGGCCCCTTCAGCCTCCTCCCGCTCGGCGAGCACGGCCAGCTGTTCGCGCTGATCGAGGGCGGCGGCGAGGCAGCGTTGATCATCAGTCTGGGTTTCCAGCTTGATCGGCAGCTTGATCATCTCCTCCTGCTTCAGCTCTACGGCGGAGACAGAGTGGAGCACGTTGCTTGGTGTCTTCTCCGTGTCGGGCGTAGCAGTGAGCTCCATGATGCCCGAGGGGCGAAACTTCGCGAGCGTCTCAAAAGCGAGCTCCGTGCGGCTATTGTGCGCCTCGTCGACGATGATAAACGGACGGCGCAGGCGCAGTGCGTTAGCGAGGGAGAACGGGATCGTCGCGCCCTCGGCATCGGTCAGGAGCCGGGCACACTGCTCGGCCGTCAGATCGTCGAAGAGGGGCATGAGGGCGCCGCTGCTCTCATAAACCTTCCGGATCTCCTCGTCGCCGACCTGAAAAGCCTGCCGAGTGGCCACAATCACGACTGTGCTTGTTTCCAAGGTCGAGCGTGTGAGTGCCTTGGCCTCGTCAAGGTCGATCACCGTCACCGGTCCGGCTTCGCGCAGAGCTGCGTGGTAAGGGTGGTCGAGTTGGCGCAGCCCGCTCAATGTCTGGTCGCGGATCGCTTTGGACGGAACGAGCCAAAGAATGACGCTGTGCTCGGTGTGGAGGAGGCGCTGGTTGACGAGCGCCACGCTCTTGGCCGCGAGGTACGTCTTGCCGCCCCCGGTGGGCACCCGCAGGCAGAAATAAGGCATCTCCTCGGGAAAGCCCCGCAGCGGTGTGAAGGTCGACTTGTGCTCCCAGAGCGCTTTCGTCGTCTCCTGAAAGGCATAGTCCGCGTTCCCCATCTGCTGGCACTGGCGGAAGTAGTGCTCGATGCTGGCGAGGGCACTACGCTGGTAATCCTTCGGCTGAAAGCTCGGCATGACCTAGACCTCGATCGCGTAGGGCGTTTGTTTGAAGACGATGTTCGCCCGCTGGAGGGCGGCGGCCCCGAGGCGCGTGGCCGCTGCGTAGATGACCTTGGGCCCGTCGTGCGCCGGGAGGCTCTCGAGGACCGCGGCGGTCAGGATGTTGCCCCCTTGGGGCCGGCGGTCGCCGAGGATGCCGTTGAAGAGAAGGTAGATCGCCCGCCCCTCATGCACCCCGAGCAGCGGGCTCTCCTCTGTGCCGGTGAAACCGACCCCCGTCTCGGAAAACCAGACAAAGTCGGCCAACTGGGCAAAGGTGACGTCGTCGCGGATATCGCCGAACACGTTGAAGAGCGGCTCCTGGCTCAGGCGGCAGAACTGGAAGCCACCCCCGAGACCTTCGACGCGCTCGCCCTTTGCATTGGTGTAGCCCCCCGCGACCCGGCGGACGCGCTCGGCGGTAATGTCCGCGGCGATCGCCTCCTCTATCTCGACGAGGATGAACTTCCGGTTTCCGCCATCTTCGGCGTTTTGCTTGAGCACCGCGTGCGCCGTGGTCCCCGAACCGGCGAAGGAGTCGAGGATGATGGAGTCTTTGTCGGATGCGATTTGAAGAATGCGCTGGATGAGGCGGGTGGGTTTGGGCGTGATGAAAACATCTTCTGATGAGGCGAAGTTCAGAATCTCGAGAATTTCCTTTTTCGCCTCCTGTGAGTGGCCGACTTCTTTGTAGCTTAGCAGTGTTTGGGGAGTACGCCCGCCCTTAACGTCGCTCAAGAAACGTTTGATCTGCGGAATGGCGTCTCCATTGTTTCCCCACCAAATCCGGTTATCGGAATCCAGAATCTCAAAGTTCGTTTTCGATACCCTCCAGTAGTTTCCGCCGGGTGGACGCTCAATTATTCGTCCCGACGGACACGTGATCGAGTAGGTTCCTTTCGAATAGAAATTTCTTGCCGATAAGTCTCCAGGCTTCCACGGACCTCTTGGGTCATTGTCTCGATTCCGATAGGCTTTATCCTGCACCTCGGTCCGTGGCAGAAGGTTAAGGCGCAGCCTGTGCAAGTTCCTTGCGTATGTCGTTACATAGTCGTGATCATCGGAAACAAACCGAGCACTTGTCTTTGGCGAATACACCTTCTGCCAAATGAAATTGGCCACGAAATTCTTCTTACCAAACACCTCATCCATCACCAGTCGCAGCGACGCCACCTCGTTATCATCGATCGAGACAAAGATGGCGCCATCTTCCGAAAGAAACTGCTTCAACAGCACCAGGCGGGGGTACATCATGCAGAGCCATTTATCGTGGCGGGAGAGGTCTTCGGCCTCCTTGCCGACGGTCTGGCCGAGCCATTTCTTGATCTCGGGGGCGTTGACCTTGTCGTTGTAGATCCAGCCCTCGTTGCCGGTGTTGTAGGGCGGGTCGATGTAGATGCACTTCACGCGCCCGGCGTATTTGGGGAGGAGGGCCTTGAGGGCGTGGAGGTTGTCGCCCTGCACGATGAGGTTGCCATCGGCCGAATCGCCGTGGGAGAGCGCGGGATCGGGCTCGAGGAGACGGAAGGGTACTTCCTTGTGGTGCGGATGACGGCGTCTTTTCCAATCCAGTTAAGCGTCGGCATGAGGGGAAGCATCCAATCTCTACACCGCCAGTCCGGGGACAAGTGTTTTCCCCTGCGCGCGGACGGGCAAAGGATGAGGCATGCGTTGGGCGCGAGCGCAGAAGACGGACGACGAGGTCGACGTCGAACGGCTCATGATGGATTTCAAGCGGCGTTCGGACGTCTCAAAAAATGGCCGACTGGCTCGTAGCGAAATGGTTTGACCGCAGGCGAGAGTAAAAACGGTACCCCGAACGATCTTTGCGGGCCTTACTCCGCCGAAGGCCGATCGGGGGCTCGGTGTTCACACCATTCGTCCATGTGAACAAACCTCCGAACGGCCGCCGCATAAAACTTCCGCAAGTGGATCCGGCAGCGGGCTCTCAGGAATTCTTCAGGGGCGACGGCCTTCGGTGGCTGGGGGTAGGGGTGGCAGTTCGGCGGGCAGGAAATCTC
>CAZVQJ010000032.1:0-18667 GCA_964629165.1 uncultured Puniceicoccaceae bacterium
GTTCCAGGCAAACGCCTTCGACGAGCCTCACTACACGCTGCATTTTAGTGCGGACGCCCCCATCGCGATCAATGCCCTCCTCTTTGCGCCGAAAGAAAATTTCGAGCGCTTCGGCTTCGGACGGATGGAGCCGAACGTCGCGCTCTACTGCAAGAAAGTCCTCATCGACCCCAAGCCGGAGGGGCTTCTCCCGGAATGGATGCGGTTCGCGAAGGGTGTCGTCGATAGCGCGGATATTCCGCTCAACATTTCCCGGGAATCGATGCAGGACAGCGCGCTCGTGCAGAAGATTGGCAAGGTCATCACGGGCCGCTTTGTAAAGCACCTCCAGGATGAAGCGAAAAAGGATCCCGAAAATTTCGAAACCTTCTATAAGCAGTTCGGAATTTTCCTCAAGGAAGGCATTACCTCCGATCCCGCTCAGAAGGAGCGTCTCGCCAAACTCCTCCGTTACGAATCGTCCCTGACGGATGCTGGCAAGACGACCACGCTCGGGGACTACGTCAGCCGCATGTCGGACGAACAGAAGGAGATCTATTTTCTCTACGCTCCGAGCCGCGCCGCAATCGAAGCCGGCCCCTACCTCGAGACATTCCGTCAGCACAACCGGGAGGTGCTTTTTCTCTATGAGCCGATCGATGAGTTTGTCATGAACCATCTGCACGAGTTCGACGGCAAGAAGCTGATTGCGGCGGACAGCAGCGAGATCGATCTCGCGCCTGCCACCGGAGAGGGCGAAGCGCTCGAATCCGAAACGCTCGACAAGCTGACGGGCTGGCTGAAGGAGACACTGGGGGACAAGGTTTCCGCCGTCGTGGGTTCCCAGCGACTCGTCGATAGCCCGGCCGCCGCCCTCAATGCAGACAAGATGATGACGCCCTCGATGCGTCGGATCATGCGCGCCATGCAGCAGGACGTTCCCGGTCCACAACCGATTCGGCTCGAACTCAATCCGCGTCATGCCCTCGTCCGTCATCTTGCTGTTCTGCGCGAAAGCAAACCGGAGGTCGCGGCCGAACTCGCCGAGCAGATTTTCGACAACGCCATGGTCGCCGCCGGATTCGTCGAAGACCCCCGCGAGATGATCGGCCGGGTATACCGGATGATGGAACGCCTCGCCGAAAAGGAGATCAGCTGATCACTTTCAAGGACGGTCGCTACCGTCATGCACCTTCCCCACCGATCACAGGGGCTGGATCCCGTGCAGGGTCTGCGTGCTGATTTTCCTCGTTAACCGAAGAAACTCGATCATGTAGGCCAGCGTCGAGGTACTCCGGGAAGTTGCCATGTGGAAATCCGTGAATACGCCGTTTCGGCGTATGGGACGTGCCACGACATAATCCCGTTCGAGGTATGGTTGCACTGCCCATCCGGGCATCGCGGCAATCCCGCGCCGGCTGGCGATCAGTTGCAGGATGGCAACCGTGAGCTCGGTCGTGCGCCGCACCGGGTTGATTCCGGCAGGCCCGAGGACCTCCCGGATCACATCGATCCGTTCATCCGGAATCGGATACGTAATGAGGGTTTCGCGTTCAAAATCACGGGCCGTCAGATAACGTTTTTCGAGGAGGCGGTGGCCGTGCGGCAAAAGCGCCCATACTTCGTATCGAAAGAGCGGATGGAACACGATGCCCGCCCGCGCCTTGGCATGCGAAACGAGCACGACATCGGCGAGGTCCTCCAGAATCAGCCCCACCGGATCCGGATGAAATCCCGAGACCAGATCCATTTCCACATCTGGCCATGAGGCCCGAAAGGCGTCCATCGAAGGCATCAGCCAGTCGAAGCAGGAGTGGCATTCGACAGCGATGCGGAGCTGGCCCGCACGGCCTTCCCGGATGCGGGCAATTTCGCGGTCGGCCTGATTCACTTCGGATAACACCGAGAAGGCGGTGTCGAGAAGGCGGGTCCCCGCTGGCGTGAATCGTAGCGGCTGACTTTTTCGTTCGAAGAGCGCACACCCACAGTGTTCTTCGAGGTCACGCATCTGCCGCGAAACGGCGGGTTGAGAGAGATTCAGTTCCCTCCCCGCACGGGAAAGATTCCCGGTCTCAGCAAGTGTCTTGAGAAGCCTGAGGTGACGGATTTCGAACATCGTGATCATAACAAATGCGCATGGTGTTCATCTCAACAATGCATTTTATTGAATTTCCGTTCTCTGCTAGACTGTGTCCATGCATCCTGAGAGCCCACCGACCACCCACCTTTCCGGCTATCCCCGGATTGGCGAACAACGCGAACTGAAGCGGGCAACCGAGGCCTACTGGAAAGGTGAACTCACCCGCCCGGAGCTGGAAGCCCTTGGACGCGATCTCCGCGCCCGCAACTGGCAAAAGCAGACTGAAGCGGGGATCGACCTCGTTGCGTGCAACGATTTTTCATTCTACGACCAGATGCTCGACCTGAGCTGCCTGCTCGGCAATGTCCCCCCACGGTTTGGCAGCAATGGAGCTCCCATTGACCTCGATACGACTTTCCTCGTGGCGCGGGGCACACGAGGCGCCCAATCCTTGCATCGCTGTGAGTGCCATTCTTCCGAAGCCGCACCGTTTGCGAGTGAGATGACCAAATGGTTCGACACAAACTATCACTACATTGTTCCCGAATTTCGCGCGGACACGGAGTTTCGCGTCTCCACGAACAAGATCTTTGAGGAGTTTGCCGAAGCCCGGGCACTCGGATTGAAGGCCAAGCCGGTTCTGATCGGACCCATCACCTACCTCGCCCTGGGGAAGGAACAGGATCCGCAAAACCCGGCGTTCGATCGTTTCAAACTACTGGACCGGTTGGTTCCGGTCTATGAAGAGATTCTTCACCGCCTCGCATCCGACGGTGCCGAATGGATTCAATTCGATGAGCCGGTTCTAGCTCTCGACCTCACGGCTGCTCAACGCTCCCGCTTTCGCCCGGCCTATGCCCGGCTCGCCGCCGCGGCCGGGAAAACCCGGCTGATCGTGGCAACCTATTTCGGTGAACTCGGTGACAACCGGAGCACCTTCCTTGATCTGCCCGTGGATGGCCTCCACGTCGATGCGGTGCGAGGGCGGCAGGAAGTCGATGTCCTCTTGCGCGAGTTTCCGACGGACAAGATCCTTTCTCTCGGAGTCGTCGATGGCCGGAATGTGTGGAAGAATGATTTTGCGGCTTCGCTCCAGTTGCTCGAGCAAGCGCAGGCCAAACTGGGACTCGACCGGCTCTGGATCGCCCCATCCTGCTCCCTCCTCCATAGTCCGCTCACCCTCGAGAACGAAGCGGACCTTGATCCGGAGCTACGGAACTGGCTCGCATTTGCCGACGAAAAGCTGCGTGAGGTCTCGTTTCTGCGCGATTTTCTGGCCGGTGCGGCCCCCGCCTCGCTGCTCGCCGACAACAGCGCAGCAATCCGCTCTCGTCGATTGAGCCGGCGGATTCACAACGATGCTGTCAGGCAACGCGTCGCGGGTATCCGTGCGGCCGATACACGCCGAGCCACTCCATTCCCCGAGCGGCAATCGCAACAGCGGGAAAAGCTCGGTTTTCCCGCCTTCCCCACCACGACCATCGGCTCCTTTCCGCAGACCCGAGAAGTGCGCGCCAACCGCGCACAACTCCGCAGGGGCGCGATCTCTGCCGAAGCCCACGACGCATTTCTCGAAACCGAGATTCGCCGGTGCGTTGAGTTTCAGGATCGTATCGGCATCGACATGCCTGTGCATGGCGAGTTCGAGCGCAATGACATGGTCGAGTATTTCGGAGAACAACTCGAAGGCTTCGCTTTCACCCGAAACGGCTGGGTCCAAAGTTACGGCACGCGCTATGTGAAACCGCCCATCATTTACGGAGACGTCAGTCGCCCGCATCCGATGACGACGCGTTGGTCTGCCTACGCCCAATCGCTGACCTCCCGCCCGATGAAAGGCATGCTCACTGGCCCGATCACGATTCTGCAGTGGAGTTTTGTGCGCGATGACCAAGCACGGGCGGAAACGGCCCGCCAGATCGCGCTCGCAATCCGGGACGAAGTCCTCGACCTGGAAAAGATCGGTCTCGCCGCAATCCAGATCGATGAACCCGCCTTGCGGGAAGGGCTTCCGCTGCGCAGCCGGGACTGGGCGGCCTACCTCGACTGGGCGGTCGCCGCGTTCCGCCTCACCTCGTCCGGCGTACGCAATGACACGCAGATTCACACCCACATGTGCTACGCCGAGTTCAACGACATCATCGAGGCGATCGCCGCCCTCGACGCTGATGTCATTACGATCGAAACATCCCGCTCACGGATGGAGCTGCTCGACGCCTTCGTCGCCTTTGAGTATCCGAACGAGATCGGCCCCGGCGTCTACGATATTCACTCCCCCCGCGTTCCCTCGATCGAGGACATGATCAGCCTTATGCGAACGGCGGCCCACGTGATTCCTCCCGCCGCTCTTTGGGTCAACCCGGATTGCGGTTTGAAAACCCGGCAGTGGCCCGAAGTGGAAGCCTCTCTCGAAAACATGGTTCGGGCTGCCCAGGAACTTCGCCGCATCCATACACCCGGAACGAAGGTGCCGCCATCACCGTAGTCCTTTCCGATCGGTCGCGTATGGGGCTCGTGGGGCAAGGCCGCAGACGCCGCGCGGGTTTGGTCTGACGTTCCGGCAACCATCAGCCGTGCACTCGCGGGGTTTGCGCTCCATAGTGTCCTCGATGCGCGCTTCTTCAAAACTCCGGTTTCCCCCAGCCTCCTTCCTCGTCCTGCTCCTTCTGGGTCTTCCTTCCTTTGCGTTCACACAGCGAGCCGTGACGCTTGAGGAAACGCCTCAGGAATACATTCTCGACAACGGGATCGTCACCGCGCGGGTCGCGAAGGCGTCCGGAGACCTCACTTCGCTGCGATACCGCGACCGCGAAATGTTGGCCACTTTTCTCCATGACGACGGAACTCCCGACCTTCAGCGGGACCCTCCCGGCTTCAACCACGAGGGCGTGAATCGCGGCATGACCGATCACCAGTATGGCTTTTGGTCACATGACGCGATGGGGCCACCCGATACCGCCCCCGCGATCGCCACCGTCACCGTAGACCCGGCCGAAAACGGTGGCGAACGCGTCGAGGTTTCGATCAAGGGCATCGCGGATGACCGCCTCATGGGTACCGGTCCCGGATCGAGCCGAACCGGTGATTTCGCAGCCGATGTGGAGATCCGCTACGCCCTCGGGCGCGGTGACTCCGGCGTCTACACGTATTCGATCTTCGAGCACCAGCCCCACTACCCGGCCACCTCGATCGCCGAAGCACGCTTCTGTGCGAAGCTCAACGACTTCTTCGACTGGATGAGCATCAGCGAGGAGCGCCACCTCCATTATCCGAAGGAACTGCACACCGGCGACAAATACATCTTTACGACCGTGCAATGGGAGAATCCAACCTTCGGCTGGTCCAGCACGAGTGAACAGGTCGGCTTCTTTGTGATCAACCCCACAACCGAATATCTCAGTGGCGGACCAACCAAGGTGGAGTTCCTGGGCCATCGTGACACCAACGCGATTGCCGCCCCCACCGTTCTCAACTACTGGCGCAGCAGCCACTACGGTGGCGCCGAAGTAGCGGTCGGCCCCGGCGAGCATTGGACGAAGGTCGTCGGCCCCTTCTTGCTGTATGTGAATTCCGGTGACACCCCCGACGCCATGTATGCGGATGCCAAGGCCCAGCAGCAAGAGGAACTGGAGAAATGGCCCTTCGACTGGGTGAACGGCGTGGATTATCCCAACGGAGGCACCCGCGCGACGGTGACCGGACGGCTGGAACTGCAGGACCCTCTGACTGATCTCGAAGATCTCGGTTCAATCAAGGTCGGCCTGACCGCACCCGCCTATGCCTCTCCGCGCGAAGACGGCCCCGGTCGTGTCGTGCATTGGCAAATCGATGCGAAACACTACCAGTTCTGGGTCCATGCGCACGCCGACGGCAGCTTTTCGATTCCGAAAGTCCGGCCTGGCTCGTATACTCTCCACGCCTTTGCCGACGGCGTGCTCGGCGAGTTCACCCGGGCAGATGTCGTCGTTCGGCCCGGCGAGGAACTTGATCTGGGCAAGCTTGTCTGGACTCCCCTCCGCCACGGTCGCCAGCTCTGGGAAGTCGGCATCCCGAATCGCAACGCTTCCGAGTTCCTTGGTGCCAAAGACTACGCGGATCCTGAAATCTCCCTCCGCTATCCGAAACTTTTCCCCGACGACGTGCGCTATGAGATCGGCGCGAGCCATCCTCGCAGCGACTGGTTCTTCCAGCACGTGCCCCACAATGAGGACCCCGAGGCCCGTGCTCGGCCATACTTCGGTGTGGTAGGAGAGGGGCGTGCGACGCCCTACACCATCGCCTTCGACCTGTCGGAGGAGCCGACCGGCGTGGCCACCCTTCGCCTTGCCATCTGCGGAACCGGCACGCGCACTCTCGACGTGACGGTCAATGGACAGTCGGTCGGGACATTGGACGACCTGCAACCCGATGGCGTCATCACGCGCCATGGGCAGCAGGGAATCTGGTACGAACGCGCGCTGTCCTTCGATGCCGCGAAGCTCCGCGCAGGAGAAAATGAACTCATTCTCACCGTTCCGGCGGGCCCGATCAACGATGGCATCGTCTACGATTACATCCGGCTGGAACTGGAGGCATCCGCTCAAAAAGCAACGCCGGTTGCGTCTCTCCACCTGACCCACTGACCGCCATGTTCTCTTTTTCGGCTCTCTTCTGCGGCCCCTCCCGCCACGCCCGTCATGCGGGTCACTTTCGTAAACCGTTGTTCACCGCCCGGACCGTTCTCGCCCTCTGGCTCGCGTTCGCGGTCTGTGCGACGGCGAGTCCCTGGAGCACGGCACAACCCGACGGCCAGCCCCACAGCTTCGAAATCCGTGACGATCACTTCTTTCTCGATGACGAGCCGATGCTCATCGTCGCCGGTGAAATGCATTTTGGGCGCGTTCTGCCCGAGGATTGGGAGCTGCGCATCCAGCAGGCGAAGGCGATGGGCCTGAACACGATGAGCTTCTACTTCTTCTGGAATCTCTGTGAGCGGAAGGAAGGCGAATTCACTTTTTCCGGCATGACCGACGTCCATCGCATGCTCGAACTTTGCCAGGAGAACGGCATGTGGGCAATCTTGCGCCCCGGGCCCTACTGCTGCGCAGAGGTGGAATATGGAGGCATCCCGTGGTGGACCGCCCGCTATCCGGAGGTCAAGATCCGCACGGACCACCCGCAATACGTCGAATGGAGCCGGCGTTATATCCATCGGGTGTATCAGGAAGTCGCCGACATGCAGGTAACCCGGGGCGGCCCCCTCCTCATGGTCCAGATGGAAAACGAATACGGCCTCGTGGCGCGCGGTAACAACGACCATCTGCGGACACTCCAGCAGGTGTTTCTCGAGGCCGGATGGGAAGTGCCGCTCTTCACCTGTGATCCGTTTTTCGCCCCCGGACGGGATCCCGGCATCAACCTGCCCGGCGTCCTGCGCGGCCGCAATGGACTGCGTGGCGAGGAAGCTCTGAAAATGACGAAGGACGTGATCGGAAGCGATCCGGCCTTTGCGCCCGAAGTCTACACGGCGTGGTTCAGCGGGTGGGGACAACCTGTCGCGACCCGCCACGCTTCCGTCGAGCACGCAACCGAATGGACTTCATTTCTCATAGATCACGACGTATCGTTTACCTATTACGTTTTTCACGGTGGAACGACTTTCGGGTTTTTCAATGGCGCGAATGAATACCATCCCGTGCAAACCAGTTACGACTACAGTGCGCCGATCGACGAGGCCGGGCGCGTCACCGAAAAATTTCACGCCCTGCGCCAATTGATCGCTGAGAAACTGGATCTCGACCTGCCGCCGGTCCCGGAGAATTCCCCCGTGATCTCGATTCCCCCGGTCAGCCTTTCTCCGGCCGCCACCCTGCTCGAGAACCTGCCCGAGACACCCACCCTGACGGCCGCTCAACCCGCCACGATGGAGGAACTCGGCCAGGACTACGGCTTTGTGCTCTACCGGAAGCATTTTCCTGACGGGATCGAGGGCACTCTCGAACTGCGGGAGGCCCGCGATTATACGATCACCATGATCAATGGCCAACCACGTGCCCGATCGTTTGTCGGCTATGGACTCGAGAGCAACCGAATCGAACTGAAGGAGGACGGGTCCGTCACCCTCGACCTCCTCGTCTACAATCTTGGCCGCATCAGTGTCATCACCGACCACCGCAGCCAAGACCGTGCGCGGAAAGGGCTCGACGGCGGAGCCTTTATCGACGGCCAAGAGCTTACAGGCTGGGAAATGTATTCCCTCCCCTACCCGCACGGAGGCGACATTTCCGCGGAGGAAAACGCCGTTCATGTCGGCCCCACCTTCTATCGCGGCACCTTCACCCTCGACGAATCCGGCGGATCCTTTCTCGACCTCCGCGACTGGGGAATGGGCGTGGCATGGGTCAACGGCCACAACCTCGGCCGGTTCTGGGATCGCGGCGCGGTGCGAACCTTGTTCGTCCCGCAACATTGGCTGCGCCCCGGTGAAAACGAAATCGTCGTCCTGGAACTGCACGACGCTCCCACCAGCCCGCAGATTGCCGGCGTCACCGACATCATCGAAACCGAGGCCGTTCCCTTCGCCATCCGGCTCGACCGCCGCGAGCTGGCACCCGCCGACACCTCAAAGCAATAGTTTCTCCGGAGCCATCCGGCCTCGCAATGGTTGAGGTCGGATCAGGCGACACCCCAAGCGTTCCGATCCTCCAGACTCGCCCGGGTATTCTCAGAGCATCGGGGACGCTGCCCGAAGGCGATAATTCGTGACAGTCCGAGGCGCCCTCACTTGCCAGGCAGGTGTTCCCCCTGCATCGCTTTCTCTCACCCGATGCGTACCCTCCTCTTTTTCAGTGTCCTTGCCTCCATAGGGGCTTCGGCCGTCATCAACGCGGCGGAAGATGCCCTTTTTCCGGGATGGCCCGAAGCATCCGAAACCAGCCGCCCATGGACGCGCTGGTGGTGGCCGGGAAGCGCCGTCGACGAAGCAGGACTGACGCATCAGTTGGAGGCGTTCGCCGGGGTCGGCCTGGGCGGGGTCGAGATCACGCCGATCTACGGTGCACGAGGCAGTGAGGAAGATTATGTGGATTACCTATCCCCGCGGTGGACGGAGCTGCTCGCTTATACCGCGACAGAAGCCCGCCGACTGGGCCTGCAAATCGATATGGCGACGGGCACTGGCTGGCCCTTCGGCGGCCCAGAAGTGACGCCTGATGATGCCGCCAAAGCGATCCGCGGGGAGACGGGCGAGCCCGAAGTAGAGGCGACCGGACAGCTCGTCAAACGGGCCGCACCCGGCGGGGAAGGCCTTGTCCTCGACCCGTTTTCGTCCGAGGCGATGCGGGCCTATCTGCAGACCTTCGACGAAGCTCTTGAGTCCCTCCCGGACGGCGCGTTGCGCGCGCATTTCCACGACTCCTTCGAATACTACCACGCCAGCTGGACGACTCAGCTTCCGGAGCGGTTCGAACAGATGCATGGCTATCGGCTCAAGGAACATCTTCCCGCCCTCCTCGGCGAGCCGGACGAGCCGATCGACGAGGATTTTCTGGCGCGGCTGAAATTT
This sequence comes from uncultured Puniceicoccaceae bacterium, assembly GCA_964629165.1. Taxonomy (GTDB): domain Bacteria; phylum Verrucomicrobiota; class Verrucomicrobiia; order Opitutales; family Oceanipulchritudinaceae; genus CAWVVV01. The sequence goes on from CAZVQJ010000032.1 coordinate 9,603, forward strand.
GATTACCGCCACACGCTCGGAATCCTTCATCAGGAATATCTGCAGGCATGGACGGACTGGGCGCACGCGCATGGCTGGCTCACGCGGAATCAGTCCCACGGAGCACCCGCCAACCTGCTCGACCTGTACGCGATTGCCGATATTCCGGAGACCGAGGTGTTCGGATCCACGCCGTTTCCGATCCCCGGCCTGCGGCGGGAGGCGGAGGCGATTCGCCATAATCTCGATTTGCCGGAGCCGCTCGTGACGCGAATGGCTTCTTCCGCCGCCCATGTCATGGGAAAACCACTCGTCTCATCGGAGACCGCAACTTGGCTGCGGGATCACTGGAAGGTCACGCTCGCGGCCGTGAAACCGGAAATTGACCGCATCTTCCTCGATGGGATCAACCACATCTTCTATCATGGCACGGTCTATTCACCACCGGAGGCGCCGTGGCCCGGATGGCTGTTCTACGCGTCCACCCAGTTTAATCCCAACAACCCCTGGTGGAACGATTTTTCAGCGCTCAATCGCTATGTAGAACGCATCCAGCGAATCCTCCAAGGGGGCACGCCCGACAACGACGTGCTCCTCTACTGGCCAGCACACGAAATCTGGCAGGATGCCGCGGGCGGGCTGATCAAGCAACTCACCGTCCATAGCGTGGGTTTCGTTCTCAATCGTCCTTTCGGTCAGAGCGCGCGGTCGCTGAAAGATGCGGGCTATGCCTTCGACTACATTTCTGATCAGCAACTGACCCAGTTGTCTGTCGTCGACGGAAAGCTGAAAGCACCGGGAGGCGCGTATGCCACGGTCGTGGTCCCTCCGGCGAAACACATGCCGGTGGAGACCTTCGGCACTCTCCTCGAACTTGCCCGGGAAGGGGCGACCATCATCTTTTCGGACCTGCCAGAGGACGTTCCCGGTTGGGGCCGCCTGCACGAACGGCGGGACCACCTGCACCATTTGCTGCAATCACTGCCTGCCCGCGCCGAATCCTCCGGTGCGTTCTCTCGTCTCCCGATCGGAAATGGCGTGATCCTCAAAGGAAACCCGATCGCTACCCTCCCGCAAACGGGTGCGTTGCGGGAACCGATGTTTGAGCAGGGGCTGGAGTGCATCCGGAGGCATCGGGAAGATGGGACCGATTATTTCATCGCGAATCTCACCGCGGATGCGTTCGACGGCTGGGTCGTTCTCGCCGCCGCGCCGACGAGCGCTGTTCTGCTCGATCCCTTGCACGAGCGCGTCGGAGTCGCCGCTCTTCGCCATCAAGCATCCGGAGACGTGGAGATGCGCCTGCAGTTGCAGCCGGGCGAATCGGTGGTTGTCCGCAGCCTTCAAAGCAAAGCAGCCACCGGTCCCGCTTGGCCCTACCTCGAGCCGATGGAAGGTGCCCGGCGATTGGAGGGCCCATGGTCCCTCGTCTTCCAGCGCGGAGGACCGCTACTCCCGGACCCCGTGGAAACGGAAACGCTACAATCCTGGACTGAACTTGGTGGCGAGGAGACGGAGCGGTTCGCCGGCACCGTGCGATACACCACTTATTTTACGATCGACGCCAGCGCCTCCACCTCCGCATGGCTGCTCGACCTCGGTGATCTGCGCGATAGTGCCCGGGTCCATGTCAACGACACCTTCGTCGGCACCGTCTGGAGCCTGCCCTTTCGCATCCCGATCGGGGAACACCTCCGCCCGGGTCAGAATCAGCTCGCTCTCGAGGTGACCAATGTTGCCGCCAACCGTGTGCGCGACCTCGATCGCCGCGGCGTCGAATGGAAGATCATGCGCGAAATCAACTTTGTGGATATCAACTATCGCCCTTTTGATGCATCCCCTTGGGCCATCGAACCAGCCGGTCTTCTAGGCCCCGTGACGGTGCTCCCCATGCGGGTCGTATCCAAATGACGGGACGATAATATTACCCGTTCGTTCCACTTGACCCCAGGAAAGGCGGGAGCACTTTCACGCCAAGGCGGGGCACTTCGTCGACCCGTCGAACACACGCGACTTACCAATGGACAGAATCTGGCTTTGGATCGGCTTCAACCTGTTTGTCATCGTGCTCCTGGCACTTGACCTCGGGCTGCTCCACCGGGGCGACAAGACGATCTCGCTCAAGGAAGCGCTCCTCCTCAGCCTCGGGTATGTCGTTCTCGCCCTCCTTTTCTCAGTCGGGATTTTCCTCTTTATGGGGAAAACCGCCGGCTACCAGTTCCTCACCGGATATCTGATCGAGAAGAGCCTGAGCGTGGACAATATTTTTGTCTTCGTGCTCATCTTCATGCACTTCGCGGTTCCGCCCCAGTTTCAGTACCGCGTTCTCTTCTGGGGCATTCTCGGCGCGCTGATCCTGCGGGCGACGCTCATCCTCGCAGGGGCCGCGGTGATCACCGCCTTTCACTGGGTCATCTATCTCTTCGGAGCCTTCCTCATCTTTACCGGCATCAAGATGCTGGTTACGGTCGGCAAGGAACCCGATCTGGAAAACAACCGGATCGTCTCCCTCATGCGCCGGCGCTTCCGCGTCACCGGAGACTTTGTCGGCCGACGCTTTTTCGTCCGGCAGAACGGGCTGCTCTACATGACGCCGCTCTTTATTGTCCTCGTGCTGATCGAGCTGACCGACGTGGTCTTTGCCCTCGATTCGATCCCCGCGATCTTCGCGATCACGACCGACCCGTTTCTCGTCTACACCTCGAACGTGTTCGCCATTCTCGGGCTGCGGGCACTCTACTTCGCGCTCGTCGGCATTATCCACCGTTTTCATTATCTCAAGTACGGGCTCTCACTCGTGCTCCTCGTGGTCGGCGTGAAGATGATCGTGAACGCCTACTTTGACGCGAAAATCATCCCGACCGAGTGGGCCCTGCTCGCCACCGCCCTCCTGATCGGCGGCTCTATGGTCATTTCCATCATCAAGACGCGCGGGTCCGCTCCGACCGAAGACACCCCTGAAGTGAATCGATGGTGGGTGCCCGGGAGCCCGGCAAAGCCATCTCCGAAGGATCCGATCGATCCACCGACCCCGGGCTGAACCTGGCGAGGCGGCGAAACTGCCCCTTGCTGTGCGGCGTTACCGTGCCGCTACGAAACCTTCAGTGTGACGTCGTCGGAGCGCCCTTCGACTGGCCGATTTCATCGAGGAGATCCTCAAACCATTCGGTGTCGATGTTGAAGGGTTTGCCCCCCTTGATCCGGCCAAACTCGATTGCCCGCAGCACCTGATCGCGGTCCTCGTCATGGCCGATGACGCCTCCCTCCTGATTGAAGGCACATTGCACCGCCAGATCGACACAGCCCTTGATAAGACGCAGGTCCTCAGCGTTCGGGGCGGCCGCCCGTGAAAAGTAGCCGCTTTTCTGCACGAGGACCTTTTCCGCACCGATCTTCCTGGCGATCTGTTCGGCAAAATATTTGCCCGGATTGACCGCATCGAGTCTTACATGACCGAACGCATCCCGCGGCACCGATTCTCCGTCCGCTTCCATTTTGCGCACGATGTCTTCGACGCCCGCTCCCTCCGAAACGAAGAGGTTCACGTTGTCGATTTCGTCCATGATCTCCTTCAGGCGCTCCGCCTCCGAATCGAAATCGATCGCCATCTCCGGAAGATAGACGCCATGGATCGCAAGGCGTTCCGGCGTGAGCCCCAGCTCCGGTAGAAAATCGTCGTGGTCGAGCAGGTTCATGTATTCCTGCGCGGTCGCCGCCGTCAGCCAGCCACAGTGCCGCCCCATCACCTCGTGCACGATGAGCATGCGCGGATTCGCGTTGTGCTCGCCGACAACATTCTCGAAGAAGAGTGCTCCCTGTTCGGCTGCCGTCCATGCCCCGAGAGATTGCCGGATCGGGTAGATATCGTTATCCACCGTCTTCGGCAGGCCGATCACAGTGAGACTGTGGCCATTCTCACGAAGGAATTTCGCGAGATCGGCGGCAGCGGTGTTCGTGTCGTCTCCACCAATCGTATGGAGGACGTCCACGCCATCCGCGACCAGCTGGTCGGCCGCTTTTTGCTGCGGATCTTCACCCTCCTTCACCAACCCGCGTTTCAGGCAGTCCTTCACGTTTGTCAGTTTGACACGACTGTTCCCGATCGCACTGCCGCCAAAGCGCGTGAGCACACCCGCATCCATGCGAACCTCGTCCGTGACCCTGAAAAAGTCACCCCGGAGGAGCCCTTGGTAACCACCCTTGTAGCAGATGATTTCGATCGACGGATCCATCTCCGTGTAACGTTCGATCAACATGCCGACGGCGCTGTTGAGGCACGGGGCAAGACCACCGGCGGTGAGAATGGCTACTTTTTTCGGTTTCATGAGAGCGCTTCGTTTGTTTTGGGCAAAGTCGCTACTGTGGACGTGGCGTCAATCAGAGATCAAGTTTGGAACTCCCCGAAGGGGTCTCCGCGCTTGGAACTTGCGCTGTGAGTGGCTCTGCTCATCAGTAACTCCGTGCAGTGTCGCCAACCTTCCGCCCGCACCGGCCATTCAATCTGATGTTTGAAGTCCGGGAAAAACCCAAGCTCGTCGAGCGCGCCCTTCTTGTGGGAGTGCAGCGCCCGGAAGATTCCGAAGCGTCCATCAACGGCCTCCTCGATGAACTTCGGGAACTTGTCGAAACGCTCGGAATCGGGGTGGAGGACCGCGTCATCGCACGTTTGCGCGAACCGCAGGCTCGCTTGCTCCTCGGGAGCGGAAAAACCGAATCGATCATCACGCTTGCCCGCGAGCGGCAGTGTGACTGCATCGTTTTCGACGCCGAACTGACGCCCGGGCAACAACGCAACTGGGAGACGTTGAGCGGTCTGTGCGTGATCGACAGGCAGGAGATCATTCTCGATATCTTCCATGAGCGGGCGCAGACCAAGGAGGCCGTTCTCCAGGTTGAACTGGCGCGGGCGGAGCATTCCCTTCCGCGGCTCAAGAACGCATGGACGCACCTCAGCCGCCAACGCGGGGGCGGTGTCACCCAGCGCGGGGAAGGGGAAGCTCAGATCGAGCTGGACCAGCGGATGGTGCGGCGGCAGATCGCATCGCTGCGGCGCGAGCTGGAGCATGTCGTCAAGCAGCGGAAAGTGCAGCGTTCGCAGCGTCAGCGCATTCCCCTCCCCACCGGCGCAATCGTCGGCTACACGAATTCCGGAAAATCGACGCTTCTGAACGCGCTCACCGGCGCGGATGTCGTCGCCGAAGACAAGTTGTTCGCCACGCTCGACCCGACGACCCGACGCATGATTCTCCCCGGTGGCCAAAAGATTCTCCTGACCGATACCGTCGGGTTTGTCCGACGCCTCCCGCACCGGCTCGTCGATGCTTTCAAGGCCACCCTCGAAGAAGCCGTCCAGAGTGATTTTCTCATTCATGTCGTTGACCTCACGAACCCCGACATGGTCGAACATTTTGAAACGACCGTTGCCGTCCTGAAGGAACTGGGGGCGGCCGACAACCCGACGATTCACGTCCTCAACAAGATCGACGCGCTGGACCTCAACGGGGCCGACCGACCACGGACTCCCGATGGTTCCCTCCTCCCTATCTCGGATGGTCTCTACGTCAGTGCCCTCTCGGGGCGAGGTCTTGAAGATCTCGCGTCCGCCATTGTCACGCTTCTCGCCAAAGAGCGACGCACGGTCGAACTTCTCATCCCTCACAATCGCTATGATCTCATGCACCGCCTCCATGAGGCCGGTGCGGTTCGTCATGAGCATGCAACCGACGACGGGATCGAAGTGGTTGGCGCGATCCCCCAGAGCCTCGAGAGCGCCGTCGCTCCGTTTGTAGTCGAAGGATAATCGAATCCCGCACACCGGTCGGGCCCCCTGTCCCGCTGAAAACAGTTTCTCGTTGATCGCGAAAACTTCGCGCAAACGGGCTTGCGAAAGCGGCACGGACTCTTTTTCACTCGACTCAGTCATGGTAAAGGCAATTCACCCGCGGATTCTTCCGACCATCGCACACGCGGTGGCGGCGATCGTGTGGTGCCCGGGCCGGCACGTGCGATGGCGTTCCCATTGAGGAACTGCAACCCACTCCCGTGCCGACGTCTTGTTTCCCCAAGCGTCGGTTTTTTTGTGCCTTCTTTCCAATCCCGACCACCATGCCAGACAATTTCCGAACCCACCTTTCCGTTTTATCATCCAGGCCAGACTCGCTCGCCACAAATCTCGCCACCCCCCCGCAACCGCTGCCACGAATCGCCTTCTTTGGCCGGCGACTCTGCGATTACGAACACTTCTTCGGGTTCCATGCCGACGAGCTTGCCGGACAACGCGTCCTCGACGTCGCGGCGGGAAGTGCCTCCTTCACGGCAGAAGCGACCGCGCACGGGCTCTCCGTCCAGGCGGTCGATCCGCTCTACCGCCTCCAGCTGCACGGCGTTCGCGAACGGGCGAAGAGGGACTTCTCCGACATGCGCGCCTTTGTCGGTTCTCATCCCGGGCGCTTCAATCTCCAGACACCCGCTTCCGAGGTCGATCTCTGGGAGAAGCGGCGGGAGTCCATGGAGCGTTTTCTTCTCGATTATCCTTCCGGCGTCGCGGCGGGTCGCTATCGCGCCGAATCACTACCGACGCTCTCCTTCCAGGATGAGGCCTTTGACCGCATCTTCTGCGGACATTTCCTTTTCCTCTACGCAGGTCACCTTTCCCCGGAGTTCCATTTCAAGGCGATCCTTGAACTGCTCCGCCTTGCACGGGAATCTGTCACCATCTATCCCCTCGTCACCCTTGAGGGCATCCGCTATCGGCAGCTCGAATCGATCCTCTCGGCATTGCGCCCACAGGCCCAGGTCAGAATAGAATCGGTTTCGCGGCCCATCCTGAAGCACGCAACCGAGAGACTCACCCTGTATCCGAAAGAGACTCCCTTCCGAGCGCACCCCCTGCTCCGGCAGCACCGAAAAAAGATTCAGAGATAGCCGGGGGAGGCACCCTCGCGGTCGCCGCGCCCTACCTTGTCTTCCCCTGATCTAGCTCACCGCTGCTGCCGCCAAGGGCACGTTGGGCGATTTGGCGCGGCGACTCGTTGGCAGATCCATGACAAAGCGGGCACCGTTCCACCGCGATGCCTCGATCGCGACGCGTCCACCTGAACGGTCGCAAAACCCTTTCACCGACATCAGTCCCAAGCCCATCCCATGTTTCTTCTGCGTATAGAAGGCCTGGAAAATCTTCTCGCGCTGCTCCTCGGGAACGCCAGGGCCGTCATCATCCACCTGGATGCGCGCCTGTCCGTGAAAGACGCCCGCCTCAACCACGACATGCCCACGATTATCGGTGGCGTCCGCTGCATTGAGGATCAAATTGAGGACGGCCTGCGCAAACTCGGTGCGGTTCGCACGCAGGTAGAGGTCGGATCCGCCCTTGAATTCGAGGCGGCACTCCCGCAGGCGCGGATGGAGGCGGGCGTATGCGCGAAGTTCGTCAAACGCCTCGCCGATGGTAAACTCCTCAAGATGCGCTTCCCGGTCATGGAGGGCCCGCTCACGATTCATGAGCTGGCGGTGCAACTGCTCGATCCGATCCACAGCGGTGCTCATGCGGTCGCATAACGCTGTGCGGTCAATCGTCAGCACCGGGTCTTTCAACATCGTCAGGCCCGAACGCACGACACCGAGCAGGTTGTTGGTATCGTGAATGACCGTGTGCACCATCGTCGATGTGGCGAGCCGCTGTTCAGCCGCCTTGAGGTGAGCGTCGAGCTTTTCGTTTCGGTCTTCCTGGCGCCGCGACCACCGCAGAACAGCGTAGACGATCGCCGCCATGCCGAGCGAACACAGCCCGGCGAAGATGACTCCGTTACGCATCTCGATCGCCCGGAACTCCTCGACGGTCGTGGCAGTCGATCCGGCCATGCTCGTCGAGACGGAAATCGCGAGGTAAGCGAGAAAGAAAAATCCCGCTCCCAGGACCAGTGAACACATCACCAGTCTTCCGTTTGTCTCCCGTGCAAGCGCCATGGTTATGAACTTCGGTCGACGGCTCTCCCGATTGAGCCAAATCTGAACCGTTCGACGTTTTGACTCACCCGCATCAATCGGTGTCCTACCGTACCCAAAGGGCAGTCGTTGGCAACCTCCACCGGACGATCGCGCATGCCTCCGCGCTCACTCCTCCCGGCGGCGGAAGAGGATACTTTCGCTTTGCCGCAGATAGTCTTCCCGCGCTTTCACAAGGGCCTCGTTCGTCTCGACCCGACGCTCTCTCTCAAGAAGCTTGGAGGTCCGCTCCTCCAGTTCCTTTTCACGAGCCTCGAGGGCGGCGGTGCGTGCCTCGATTTCCTCGAGCTGGGCAGGATCCACCGCGCTTCCTGGACGGGAAGGCTCCGTCGGGGCGCCCATTCCTTCCGCCCGATGCTCGAGTTCGGTCGCCCATTCCTGCAGGCTCTGACTCCGCTCCATGAGCGCGTTTTCGCTTTCTTCAAGGAAAGTTTCCCGTTCGCTCAGAAGGGCTTCCCGCTCCTCGAGGGCAGCTTCCCTCATCGCCAATTCTTCCGAGTCGATCGCAGGCGCACCGGTTTCGGCCGGGGTCCCCATCTCCATTTGCAGCGCATCGAACTCGGCCACGGAAGCCTCCAGCGCGGCTTCGCGTTCGTTCAGCGCGGCTTCTCTTTCGTCCAATCGCGCGTGGAGTTCAGCCACCTCCGGCTCCCCCGCGGCAGGTTTCACGGGGGTTGTCCGCTCCGGCCTGGAAGCAGCCTCCGTGAAGCGCTGGCGGAAAGCCACCGCCCGTGAAATGGACTCGGCAAATTCGCGCGCACCAAAGGGTTTCACGAGAAAGTCAAAGACCCCGAGCTTGATCGCCCCGAGGAGGTCACTCTTGCGTTCGAGCGCCGTCGACAGAATCACGACCGCGTCGGGATCCTTCCGCTTGAGCTTCCGCGTCAGGACGAGTCCATCGATCTGGGGAAGCCGCACTTCGGAGAAAACGACATCGATATCACCCTCCTCGTATCGGCGCAGTGCTTCCGCCCCCGATTCCACGAAAACCGGTTCCGCATCCACCGTCGAGAAGACCGCACCCAGCATTTCGCGGGAGCCAGAACGATCATCAACTACAAGAATAATGGGCATAGTGCGGT
>CAZVQJ010000033.1:0-18260 GCA_964629165.1 uncultured Puniceicoccaceae bacterium
CGCAGCGGGCGTGAGATCAAGGCGGTGGCATGGTCCCAGGTTCGAAGCGGCTTGGACGAACGATCCTGGTTTGCTTGGGCGACGAAGGTCCTCACGCCCGGCACTGCGCAGGCTCAAGAGCGCGGAAAACGCGGAGGCCGGGCGGCCAAGTCAATTTCCGTGGGTGAATCCCGACAGGCAACCGCGCAGTTGATCCGCGTCCATCCCCTGCACCGCGATCACTTTGTTGCGGGATTTTTCTCCTGACACGATGGTGACCTCGCGCCTCGCAATTCCGGTCGCTCGCGCGATCAGGGCAATCACTTCCCGGTTGGCTCTCCCGCCTTCCGGCGGAGCCATCACCTTGACCTTGAGGACAGCCTCCTCCAGCCAGCCGACCACCTCTGCCTTCGATGCGTTGGGCACCACCCGAACGTTCAGCTTCGTATGCGGAGCCGTCACAGGCCCGTGTTCGGGTAGCTCCCCAGCCATTTCAGGAAGGGACAGAAATCTTTGAGTTCCGCGACAGCCTCCCGGAGGCTCTCATCATCGCGATGGCCCCCGACGTCGATATAGAAATAATAGTCCCAGAGTTTCTGGCGACTTGGCCGTGACTCGATCTTGGAAATATTGATGCCACGCATGCTGAACGGAAACAACGCCTTGATGAGCGCTCCGGGGTTGTTGTTCGGCAACGTGAAGACAAAGGTCGACTTGTCTCTTCCCTGCCCGAGTCGCGGGGTCGGCTCCTTTCCGATAACAAGGAAACGCGTGATATTATCGCCCTTGTCCTGGATCGACTCTTCGAGAACGGGCACGTCATAGAGCTGTGCGGCGATCTTGCTCGCGATCGCGGCCGCCCCCGGATTCTCCCGGGCGTATTTCACCGCCGCGGCGGTGCTCGAGGCTTCCACAAGTTCCACTGCGGGCAAGCGGCGCGACAGCCATTCACGGCACTGCCCAAGGGCATTGTCCTTCGAATGCACGGACGTAATTTTCTCCAGCGGTGTCGCCGAGATCAGCGCATGGGAGATTTCGAGGTAGATCTGCGAGACGATCGTAAGGCCGGCTTCGACGAGCGTGTCGAGGGTGCTGATGACCGTTCCCTGAGTCGAATTCTCCACTGGAACGACACCGTAATCGGCCTCTCCCCGCACCACGCACGCGAAGACATCGGGCACCGTCGCAAGCGCCAGATAGTCCAGGCTCTGCCCGAAGTTTTTCATCGCCGCCTGATGCGTGTAAGTCGCTTCGGGACCGAGGTAGGCAATCTTCAATGGCCGTTCGAGCGCAATTGCGGCGGAGATGATCTCCCGCCAAATCGCACGCAGCGCCCGCTCCGTCAGGGGTCCTTCGCTATGGGCTGTGAGCCGGCCAAAGACCTCCTCTTCCCGACTCGGCACATAGACCTCGGCACCTTCCTTCAGCTTGATGTGCCCGATCTCGCTCGCCAGCCGCACCCGCTCGTTCAGCTGTCGAACGATTTCGCGGTCAATGGAGTCGATCTGCTGGCGCAATTCCGAGAGGTCCATAATGAACGCAAGGGCTACGCACCGCTAACCCCTGAGGCAAGCGTAACTCACGTCCCACCGAGTCCTGGTGGCCGAACGAACCCAGGCATACCGCGTTCAATCCGTTTCGGCTGCCGTGAAAGTTTCCGTTTGTTCGGCCACTACAGCTGCCACCGCACACTCAACGAGATGGACCGCCCGGGGGCGACCGACCGGATTCCGTCTCCGGAAACACCCGTTACCACCGTCTCATCACGCACATTGTCGAACCGCAACTGCACCCCGACCTGCTCACGCGCCTGCCACCGGAGACCGATCTGCCAGCGGGTATAGGCGGACAGCCTCCGCGTGTTCAGAGGGTCGTCAAACTGTCTGCCGGATCCCTCCGCCCCCAGGTCCAGGACCCAGTGCTCGCGCAGTATATACTCGAGGTTCGCCCCCCAGCGGTAGTCGGGTGACTGGGGAAAGCGGCGATTCTCCAGGCCGGGCTGCACGGTTGATCGGTGAAAGCGGGCTTCTGTCCAAAGAAAGTCGATACGGCCGCTCAGTCGGTCGGACAACCGGCCTTCGAGTCGGATGGGAACGCCAAACACACGCGCCCGGTCGACGTTTTCCCGGCGGTTGTAGGTGCCTCCCGCCGGCACAAATCCTCCCGGCGACTCGAGCGGCCCGTCCGCAATGAAGACATTGGCAACGGCCTCGCGGATCCAGGTGTGAAAGATTCCAATACCGATCGTCCATCCCTCGGCGAACTGATGTTCGACCGAACCTTCAGCGGTCGAGAATACTTCTGGATCGAGATCGGCATTGGCGACAAAGACGTCGCTGCCGACCCGGTAGGGCCGATAGAGTTCGTTGACCGTCGGGAAACGGAAGGCATGCGAGAGGGCACCCTGCACCGACCACCGCGCCGCCGGGTGCCAGCTCGCGCGGATTGAGGCGCTGGGCTGGTAGCCCGAGCGGTTATCAAAGTGCTCCTGCACGAGGACCTGCCCGGTCGAAAGGACGGTCTCGCGGCGGGAGCCATCGCGGGCAGCCCAACGATCGAGGCGAGCGGCCACTTCGATCGCATGTGACTGCGCCACCACCCCGGCCTTCGCGAAGACGCCGTAAAACGACTGCTCGCCACCCGCGATGCGTCGGTTCGAAAGACCGAAGCCAAAATCCTCGTGAGTGATGCCCTCCAGAAGCCGTGCATCGATACCGCCCAGGAGATGCCAGTCGTTCGGCATCCGCCATCCTCCGATCACGCTGCCACCGGTCCCCTTCCCCCGAATCTCGAATTGATCGAGCACGCGATTCTCGCTCTCACGATTGTCGCCGACCGCCGTGAAGAGATTGGCGAATTCCCGATCCTGGATATAGGCGATCGCTTCCAACGAGGCATTCCCGAAGCGTTCGATTGAACGCAGGGAAAGATCCCAGCCGCGCGTGCGATTGCGTGCGAGGGGGGTTCCGTTCCCGCGCTCCTCCTCAAACCAGCTGAATGCAGGCGAGACCGACCGATGCTCTCGTGGCCGCCAATGGACAGACAGATCGAACGATTTGAGGTCGAGATCCGCCCGCTGATCGATCGGTCCTCGATCGGCCGCATGCACCAGATAATCTCCGGTGCTCCGCCACCACCGGGCTCCCAGCGCGACGTCCACCTCCCGACCCGGCTCCCGATGACTGACGGAGACTCCGCGTGTCCCGCGATCACCCGCGACGCCTGTTATCTGCGAAACCTCGGCGGACGGCTCGTGCGTGCGCAGGTGAATCACGCCGGCTGCACTGGCGTTTCCCCAGACCGTCGCACGTGCGGCGGGCAGGATCTCGATCGATGCCAGTGCGTCGGCCTGAAACCGGGCCCACGGAATCCATCCCCCAAAAGGGTCGTTTTGCGGGATTCCATCGCGCAAGACGAGGGTTCGCGAAGCAGCCGTCGCCCCGAGGGTGCGGAGATTGGCACCCTGTGTCGTCGGATTGGCAAACCGCCCATCCTGGCGCCGATAGAGCGAAAATGACGGTTCCCGCGAGAGGATCAGGTCAACCGTCGGGGCATCCGCCACGGCGATTTCATCCGAGGCCCAACTCCGCGACAGCAACGACACCCGAGAGTCATGGGGAAAATCGCGGCTCGCCGAAACCGCGAGAGGGGGCAACTCCACCTGCTCACCAGCGTCCCCCTCCCGCCCGTTTGCCCCTGGCACGGCGAACAGGCAGGCGAAGATACCGATGCGCGCCAAAAAGTCCCCGAACCGATCCCTCATCCCCGTGAGCAAGCGCAGGTAACCGCGAAAATCAATCGCGGAGCGCATTCAACCCGGGCAGACGGCTGCTTGAAAACCTCTTCGACAACGTCCTGCACCCACAAAAACGCCTTCCACGTGGACGTGCCGGAACTTGTCATGGACCTTGGCAAAGTGCTTTCGCGTCATGATCACAAAACGCTTCTTCTATAATCTGGCTCGCCTCTGGTTTGAAGCGGACGGTTTCGGCAATGCGGCTGCCATCGCGTTTCACGCGCTTTTTGCGATCGCCCCGCTCTTCGCCTTCACCGTTTCCCTCGCGACCTACTTCCTCAGCGGACAGCAGATCGAGGAGAACTCCGTGCGCTGGCTGGAAAGTCTTGTCAGCCATGAGCAGGCGGAAGCCCTCGTGAATATCCTCCAGATCGAAAAATGGAGCAACCTGAACTGGATCTATACCGGACTGACGGGACTGACTTTCCTGTGGGCGGCCTCCCTCGCCTTCGTTCGGCTGCGTGTCTCGGTCAACATTCTCATGGGTTACGAGAGCCGAAGTATCCGCCACGCGATCACGAATAGTGTCCGCGGGCGTCTCATCGCGATTCTTTTCACGATCGCCTTTGGCCTCATTCTCGCCCTCGGTCTCGTCGCCACGGCCACCGTTCCCCAGTTGATCAATTCGCTCTGGGATTTCCATGTGGTCCCGGAGATCGGCATCCGCATCCTGACCGTCGGCTTTCTCGCCGCCGGGGTTGTCGCAATTTTCCGATACATGCCGACGGAAGCCCCCTGCTGGCGGTCGATCCTGCCCGCCGCCGCCCTCGTCGTCGCGAGCCTCGAAATTGGACGCCTCCTGTTCGGACGATTCGTGGGCGGGAGCGAGATTCCCTCCGCCTACGGTGCGTCCAATACGCTCGTCATTTTTCTCATTCTCATCTTCTTCTCCGCCCAGGCTCTGCTCCTCGGATTCGCGCTCGCCACGACCATCGATCGCCATCTCAACGAGCGGGGAGAGCGCTTCGGCGGGAAAAAATGAACGGAAGAGCCGCTCTTTACTCCGGTGCCACGAGAACGAGGCGAATCGAGTCAAGGCGAAGACGTGCTTCACGAATCGCCGCGATCGAAATTTCCAGCCGTTGGCGAGCCAGCTCGATTTCCTCGCCGCGCACATGATCATTGATCTTCCGCAGGTCTAGGAGGCGCCGTAAGTCCGCCCCGAGCGCATCGGAAGCGACCCGCACGGCCTCCTCCCGGATTTTTTCCGCACGCCGTTCCGCCTCCTCGCCGGCTCCTTCGAGCAATGACTTCAAGAGATCGCCAGCACTGCCCAATCGCTCGCTCAGCAGCCGGACCGGCGCATCGCGGATTTCCCGCGCCCGGCCCGACCACTCATCGGTATGCGAAAGATCCCGGCCGCGCACGTCGATGACAAGGTGGAGGGGCGTGGGGGCGAGGAACTGTTCCACGTGCCACCGGGTATCCGCCACCGCTTCGAGCACGAAAACCGCCTCGAGCACCACGTTCGGCTCATCCCCTTCCCGCTGCCCGAAAGCGGCCGTTCCCGCCGGACTGTTGATCAACAGGTCGATCGTGTCCCGGTAAAGGGTGTGATCCGGTGACACGAAGGAAATATCTTCCCGCACAATCGCCCGATCCCGGCGGAAAGTTGCGAGGACACCGTCGCGCGGGATCCCCGGAAAAGCTTCCACCACGGCGTGATTCGCGTCCAGAAAGACGTCTCCTTCCTCGTGCTCCCGCACACGCACTCCGAAATGCTCGAAGAGATCGCTCAGGAGCGTTTGCCAACGCGGGTCCGCATCCGCTTCCCGGATACGCTCGATGACCGTTGCCGCGCTCGCCGGGTCAAAGGAGTTGAGCTCCAACAGCCGGTCCCTGCCCTCCTTCATCTTCTTCAGGAGTTTCCGGCGAAAGGCGGCGGTTTTCCCGATGAGAGCGTTCCAGCGTGCGTCGTCGCCCCGAACCCCGTCCGCGATGAGGGCCAGCAAGGGCTCCCGGAATGCCTGCAAAAAAGCGTCTCCGCCGTGCACCGGACCCCCAAACGCATCCACGCCCCGGTCGTACCAGTCGAGGACCCGCGCCTCGACACTGCCCTGCAGGAACGGCACGTGAATCCGGATCGTCTCCGTCTGGCCAATCCGATCGAGGCGGCCGATCCGCTGTTCCAGCAGTCCCGGATTGAGCGGCAGGTCAAAGAGCACGAGGTGATGCGCAAACTGGAAGTTCCGACCCTCGCTCCCGATTTCTGAACAGAGAAGCAGCCGCGCCCCGTCCTCTTCCGCAAACCAGGCCGCGTTGCGATCGCGCGCGACCAAGGGCAGGCCCTCGTGAAAGAGAGCGACTTTGGCGCTCGTTTTCTCCCGGAGCGCATTCTCGATCGCGAGGACCTTGCGCTCCGATTTGCAGATGAGCAGAACCTTCGCCGGTTTCAGCTTCCCGAGGAGTTCGATCAGCCATTCGATCCGGGGATCCTCCCGGAAGGAGTAGCGAATGCCGGATTCATGGCCCGTTTCCTCCGCTTCCAGTTCCCGAAAGGTGCGCACGACGCGGGCTGGCTCCTCCACCGCAACCGGTGCAGCGCACAGCTTTCGCAGAGGAAATCCGCTCATCGCGGAACGGGTATTGCGGAACATCACCCGGCCCGTGCCATGTTCGTCGAGGAGCGAACGCAAGAGCGCCCCGCGCGCACCGGGACGGTTTTTCGAGAGCGCCTCCAACCGTTCCGCGAGCCCTTTGCGATCGCGCCGGAAAATCCGCTTGAGCGCCGTCTCGTCGTCGGTCGTCAATGCCCGGTCCCCGATGATTTTTCCCGCAATGGCCGCGACCACCCCGTAGCCGGTGCTTTCTTCCAGAAAATCCGGGAAATCACGATAGCGGTCCGGGTCGAGCAACTTGAGTCGCGCGAAATGGCCCTCCATGCCCAACTGCGTGGGGGTCGCGGTCAAGAGTAACAACCCCGGGACCGACTGCGCGAACTGCGCCACCATCCCATACTCGGCGCTGGCCCCTTCCCGCGTCCATTCGAGGTGGTGTGCCTCGTCCACGACGACGAGATCCCACCCGGCCCGGAGCGACTCTTCCCGCCGAAGTTCGCTCCCCGTCAGAAACGAAACACTACAGAGAGCCAGCTGTTCATCGAGAAACGGATTGCCCTCGGCGTCGGACCTTCCGGAAGCCGCGCACCGGGCTTCGTCGTAGATACTGAACCACAGGTTGAACCTCCGCAAAAGCTCCACAAACCATTGATGAAGGAGCGACTCCGGCACAATGATGAGCGCCCGGCGCACCTTCCCGACGGCCAGCAGGCGTTGCAGGATGAGACACGCCTCGATCGTCTTTCCCAGCCCCACTTCGTCTGCCAGGAGAACACGCGGCACCGGTCGGGAGGTGACCTCGTGCGCAATGTAGAACTGGTGCGGAATGAGATCGAGCCGCCCACCGAGAAATCCGCGCACCGGCGAGCAGCGGTACTGCCATTGCGCCCGCAATGCCCGCAAGCGCAGCGCAAAGACCTCGCAGGCGTCCGCCTGCCCGCTCATCAGCCGCTCCTCGGGCAGATTGAGCGTCGCCCGGTCGGAAAGCCTGTCTTCCCGCACACGCCGGCCTTCACCCACATACACCATCAGGCCGTTTTCCTCCTCCACCGATTCCACCCGCAAGCGCTCGCCGCCCTGCATCGAGACCGTTTCGCCCTCACGGAAAATTACCCGCCGGAGCGCTCCCGAGCCCGCCGCGTAGAGCCTCTCCTCGCCGACCGCGACAAACCGGACCCGTATGCGATCCATTTCAACACCCGCCACGATGCCAAGCCCCAGCTCCGGCTCGCGCTCACTCACACACCGCTGCCCTGCGATTGAAGGAAACATGCTCCCCCACTGCGCCCAATCACACGCCTGCCGCAACCGAAAATTCCTCAGATGCCCGAAGCCATGCCCCCTAATTATTTGAGACTGTGATCCAATCTCAGTAAAAAATTGACAGCTATCGCTACTGAGTTTCAGTCGCAATTACTGGCGTTTGGTCACTGTCCGTCCACCGCCGGCATCTCGCTATGTTCCACTCGATCGTTCAAACGACTCTCCGATCGGCGCTCCTTGCGGGTGCCTGCCTTCTCACCGCGGTTCGCGGCGCCGACCCGGACACCCTGAAGGACGAAGGCTACATTGAGTTCAGTCCGCTGCGCGTCTACGGGGGCGATGACCGGTATTCCACGAACAACGGGAATTCCGCTGACCTCATGAGTCTGCCGATGCCGCTTGAGAACACGCCGATCGCCATTTCGATCATCAATCGTGACTTGATGGACGACCAGGCTGTCCGGCGTCTCGACGATGTCCTGCAGAATGTCGCGGGGGTCGTTCCGGGCGGGTATTATTCGGAGTGGGACTATTTCCGTATCCGTGGTTTTGACGCGGCCTTCTCCACCTATCTGGACGGATTGCGGGGCGGGGTCAGCATGAGTGCCGAACTCTTCGGGCTGGAGCAGGTCGAAGTCGTCAAGGGTCCGGTATCTCCGATGGTCGGAGAGGGCCCGATCGGCGGTCTTGTCAACATGGTGAGCAAGCGGCCCCAGCCCGTGAACGCGGGGTTCGTCCGTCTCGCGGGCGGTTCACACGGATATGGAGAAGCGGGCGTGGACTATGGGTTTGTGATGAACGAGAGCCAGTCGGTCTACGCACGTCTGAATATTCTCTACCGCCACCAGGACACCTTCTCTGATTTTGCGAGCAAAGACCGTTACTTCGCCGCACCCGCCGTGACCTGGGAAATTTCGGATCGCACGACGGTGACGCTTCTCGGGCAATATCTGAGAGATGAATTTGTCATGGCGCCTCCCCTGCCCGCCCGGGGGACCGTTCTTCCCAATATCAATGGACCGATTTCGCGCGACGTCTTCCTCGGTGACGAAGGCTCCAACCGTGTCGAAGGCGACAGTGTGCTCTACGGTGCCGAGATCATTCACCGCTTCAATGAAAGCTGGAGCTCCCATCATATCTTGCGGCGCAATCAACATGATCAGGACTGGACGCGGATCCTCTATCCTTCACAACTTCTCGAGGATCAACGGACGCTCCTGCGGTATCCGTATGACTACTACTCGGACGCCCGCTCTTTCACGATGAACCACGCCCTCAAGGGGCATTTCAGGACGGGAGCGATCGCGCACAATCTGCTTGTCGGTGCCAACTGGTTCAGTGGTCACACGAACAGCGGCAACCGGCAGATCGACTATCGTGATCCCGACGCCTACATGCCGGTGGATATTTTCGCGCCGGAGTACGGGATCCCGGTTTCCGAGATGAGCGATTGGAACTATCATCGGAGTGAAAACAATACGCTCGGTTTCTATTTCACCGATTCGATCGACCTGACGGATTCGCTCGTTCTCGCGGTTGGCGGACGTTTCGACCGCTCCGAATCGGGCGATCAGGACGCCGAGGCATTCAGTCCGCGTGCGGGTGCCACCTATAAACCGGCCCGGGGGTTGGCGCTCTACGTAAACTACAGTCGATCATTCGCCCCGCAGTGGGACCTCTTCACGGCGGAGCAAACGGTCGTCGATCCGGAGCGCGGGAACAACTACGAGGCGGGGGTCAAAGCGAGCCTCCTCGGTGATCGGATCGTCGGCATGTTCAGCGTCTTCCGCCTGGAACGCGAAAACATCGCAACCGCCGACCCCCTCAATCCTGGCTTTTCGACCGTAAGCGGCGAGCAGCGAAGCCGTGGATTTGAACTCGAAGGCGTGATCACCCCGATCCCGGCCCTGCAGGTGACGTTCGCCTACGCCTATATGGATGTCGAAGTGATCGAGGACAACACGCTGCCGATCGGCACTCCCACGCCCAACACGCCCCGGCACACCGTGCGCCTCTGGGGACGATACGACATCACGGACGGTGCCGCTGAGGGGCTGGGGATCGGCTTCGGCGGCCGCTGGTATTCTGAGCAGTCGGGAGACTTGCAGAACACCTTCGAGCTGCCTGCCTACGGACTTCTCGAGGCCGCGCTCTATTTCCGCCGTGGCCGATTCAGCGCCCAGGTGAATTTCAAGAACCTCCTCGACGAGGACTATTTCACCGGGTCCTACAGCGACCTCTACGTGCAACCGGGGAATCCTCGTGAGGTCATCGCCAGTGCATCCTTCGAATTCTGACCAGAACGTCCCGATGAGCCCATTACCACCGACCGTAACGCAGGAACAGACCCCCTCCCCGACGACCGAAAGTCGGCCCGCATCTCAGATCAAGCGATCATCGTGGAGTCGTGCTCATCTCTATGCGTCCTTCTGGCGCTGGCATTTCTGGGTGGGATTGCTGATCACACCGGTGCTCGCGGTGGTTTCGATCACCGGGGCGATCTATGTCTTCTGGGAAGAGCTTTCTCCGGTCATTTACCCCGAGCTGTTCACGGTAGTGCCGGGCGACTCGATGCTCCCGGACGCGCAGTTGATCGGGATCCTCCGGGAAACCGTGCCGTCCGAATGGGAGATTCACACGCTCTACCATCCGGAAAGCACCGACCGTTCGGTGATCTCATGGATGACGGATGCCGCCGGGACGTGGCATGCGTATTACTTGAACCCATACACCGGGGCGGTTCTCGGCACGCACGATGAATACTCCGGATTTTTCCGGCTCGCGGTTGTCATCCATACCAGTCTCTTTGCCGGCACCTTTGGCCGGGTGCTCGTGGAACTCTCCACCTCTTGGGCAATCATCACGATGCTCACCGGACTGGTCCTCTGGTGGCCACGGGGCAAACTTCGCGTGCGGGGTGTATGGGTCCCACGCCTGCGTTCCGGGAAACGATTGTTCTGGCGGGATCTCCACGCCGTTCCGGCGATGTATTTCACGCCTCTCATCCTTGTCGTGTTGATCACGGGGCTGCTCTTCACACCCGTCGCCGGGCGGGCAATCTTTGCCGGCCTCATCGCGGCGGACCAGATTCCCGAAGGTTATTTCTCTCATTTGAAGGTGCCCGCACCGGAGGGAGCCACGATGCTCTCCGCCGACGAACTCTACGCGATCGCGCGGGAAGAATTCCCCTTCACCACCTACACCCACAGCCTGCCGCATGCGGAGGACGAGGCATGGATGGTCTTCTCCCGGCTGGACCGGCCGATGGATGACGGAGCGATGGTCTGGATGAATCCGTATACAGGAGACATCATGGATTCCGTGCGCTTCTCCGAGATGGCGATCGGCGGAAAAATCGCCCTCTTTTTCTATCCCATTCACACCGGCATGATCTTTGGCCTCGGCACCCAGATCCTCGCCGTGATCGTCTGCTTGGGACTCATCCTCGCCTCTATCAGCGGGATTGTGATGTGGTGGCGGAGGCGCCCGCCCGGCAGCCTGGGAGTGCCCACCTTGCCTCCTGGTCGCGCCCTTCCGAAATATCTCTTCTTCACCTTTGCGCTGTGCGGACTCTTCCTGCCGACGGTGGGAGCAACCTTTCTCATCCTTTTCGCGGCGCACCTCCTGAGCGGTGCCCTCCGGCAGATCCGGACTGCCCGGTAGCCGACAGTGTCTCCCTCCGCGATGAGGTGAACCGCTTTCTTGCCGTCGCGGGAGAGCGGGTTAGGCTGGATCATGAAAGAATCCAGCAAACAGACCGGTAAATACTGGAGTGGTTCGACCTTGATTGCCCTCGCGCTGATTCTCCTCGGGGTTTTCATCGCGATTGTCACCTTCCTCACCGTGATCGGTCCGATCCTTGGCCTCGTCCTGGCAGGCATCGGTGTCTACCTTCTCGTCAAGGGTTCCCGTACCGCCGCGGACGCACCGTCCTCGCCGACCCCGCGCGACCCGCACAATATCGCTCCCCCCAAATAGCCCGGATGTCCAGACCGATGGAGGATGGATGGAAACGGGTGTCAGCCCATGCCCACATTTCCCCGCTCCAACCCGATCCGACCAGTCGTGCGCAGTCCCGTGTCTCCGATTTCCTCGCCCCTCCTGACCGACCTCTACCAGCTCACGATGGCTTACGCCTACTGGAAGAGCGGCCGACATGAGCAGGAGGCCGTGTTCCATCTCTTTTTTCGCAAAGCGCCGTTCGGTTCCCGGTATGCGATCGCAGCTGGCCTCGAACAGGCGGTAGACTGGATGCAGGCGCTCCGGTTCGCGGAGGACGAACTGGTCTATCTGCAAAGCCTGACGGGGAACGACGACGAACCGCTCTTCCCGCCGGAGTTCCTCGAATATCTCGGCACACTGGAATTCTCCTGCGACGTGGATGCGATCCCCGAGGGCACGGTCGTCTTTCCGCAGGAACCTCTCGTTCGCGTGCGGGGCCCCATTCTCCAGGCACAGTTGCTGGAAACTCCGCTCCTGAACCTGATCAATTTCCAGACCCTCATTGCGACCAAGGCGACGCGTATCGTGCAATCGGCGGGAGGGGAACCGGTCGTCGAGTTCGGACTTCGGCGGGCGCAGGGTGCGGATGGCGCGCTCACCGCCAGTCGGGCTGCCTTTATCGGGGGTTGCTCGGCGACGTCGAACGTCTTGGCCGGGAAGACATTCGGGATCCCCGTCAGGGGCACGCACGCTCACAGTTGGGTGATGTCGTTTGAAACGGAACTGGATTCGTTTCGCACCTACGCCGCCGCCATGCCGAACAACTGTGTCTTTCTCGTCGATACCTACGACACCCTCGCAGGAGTCCGCCACGCCATCGAGGTGGGCACATCGCTGCGCGAAGCGGGGCGGGAACTGGTGGGCATCCGGCTCGACAGCGGAGACCTCGCCTACCTCAGCCTGGAGGCCCGACGCATGCTCGACGAAGCCGGTTTCCCTGATGCCGTCATCATGGCCAGCAACGACCTCGATGAACAGACGATCAGCAGCCTGCGGGAACAGGGCGCGAAGATCAGCCTCTGGGGCGTCGGCACGCGACTCGTTACCGCCTATGACCAACCTGCTCTCGGAGGCATTTACAAGCTGGGGGCGGTTCGCCCGGACAACGGGCATGAATGGACCTACCCCATAAAGCTCTCCGAACAACCCCTCAAGATCAGCAACCCCGGGGTGCATCAGGTCAGGCGCTTTTTCAGTCGCGGCAGGGCCGTCGGCGACCTCCTGTTCAACGAGGCCGATGACCCCGATCCGGAAGCGCTTCTCATCGATCCCGAAGCGGCCTTTCGCCAACGGACAATGCCCGCCGAGGCCACTTCCGAGGATCTCCTCGTCCCCATCTTCAAGGGCGGAAAATTGTGCTATGAACGACCCGCGCTGACCGCGATCCGCTCCCGCACAATGGCACAGCTTGAGCAATTCCATCCGACCATCCGGCGTTTTCTCAATCCCCACGAATATCCTGTCGGACTCGCCCCGAAACTCTATCGCTTGAAACGCGACCTGATCTATCAGGCTCGCGGACTCGCACCCGAAGACGAAGCCATCTTCGACTGATGCCCCTTTCATGAAAAACATCCTGATCCTCGTTGATCTCCAAAACGATTTCCTTCCCGGCGGTGCCCTCGCCGTGGCGGATGGCGATGCCGTCCTTCCCGTCATCAACCGGCTGCTTCAGAATATGGATCATGTTGTCGCCACCCAGGACTGGCACCCGGCGAATCATGGCAGCTTCGCGTCCAACCACCCAGGCAGATCCATGGGCGACGTCATTGAGCTCGCGGGTCTTCCGCAGGTCCTCTGGCCCGACCACTGCGTGCAGGAGACAGAGGGTGCCCGGTTTGCACCGGCCCTCGAGACGGCACGCATCGAAGCGGTCTTTCCCAAGGGGACCGATCCCGAAATCGACAGTTACAGCGGATTCTTCGACAATGGACATCGCCGCGCGACGGGTCTCGGCGATTACCTCGAGAAGATCCACGCGGAGAACCTCTACATCGCCGGGCTGGCCACCGACTACTGTGTGAAAGCGACCGCGCTGGACGCCGTTCGTCTGAGCTACCGGACCCTCGTGATCACCGACGCCTGCCGCGGTGTGGAGCTTCATGAGGGGGATCTCGCGGCCGCCTTCGAGGCGATGAAGGCAGCGGGCGTCGAGCTGATCACGAGCGACCAGTTCCCCACGCCCCGCCACCCGGCGTAATGATTCGCAAACGCTCTCCCGGAAGCGCCTCCCACGAAACAATCTCCGGCAAAGGCGACCATGCGGCTGCTCCCGGAAGCCGGCGGGACTGACTTCCTCTCCCTCCGTCGCCGCCACCCCGCAGGCCGCGCGGACTCGTTTTCCGGCGCTGCGTGAGGAGCGAAACCGTCAGCGGTGCCAGCCACTCGTATTCCCGGACAAGTCCGTCCCCTCCCCGAAATTCCCCTTCTCCCCCCGAACCCGCGACCAGCCCAAATTGCCACAGACGCACTGGGTAACGCCGTTCGAGGATCTCCGGATCCGTGATGGCGGTGTTCGTCATGTGCACATGCACGCCCGAGGCACCCGCATACCCCGGCCCGGCCCCGGCCCCGCCGCCAATCGTTTCATAGTAGCCAAACCTGTCATTCCCAAAGAGCACATTGTTCATTGTGCCGGGACCATTCGCCATCAGATCGACTGCCTCCAGGAGCAGATCCACGAGGCGTTGGCTGGTCTCGATATTACCCCCCACAACCGCCGGACATGCGCGCAGGTCGGCCGGAAAATCCGGAGCCAGGATTCCGCGGGGAATGATGATTTCAACCGGATCCAAGAGTCCCTCGTTGAGCGGAACCGGCTCGTCGATCATCAGGCGGACGAGATACAGCACCACGCTCCGAACGATCGCCGGAGTCGCATTCAGGTTCCCCCCGTGCACCTCTCCCGACTCCGAAAAATCCACCCGAAGCCGGCCGTCCGCCAAAGACACCCGGACCTGCAGGGGAGTGCCGTCGTCGAGCGTGTCCCTTACCGTGCGGTCCAACCGCCGCCAGCGCTTCAACGCCCGGCGGGCCGTCTCCCCCGCGAGATTACTCGCTTCCCGCAGAAACGCCTCCACGACAGTCGCTCCGGTCTCTTCCGCAAGCTGCCGAAGGGAATGGTCGCCCGCGCGCAGCGCGGCCACCTGGGCATGCAGGTCGGCCATGTTCTCGCCCACCGAACGCGAGGGCCATGGAGGAGCACGCAGGCACGCCTCGATTTCACCAAACCGGCTTTCCCCGCGCCGCATCAGAAATCGAGGTGCCACGACAACCCCCTCTTCCACAAGGCTTTGAGCATCTGCCGGCATCGACCCCGGGCGACGGCCACCCCACTCCGCATGATGCGCCCGATTTGCGAGGATCGCGATCAGCCTGTTCTCCAGAAAAACCCCCTGCACGACCGTTACATCGGGCAGGTGCGAACCCCCAAACCCGGGATGGTTGGTCACCACTACATCCCCCGGTTCGAGCGGGTGTGTTTTCAGAATCGCCCGCACACACTCCCCCAGAGCCCCCAGGTGAACCGGAATATGCGGCGCGTTGACCAGCAGCCGACCTTCCCGGTCGAGGAGCGCACACGAAAAATCGAGTCGCTCGCGGATGTTTGGCGAGAGCGCCGTACGCCGCAACTGCTCGCCCATCTCCCGGACAATCCCCTCGAAGCGGTGGAGCAACAGTTCGCGCGCGATGAGATCCGGGGCCCCGACCTCCGCTCTCGCTGACGCCCCCTTTCCCGCGAGCGAGACGCGCAGCGTCCGCCGGCTCCCCACGATCCCCTCCCACCCGGGATGAAGAACAAGCGTGCTGAACGGATCCGTCACGATTGCGGGACCCGCCACACGCATGCCGGCACGCAGGTTCTCGCGGCGATAGACGGGCACCCTGACCTCCCGTCCCCCGAACAGGGCAACCTGCCGGAAAGCCGCAATCGCATCGTCCCCATTTTCTGGATATGACTCCCGCTCGGGCGGCTTCTCCTTCGGCTGCCGGCGCACCCGCGCCGCGACCACTTCAATCGCACGCTTGGGCGGGACGTATCCAAACATCTCCTCGAAGTGCGCCCGAAAGCGATCCTCGAGCGCTCCCTTCCACTCGATCGTAATCGCATGCTCCTGCCCCTTGAGCCGCAAATCGACGCTTGCCTCCGCACACTCCTGATCCGCCCGGTCGATGCCGTCACCGGCCAGAGCCTCCGCCGCCTCCGCTTCCAACTCGGCCCGCAGCGCGTCGGCATCCCGCGCAAACGCGCTCAGAGAGCGCAGCACCTGGCGGTCCGCAACCGCTTCCAGAGCCGCTTCCGCGATGCCTTCCGCACTCAGCAGACCGGCGTTGTCGGGAAAGAGGATTGTCCGCATGCCGAGAATCTCCGCGACCGGGCATGCGTGCAGGCCTCCCGCCCCGCCGAATGCCACGAGCGCATACTCCGAGGGATCGTAGCCGTCGCGCACACTGATCTCGCGGATCGCTTGCGCCATGCGCAGGTTGGCGATCGAGAGCCAGCCCTCGAGAAGTGCCCTGCCGTCGCGTTCGGCCTCCGGCAATCGCGCGCATTCCCCGGCAAAGGCGGCCTCCGCCGCAGCGCGCTGGACGGGGATCGAGAAAGTGCTCGGATCGAGACGCCCAAGGAGCAGGTGCACATCGGTGATTGTGAGGGGTCCACCCGCTCCGTAAGAGGCCGGTCCCGGCTGGGCGGAAGCACTCTCCGGCCCGACGAGGGCACGTCCGTCATGAATCCGGCAGATCGATCCACCCCCTGCCGCGACCGTCTCGATTCGCACGCTCCGAGCGAGCACCTGGGCGCGTCCGACGGTCTGCTGATCCTGATACAGAAACCCGTTGTCCCAGCGCGCGACATCCGTGCTCGTTCCGCCCATATCAAAGGTGATGACGCGAGCAAGTCCCTGTCGCTGCGCCTCCGCCGCCGCCCCCGCAACACCACCTGCCGGACCACTCAGAAGGCTGTCTTTGGCGCGAAACCGGTCCCGCCGGACGAGTCCACCGCGGCTGGTCATGACAAAGAGCCTGCTTCCACCGGCGTCCGCCTCGATCGCGTCGAGGTACGCTGCAAGAATCGGGCCCAGTGTCGCGTCGATGAGGACCGTTTCGGTCCGGTTCAGATAGTGGATGAACGGACGCAGCTCTGACGATCCCACGACGTATGAAAATCCAGATACACGGAGGCGCTTGAGGACGATTTCCTCGTGGCGGGGGTTCCGGTAGGCATGGAGGAACGAGACCGCCGCCGCCCGGCATCCCGCTTGGCGGGCCTGTTCGATCGCCTCGTCGAGGCGTGCAAGGTCGAGCCGCTGCAACTCGTTTCCCTCCGCATCGAGCCGCCCCGGGACCTCCCACACATCGGGCGTGAGGCCCACCCGCCGTTCAACCGCCCGGGCAAAGATATCCGGCCGCTTCTGGTCCCGAATGATCGGAAGGTGTCGGAATCCCTCGGTCAGGAAGAGAGCCACCCGCGCACCCTCGTTTTCGAGCAGGGCATTCGTTCCGCGGGTCGTCCCCAGCCGCAGCTCCATCGGCGGCAGCGGTTCTCCCGCCAAGGTGCCCGTGAGCATCCTGGCAGCGAGCACAGGTGCTTCTTCGCCGGTCGCAAGCGTCAGGAGATCCCCCGCCACCGGCCGCGCTGCCTCCGCACCCATTTCCACCTCGATCCAGCCCTCCGAGAGGGCGTCCGCACGGATCTGCGCAATGATCTCTCCCGAGAGACGAACGGCTGCTCCACGCAGGAATCCGTGTCGGAAGGACGCCCCGCCAGCCACCCGCCAGCGCCCGCCTGATGAACCGCAAAAGGTGACCCGCAGTTCCCCGCTCGACAGCACCTTCACCCGGTTCCGGGATCCGTCCGGGGCCATTCCGATCGCGTCCGTGAAGGTGCCACCGGTATCGGCCGCGACCCGCCAGCCAGTGATTGTCGGCATCGCCTCCGCCGACTCTTTATTCATCCACGAGGGATTCCGCATCTACACCCGCTTTCCGGCCCAACCGCATGAGCAGTCCGGAAAGCTCGGTGATCCACGCGTCATTGCGATCACAGTCAGGATCGTAATCTTTGACCAGCTTCCAGAAAGCGCCGGAATGGTTCATGTGCGTGAGGTGGGCCAACTCGTGCATGATGAGATAGTCATGGAGCTCTGTCGGTAGCAGGACAAGACGCCAATTGAACGAAAGCGTGCCGCGCTCCGAACACGAACCCCATCGCGTCCGCTGGTCTCGAATAAAGATGCGATGATACCGGAGTTCGCGCATCCTCGCCACTTCTTCCACCCGTGCATGGATGACCACCCGCGCAAACCGCCGCAGGCTCTGCGCAAGCTGCTGCGAGACATCCTTGTCCGGTCCATATTTCAACCGGATCCGGCATTCGGTCCGGTCAATGTCAAAGCCCGCGCGGCGATCTTCGACCAACTCGACCTGCCATTCCTTTCCGAGCCCGGAGACCCGCGGGCGCTGCCTCAGGTACTCCGCGAGGGTGATCGTTTCCGGAGATTTCTTGAGCACCTCGTAAATCCAGTCCGCCTGCTCCTGGAGAAATTTGAGGGCCCACCGTTCAGAGACATTCTGCGGTACATTGAGCGAGACTTCGTTGTAGAGATCGACGGTCACGCGCAGGTGCCGGATGCTCGAACGCCGCACCACCCGGACAGGCA
>CAZVQJ010000034.1:0-18198 GCA_964629165.1 uncultured Puniceicoccaceae bacterium
CGCTCGTCGAGGGGGATCTTCCGTGGCCGAACGGTATTGGCCTGTCACCGGACGAATCCGTTCTTTACGTCGCGCATTCCGATCATCGCTCCGCCCGGTATTTTGCCTATGACCTGGACGAAAACGGCCAAGCGATCGAATCCCGTGAACTCCTTGATGTAACGGAACTGGTCGGGCCTGCAAATCCCGGAATCCCTGACGGGTTGGCGATCCATCCCTCGGGCACGTTGTTTGCAACCGGGCCGGGCGGCGTACTTGTCATTGCCCCCGATGGCACGCACCTTGGAACGATCCGGACGGAAAGATCAGCTGCGAACTGTGCCTTCGATTCCGAATTCCGCGCTCTTTACATCACGGCCGGGGCAGACCTTCTGCGCATCCTGCTGAAGGAATAGAACGCCGCTCCGGAGGTCGTCGCCCTGCCATAGCCCCCCCACGGGACGGGTTCTTCGGGAGGCTCATTGGACTTGTCGGCGTTTGGGGCCGGGCTTACGGTTCCCTGCCATGCCCCGCCCCAGCAAATCCGGCCGCGTTACTCTGCGCGAATATATCGGGTACGGACTTGGAGATACGGCTTCGAATCTCTTCTTCCAGACCTTCAACATATTCCTCATCTACTACTACACGGACGTGTGGGGAATCGCTGCCGGATCGATCGGCGTGATGCTGCTGGCCGTCAGGTTCTGGGATGCGGTGAACGACCCGCTGATGGGGCTGATCGCCGACCGGACACGGACACGGTGGGGAAAATATCGCCCATATCTGCTCTGGATGGCGATCCCGTATGGGTTTTTCGGATACGTAATATTTGCGAACCCCGACCTCGGGCAGTCCGGGAAGCTCATCTACGCCTACGTCACCTATACCCTGATGCTGATGGCTTACACGGCGATCAATGTGCCGTATTCGTCGCTTCTCGGGGTGATCAGCCCGTCTTCGCGGACGCGGACGGTTGCCTCGTCCTTTCGTTTTGTGGGGGCCTTCGGAGGCGGTCTCCTCATCACGCTCCTTGTTCGACCCCTTGTGCAAGCCTTGGGAGGTGGTGATGAGGTATTGGGTTTCCAATACACCATGGCAATTTTTGCGGTCGTCTCGGTCATCCTCTTCTGGATCACCTTTGCGACGACGAAGGAGCGTGTTTCTCCTCCGCCGCAGCAGAAGTCCAATGTCCGGGAGGAGTTGCGGGAACTGGTTGGGAACCGGCCCTGGCTGATCCTCTTGGTGGCAGCGGTCTGTTCAACCGCCTTCATCACGGGGCGTGCGGCGGCGACCGTCCACTACTTCAAATATGTTGTCGGGGATGACGGCACTCCGGTTCTTCTGGGGCGTCTGGACCAGACAACGGTCTTTCTGGCCTCCGGCATGTTGTGCATGATGCTGGGCACCGCCAGCGTGGGTTTCGTCTCGCGCTGGGCGGACAAGAAGTTGCTCACGGTGGTTTTGACGATGGGAACCGCGCTCAGCTTCGCGGTGTTTTTTGTGATCCCTCCGGACCAGTTTGTCCTCATGGTCGTGATCAACGCGCTCGGTTCGTTCATGCTCGGGCCCACCTCCGCCCTTGTCTGGGCGATGTATGCGGATGTCGCCGACTACGGCGAGTGGAAGTTCGGGCGTCGATCGACGGGGCTCGTCTACTCCGCTTCGCTTTTTGCCCTCAAGACCGGCTCCATGATCGCCGGTGCGCTCATCGGTTTCTCCCTCGATCTCTTCGGGTTTGTCCCGAATGTTGTCCAATCGGCTACGGCGGTCCTGGGGATCAAACTGCTCTTCTCGATTGTTCCCGGGACTTTCGGAGTGCTGAAGGCGCTGGCAATCGCGGTATACCCGCTCAATCAGCGCCGCGTTGAGGAAATCGAAAAGGAGCTGGAAGCCCGCCGGAGTCTCGACGGTCGATCAGCTGAAGCCTGAGCGTGGGTCCGGGCCGCGCATCCTACCAATCCACTTCAACGGTGCCGCCGGTAAACTGGAGGCTGCGCGGCGTGTACTCGTGGAACTCCACGTTCAGACCGCTGGGATCCCGAACCCAGAACTGGCGGGACTGATCGCAGCCGAGCTTGATATCGTCGGGCGCAAAACCCGCGTTCAAGAGGCGCGCGTGCAAGCCGTCCATGTCGTCGGTTTCGAAGCAGACATGCGAAAGCGCCTGGGTTCCGACGTCATTTTCCACCGCGCTCCCGGCAAACACCTCGATGAACTGCCGTTCGGAGACCTTCAGGTAAAAGCCGTCCTCCGCGCCTTCGCGGGTAAACGTGAAGACGCGGGGAAAACCGAGGACGCCGGTATAGAACCGTTCGGTGGCACCGAGATCGGGAGTCTTGAGACAGACGTGGGAAATGCCTTGCACGCTCATGCCTGCCAGGCTTGCAGGTTTCAGGCGGGGAAAGCGATCGCAAAGGGATCGGGCGGGGGTGCAAAGATCCACCTGCAGGCTTGCGGAAACAAGGGCCGGGTTTTCTATTCGCGCATCCCGTTATGAGCTACCCCTGCTTTCCCTTTCGTTGCCTGCTGTTCTGCCTGCTGGCGGTCGCTACCGATGCCGCGCCACCGGTGACCCCCGATGCTTCGCCCGGGGCAGAAAAGCTGCTTTCGTTTCTCTACGAAATCTCCGGTGAGCACACGCTTTCCGGCCAACACAACGTGCCGCTGGTCGGCTCCACCCGGTTGGCGAGTGTGCAGAAGCACTTCGGAGGCGTTTATCCGGCCGTTTTCGGCCAGGATTTCGGGTTCAGCCCGCCGGGAACCTGGGACGGCATCAATTTTCGCCAGGCGATCGTGGACGAAGCCATCCGGAGGCATAGTGAAGGCTTCATCATTACGCTTATGTGGCATGCCGTCCTCCCGACGGAGGATGAGCCGGTGGAGTTCCACGAATCGATTCAGGGGGAGCTTTCGGAGCAGGCGTGGGCGGCGCTGGTGACGCCCGGGACCCATCTTCATGAGCGCTGGAAATCCCAGGTCGATGTTATCGCGTTTTTTCTCAAGCAGCTTCGCGATGCGGATGTCCCCGTTCTCTGGCGCCCCTATCACGAAATGAACGGTGGCTGGTTCTGGTGGGGGCAGAAGGGCGGGACGAACGGCTATACCAAGCTCTGGCGGATGTTATTCGAGCGCCTCGTGGAGTTCCATGGACTCAATAACCTGATCTGGGTCTGGAACGCCAACGAGGTGAAACCGGGGGTGCATCCCTACGCGACCTACTATCCGGGGAATGACGTCGTCGATGTCCTCGCAACGGATGTCTATTCGGAGGGATTCAACGAGGAGAATTACGCAGAACTGCTCGCCCTTGCGGGAGACCGGCCGATCGGGCTGGGCGAGGTGGGGGAACTGCCTTCTCTCGAGATTCTTGAAGCGCAGCCGCGCTGGACATGGTTCATGCTCTGGGGCGAACCGGCGGCGGGCGCGGACACCGGGCGGCATCGCCTCGAAGTCTATGCCGGAGAGCGCATCCTCAAACTCGGCGATCTGCCCTGGGTGGACACGACCGAACCAACGATTCACCATCCCCTCATCCGTTGAGATGGCTCTCTCGATCGATCTCTCCGGCCGCATCGCGGTCGTCACCGGTGCGACGGGTGAACTCGGCCGCGTCATTGCCCAAACCCTCGCGCGAGCCGGGGCGAGCGTGGCGGTGCATTACCACGGCAACGCATCCAAGGCCCGCTCCCTCGTTTCGTCGCTCACGCCGCTCGGGGTTTCCGCGTGTGCTGTCCAGGCTGATGTGGGTGACCTCAACAGTGTGCTCGCGATGCGGGATGCGATTGGAGAGCAGCTGGGCCCGCCCGATATTGTGGTCGCCTGTGCCGTCTCGCAGATCCACCCATGGAGCACCGTGCTCGAGGAAGCGGTGGAAGATTACGAGGATCAGTTTCGGACCTGTGTGCTGCAGAACGTCCACCTCGCGAAGGCGTTTGTTCCCGGCATGCAGGCGAAAAACTGGGGCCGCTACATCGCGATCAACTCAGAGTGCACGATGCAGATGACCGCCCGCCAGTCTGCCTATGTTGCGGGCAAGCGGGGCATGGATGGTGTCCTTCGGGTGCTCGCGCGAGAAGTCGGGAGCACGGGCACGACGGTGAACCAGGTCGCCCCGGGATGGACGATCAGCGACCGTGATCGAGCCGAGGGCACGGAAGTGAATCCGGCTTATGCGGCCGGCGTCCCGCTTGGCCGTCGAGGGAGTGATGAAGAGGTGGCGAACGTCGTGGCATTCCTCGCATCGGACCTCGCGAGCTTCATCACGGGAGCTTTCCTGCCCGTCAGCGGGGGAAGCATCATGCCCACGATTTGACGCCCGCGCCCGCGTTGTTGTTGCTGAACCGGCCGGAGGGAAGGAAAAGAAGGCGGCTTGCGCGGTCCACCGGGCAGGCGGTGCGGGGGCAAGTCCTCTCCCGTCGGTTTCAATTGTTAGCACAGCGACAGGTTCGCTGGCGCCGCGTCTGGAACCTATCCCATGAGAATGAGGTTTCCGCGTTGGGTCCGGGGGGGCCTGGCGGAACGTGATGCGGGGGAACCTCCGCGTCAGGTCGCGAAACAGCCTCATGATCGGATATCGTAAAATACACGAAACAGAAGGACACCCGCATTTTGGTTCATGATGCGCGTGCCCCTGTTCAAGGGTCATTCAGGGGCCTTCGTTCGCGAAGAGCCCCTTCTTCTTTTGGGGCGTCGAGCGTGTGAGTTGCTGCGGAAAGATGTCCGGCCCCGGCCGAATCCGAAGCCGCGGGTGAGGGGAGAGGGGGAGAACGATTTGCTTCAGCCCTGGCTCGCGGACAGGCGCCAGACGCAGGTCAGCAATCCGAGACCACAGACGAGCAGAACGGAGGGCATCCAATCGAAGGAAAGGTGGGAGAAAAGCAGTCCGAAGAGCGGGGGCATCAAGGTTGTGCCCACGTAGGCGCACGCCATCTGGAGGCCCATCGTGGCGCGGGCGTTTTCCTTCCCGAAGTAAACCGGGGTCTGGTGGAGCATGGCGGGGAAAATGGGTGCCAGCCCGAACCCGACGAGCATCAAGGCGAAGAGGGTGGCGATGGAGGGAAGGGGCAGGAGCATGAGAATGAACCCGACAATGAGGAGGATGGATCCGATGCGAATGAGCGCCTCGTTATCCAGTTTCATGGAGACGAATCCGCTCAGGGCGCGGCCCGCGGTGAGTCCGAGGAAAAACAACGAGATCCAGGCGGCGGCGGTTTCCGGAAGAACCCCTCTGGCCTCCACGAGGTAGCTCGCGCCCCAGAGCATGACGGAGCTTTCCATCGAGGTGTAGAGGAAGAAGACGCACATGGCGAAACCCGCGCCCTTGACACGCAGGGGGGCAAAGAGTCCGGGCATGGCACCGGCGGTCGCCTGTGCTCTTCGTGCAGTGGCACCGGGATGTTCATATTTGCGCCACATGGGGAGGGAAAAGAGAAGGACCGCCACGAGGATGCACTGGATGAGAGCGACGCTTGCATAGCCGCTTCGCCAGCTCTGGCCGGAAAAGGTCAGGGCGGAGATGAAAACCGGTCCGAGCATGGCACCGACGCCCCAGAAACAATGCAGCCAGTTCATGTGTTTGGCCGCATAGTGCTCGGCGACGAAGGCATTGAGTCCGGCATCGACGGCACCGGCCCCGAGGCCGAGGGGAACGGCGAGGAGCAACAGCCACCAGAATACCGGGCTCACGGAAAAACCGATGAGGGCGAAGGCTGTCAGCGCCACACTGGCCACGGTCACCTGACCGGTGCCAAACCGATGGATGACCCGATGGGAAAGGAGACTCGAAAGAATCGTGCCGACGGAAGCGATGGCCGCCACCCAGCCCGCTTGACCGATCGAAACCTCCAGCTCCGCATGGATGAAGGGCCAGGTGGAACCGAGAAGCGAATCGGGGAGTCCGAGGCTGATGAATGCGAGGTAGATGAGCGCGAGGAAGATCATATCGGGTGTTTACGGATCTCCGGCCGTCTGCCACCTTCTGATTCTACAGCCACTGCTTGCAAGATTCGCCCCCTGTTTTCCTTTCCATGACTCGTTTTCGTTTTCCGATCTTCCTCGTATGCCTTGGCGCGATGGCCGGGCCCCTCTTCGCGCAGCCAGCTGAAAGTGACTCCGCGCCCATGAATGTGTTGTTCATCGCGATCGACGATCTGCGCACCGAGGTCGGTGCCTACGGCGCGACGCGGGCACAGACGCCGAATATTGACCGCCTCGCGGACGAAGGCGTTAAATTTGATCGGGCCTACACCCAATACCCGCTCTGCAATCCCTCGCGCGTATCCGCCCTGACGGGGCGCTATCCGCGCACAAGCGAACTCTATGGCAATCGGGATTGGTTCAACGCCTGGTATCCCGAATGGGTGAGTCTGCCGAAATATTTCAAGGAGCACGGCTATATCACGATTCGCTCCGGGAAGATTTTTCATGGCAGCACGATCGACGACGCTGCGGCATGGACGATGGGTGGCGTTCCCCATGACTTCGATGACCCCAAGCCGGCATCGATCGTCGCGGACCGCCCGATCACGCAGGAAGAGGAGGAAGAGCGCCTTGCGCGGATGCGCGAAGGAGATATTCGCCGGGCCCCGGGCTCGGATTTCTGGCTGGCGGTGGAGGATCCCGAAGAGCTTTCCGGTCTGGGCGACACCCGCGTGACCGACCGCGCGATCGAGCACCTCAGGCACTGGCGGGAGAGCGGTACGACGGCTCCGTTTTTCATCGGCTTTGGCCTCGTCAAGCCCCACAGCCCGCTGGTCGCTCCGAAAGAGTTTTTTGAACTTTACGATGCGGAGGAGATCGAGCTGCCTCCGGACTTTGCGGCGCGCCCAACGGTGCCGGCCGGTTTTCCCGAGGCATCCATTCGCAAGATCAACGCGGATCTCTTTATCGAGCGTGACGCGAGTGAGGTGGAAGCTCGTGACATGATTCGTGCCTACCTCGCCTGCACCTCCTATGCGGACTGGAATGTGGGGCGTGTGATGAAGGCGCTCGACGAGCTGGAGTTGCGCGAATCGACGATCGTCGTGCTCTGGAGCGACCACGGGTACCAGCTGGGCGAGAAGGGCAAGTGGTCGAAGGCGGGTTCCCTCTGGGAAGAGGGTGTCCATGTGCCGATGATCATTCATGACCCGCGGGCGAAGGGAAATGGTCGCAGTTCTCCACGGATCGTGGAATTGCTGGATATGTATCCGACGCTGGTCGACCTCGCGGGACTTCCGGAGGCGGAAGGGATGGAGGGCGAAAGCCTCAGACCCTTGCTCGATGACCCCACACAGCCCTGGGACAACCCCGCATTTTCTGTCTGGAGCGAGCGTAATCGTGGGATCTCCGGCGCCGTCGTCCGTACCGAACGCTGGCGATTTGCGGAGTTTTTCGGGCCGGGAGCCGGCGTTTTTCTGACGGAGCCAGCCAAAGATCCGCACGAACTCGAGAATCTTGCGCAGGATCCACGCTATGCGGACGTGGTTGCTGAATTGTCCGCCCTTCTTCGGGACCACGTCGCAGGCAAGACGGAGCCGACGCCAACTGATTGGTAAAGCGAGCCCGGGGACGAAGAAGCACCCGCCGTCTGCTGGCGCTTGCCGAAACCTCAAGCCCCCATCGCGCCACCCCGCAGTTGCGGGTCCTTAGCGGGGCGGTTCTTGAACAAAGCGGCGCAGGTCGAGGAGATCAGGGTCATCGGGGGAGTGGCTCAGGCCCTCCGTGATGGCGGATTGTGCGGCGGACATGTCGTGACCGTGTAAATACGCAAGAGCCAGGTTGTACCACCAACGCGCCTGGTGCGGATTTTTTGTGACCGCCTCGCGGAGGGACCGGGCGGATGCTGCATGGTTGTTGATCTCCGCCTGGAGGAGCGCGCGGGCGTATTCAACGAGACCGCCTTGAAGGGCCTCTGGGGGCACGCGGTTAAGCAGGTCGAGTGCCTTTCGCGGGTTGCCGGTGCGCGCGAGGAGGATTGTCGCTTCGAAGTAGAGCTGCTCGTTGTTGCGGTCAAAACGGATGGCTTGTTCGAGGTGCCGTTCGGCCGTTGCCGCGTCGCCCTCGGCGAAGGCGAGTGAGGCGAGTTGGAGCCGGGGGGCCGGGCGATCCGCGTTTGCGTGCAAGAAGTGCTCGAGTTCGTCCCGGTGGATGGGCGGAAGGGCGTTCGCCTGTTGCAGGCTCTGTGCGGCGGCCAGGCGTACGTCGCGCGCCGGGTCGGCGAGCGCATCGAGGACGGGTTGCGCGTGCGGGGTTCCGGTTGCGAGGAGCCCGATCGCGGCTGAACGAACGGCGGCGTGCTCGTGCGAAAGAAAACGCTGTGCAAGGGCGAGGCTTTTCGGAAGGGGGTCGGTCGAAGAGAGCAGGCGCAGATACGCCGCGATCCACCATGCATTCTCTTCGTCCGCGGCCAGATCAGCCAGCTCGGCGGCGGGAAACGGGGCCGTCATGTCTTCGACCTGTGCGAGGAGGCGCGCCCGGGTGCGACGTTCCTCTGTCTGGGGGGAACCATACCATGTTTCGACATGAGCCGCCGCCCACTCGGGCGTCTCGTCATCATGGCACTGGTTGCAGGCGTTGGGAACGCCCAACTCGAGCGAAAGGACGGGATCAGGACTGGTAAACCCATGGTCTCGTCGGGGATTGCGCACCATGTAGGTCCGGGCCGGCATGTGGCATTCGATGCATCGATTCCCGCTGGATCCCGGAAGGTGATGCGAATGGCGAGGAGGATCGATAATCGGTGCCCCCAGGCGGGCGGTCTGGTGGCACTGCATGCAGAGCGCGTTGTTGTTGGCGGGAAGCCTCAGTTGCCCGGAATGCGGGTTGTGGCAATCCATGCACGAGACGCCGGCATGTCCCATCGCACTGAGGACGAAGGAGCCGTAGACAAAAGTTTCGTCGCGGGACTGACCGTCGGGGAAATAGACCTCCGGTGCATCGGGCAGGGCGAGGCGGAAATGATCATGAAAGCGTTCGCCCTCGCGGAACTGGTGGGCGGTGATTTCTTCGCGTCGCGAGTGGCAGGAGGCGCAATTTTCCTGGAGAAGTTGCGCGGAGTATGCCCGACCGGCGGGGGCGAGCTGCCCATTTTCCGCCGCTGTGGCATGTTCGGCACTGTTCCCATGGCATTGGATGCAGCTCACGCCATGGGCCGTCCATGTGCTGGAATAGCGGTCGGTCTTCACGTCGTAGTTCTTCTGGAACTCGCTCATGTGGCAGACCGCACAATTGGCATTCCAGTTCATCCCCTGGCCGCTCCAGTGGCCCCATTCGCCGGGAACGCGACCTTCGCCCGGAAAAAGC
Source organism: uncultured Puniceicoccaceae bacterium (assembly GCA_964629165.1). GTDB lineage: Bacteria > Verrucomicrobiota > Verrucomicrobiia > Opitutales > Oceanipulchritudinaceae > CAWVVV01. The sequence goes on from CAZVQJ010000034.1 coordinate 9,262, forward strand.
TCAAACCATTCCCGGGCATTCGGATCATAACTGAGCGAATGGGTCTGCCAGCGGCCTCGCTCGGCCCGCACCAGGTATTGCCATAGGGGATCATGACCGATCACCCCGTCCACCGGATGCGCGGTCGCTGGGGGGCTTGTCTCTTCAAGGAAAAACTCCTCCGGAGAGTCCGTGAACCGCGGTCGGACGTTTTCCGGCGTATCCGGAACGTCCTTCGCGGAGAACCCCGCCGCGTCGAGCGCCCGATCCACCGGGCGGTTTGCGTGTGCATGGTGACTCCTTCTCCATTCGTCGACCTCAGCGGGGTGGCAGGCCGCGCAGCGCTCGGGCGAGAGGGCGGATTGCCGCGCAGGGTTGTGGCTCACCGGCATGAACGAGGATGCGGCTGACGGGGCGTCTTGCTGGCCTCTGAAGAGGAGGACCGCAAGGAGACAGGAAACAATCGCAGCGGCACCGGCCACGAAGCGGATTGAATGCAGGAGGTTTCTCACGCGTGGGTCGATCCCTCTGGGAAAGAATCGTGGGCGAGGAGAAATCCGGATACAGGAGTCATGCCGCAGGGGGAGTCCTGAAGCGGGAAATTCGCGGAAGAAAAAAGCCGAGGCACGTTCGGCGGCATCAGTGATTTTCGACCAGCACGCTCTGATAGGTATCCAGAATCTCCGGATCAACCACCGGCCAGCCATCGGTGTCCCACTCGATTTCGGCAATCTTCAGTTTGGAGCGGCCATCATCGGCCGCCTCGTAGGCGTGGAACACGAGGTAGTCGGTATCGTCGAAGGTATAGACGCTGCAATGCCCGGTGCCGGGCCAGTCGGGGGTTCCTTCGAGAATGACGGTGCCGCCGCCTTTCAGGAGCGACTTGCCGTCGCGATCAAGGTAGGGACCGCGAAAGTCATCGGCGCGCCCGACAACGATCTTGTAGGTGCTGTCCGCGCCGCGGCAGCAGTAGTCCCAGGAGAGGAAGAGGTAATATTCATCGTTCTTCTTGAAAATGAAGGGTGCCTCGATGGCCGCGGGCTCCGGTTCCTCATCATCGACCAGGACGGAGCGTTCCCGTTTCGCGAGAGCGTGCCAGACCGGCGGGTCGGCGGGAGCGGTCCATGATTCGTTCAGCTTCACAAGTTTGAGGCCGGACCAGAATGAACCGAAGTTCATCCATGCGGTGTCCGAATCATCGACGATGATATTCGGATCGATGGCGTTGAAAAGATCCCGGTTGGGGACGGATTGAATCACCTTCCGGGGCACCGACCATGCATAGTCGGGAGACTCGGGATCAAGCGTCATGCCGCTTGTCACTCCGATCGCGGAGGTAATTTTGCCGCCGACCGAGACCGAAAAATAGAGGTAGACGTCGTCGCCCCGCTGGATCACGTCAGGTGCCCACAGGCTGCCGTTGTTCCCGGGCGCGACGTCCTCGGCCCAGGACGGGGGTTCCTCGAAAATCCGCCCCCTTCGCTTCCAGTGAACGAGATCCTCGGAACTGTAAAACGGAATCCCGTGCCCTGTCCCATAAAGATAATACACGCCGTTTTCGCGGGCGATGACGGGGTCGTGGATGCGCACCTGGTCGGCCACAAGGGGTGCCGTGGAGCCGATGGCGCAGGTAAAGAGAAAGGCGTTGCGTAGGGTGGAGAACATAGGAATCCAGGTTTTCAGGGGGATGGGCGGGAAGCGGACATTTCGGGGGTTTCCATTCGGTTTGGAAAGGCATCCTCTCGACCAATTGCGGCCAAGAACATGCGGCCATGGGTGAGGATCCGGTCCCCGCCCGGCGCCACCAGATTGCGGCCGAAGGCGGGGGAACGGAATGGCGGTTCTGCGGTCGGGAGATTCGCCGCCGCGCGTGCCTCTGCCGCAACCGAGGGGGAGATTCGAACGGGTGCGAGCCAGCGGCTCGTAACGGAAATCGTGGGCATGCCGCTCGTGGCCATCAAGCCGGGTTGATTTCGTCGTGCCCAGTCCTCGATGCAGCCCACGAGGAGGGCGTAGGGGAGGGGACCATGCTCCTTCCAATAAGCCAATTCCACAGGATAGGCATCGCGTCGAAGAACCCGTTGATACGCCCGATGAACGACCGCTCTGGATGCCTCCTGGTCGCGGGCGAGCCGATCGAGAAGGTCTTCGACCTGTTTGTACCAGAGATCGCGGTTTACGGATGCCGGGGTGTGCGAAAGCGCCTGCGGGGTTTCGCCAAATGCATATCGCCATGCCCGCACGGGGACCTCCTCCCGGGCCGCGTCGTTTGCGGCGAGCTTTTCGTGGTGAATCTGAAAAAGTTCCTGAACGGAGCGGGTGCCCTGGTCACACCATTCCCGAATTTCCGCAGGCGATGGGAACCGACCCTGTGCGAGCAGAAAGGAAACGGTGATGGTTTCCTCCATTTCCGCCGACCGGGCACCGACCGCTGAGGGAGACAGCACAATCCCGGTGAGGAGGAGGCAGGCAGCGAAGCGGGGTTTCATCGGGAAGCCAATAAGGCAACGCGCCTTGCCGGGGGCGTCAACCGGGTTGTCGCATTGGCGGAGGTCTGCGGCCGCTCATTGCAGTTCTCCTGGCTCTGCTCTATCGTTGGAACGAATTTGCCTCGGTTTCCCCGTGACCGGCATGTGTTGCACAAGGCATCCTCCATCCCGCCCATGATGATTCCCTGTTTCTTCTCCTTCGTTCCCTCCGGTCTCCTGTGGACCACTCGCCTCGGCATCCTCTCCGTCGTCCTCCTGGGGCTGGCGGCCCATGCACAGCCTTCCGGTGGACCCTACGGTCCGATCGCCCGGCACTACGAGCTTCCCGACGCCGAACGGATCCATTTCGTATCCCCGGACGGAGATCCGGATGCCGCGGGCCGATCAACGGAAGATCCCACGACGCTGGAGAGCGCGATGCGGCGCGTGGAAACGGGTGACGCGATCGTCCTGCGCGGCGGCATTTACCGTACCGGCGGGCTGGTGCTCAATCAGGGCATCACGATGCAACCCTACGAGGATGAGCGACCAAATCTCAAGGGAACCGAAGTGGCGAGTGAATGGACAGCGCAGCCGAACGGATTATGGCGCACATCCTGGGGCAACCTCTTCCCGGCCGCGCCCGCAGACTGGTGGCGCCGCGAGCGGCACGCGATCCAGACGCCGTTGCACCTGTTCAATAACGACATGGTCTTCATCGATGGAGAGGCGCTCCAAGCGGTTGGCGGCGAGCATGAGGTAGACGGCCAGGCATTCTACATCGACTACCAGGCGGGGCAGGTCTACATCGGCACTGATCCCGAAGGCCGTACGGTGGAGATCACGACCCAGGACAGTGCGCTGACCCGGACGATCGAGGATGTGCATGGGAAATCGAATGATCGCCGGGGTCCTGTCATTCGGGGAATCACCTTCACGCAATACGCCTACCGGGCGATCGAGATCGAGGGGACCGAGCCCGACAGAAAGATGGACCCAAGCCAGTTCGGAAAGGAAGTGGTGGGCACCACCCTCGAAGATGTGACGATCTCGCACTGCTCCCGGGTGGCGGGTTATTTCCGGGGAGATGGCTTGGTAATTCGCCATTCACTGATCGCTGACTGCGGGACGGAAGGTATCTACATCATCGGATCGGCGGGCGCATTGCTCGAAAAGAACATCATTACCCGCACGAACAGCGCAGAGAAGATCAGCGGTTATTTTGCCTCCGCCGTGAAGATCTTCAATCAGTCCTACGACGTGATTTGCCGCGACAATCTCGTCATCGACAATCCGTATGCGAGCGGCATCTGGTATGATGTTGGCAACGTCGATGGCGTATTCATGAACAACTGGATCGAGCGTACCAACGATGGTTTCTTTTTCGAAATTTCCACGGGCGCCATCTGTGCAGGGAATGTATTCGTCGATTGCAACAAGGGTATTCGCATCTTGAACAGTGCCGATGTGCAGGTCTACCAGAACACCTTCTTCAACAGTGTGGCTTCTTTCGAACGTTCGGAGCGCAGCGCGGTTGGAGACCATTTTGGCTGGCATCCGAGTGCCGGGCCGGATGTGGACGCGCGACATGGGCATATCTTTGTGAACAACTTGATGGCGGCAGACGAGAGTTTCGCCGGCCCGCTCCTGCAGTTCGAGCAGACCGAGGCGGTGCGCGACTTGCTGAAGGATCCGCAGGTGGCGGAGCTGGACGGGAATGTCTACGTTCGCCGGTCTGGCATCGTACCCCAACCGCTGGTTGTCTGGAGCCCGGTCGAGAATGAGACGGGGAAGGTGGAAATTTCAGCGATCGACGATCTCCGTGCGCGGCATCCGGAATTCGCCGCCGAGGCACAGGCGTTCGCCGACTATTGGGGACCGCTCTTTCGGAGCGTCGAGCTGGGCAACTTCGAGTTGCGGTCGGCGTTCGCCGGAGCGGAGGCCGGGATGCCCCGCCCGGACCTCATCAATGAGCTGCTCGGCTGGGCTGCCGCCCCTGAATTTCCCGGTGCTTACGAGCCGAAATAGCGCCCCGTCCCGCGCGGCACGCCCGGAAGTCTCCGGGGCCCGCAAGGGCAGCCGAGGTGGAGAGGGTTCTTCGAGCGGTCTCAGTCTTCGTCGTCGGGGGCGACTTGTTCGATATCGACGAGTTCAGCCCAGAAACTACCGACCGCAACGGCACTCTCCATCCGCAGGGGAACCCGACGTTCATCGGCTGAGAACCAGAAAGTGACGGAGGCATTGTCGCTCTTCTGGAAGACACCGCCGAGATCCTTGATATTCGGCTTGAGAAGGAAAGCGTCCTGACGGCCGCTGCGGAACCTTCGCCTTTCGCGTTTCACGACCGAAACCTGGGTGAGAAAAAACTCTTTTCCGTTGGATGTGGGAATGACGTAATCGTCACCCACCGCGAGCGCCAGGCTACGGACGAAATAGGTGATCCCCATGGGATCCCAGGTGCCTTCCAGCACGGTGACCGGTGGCAGGGAATCACCTTTGAGCAGGTTGTGGAACTGCATGCTCTGGGTCTGTGGGTCGAATTCAACGATGCTTTTGCGCTCGCGACTACCCTCCCTCTGATCCGCCTCGACATGCAGGGTTCCCTTGAAATCCGGAGAAATCCACGCCGTCGTCGTATTGCGCACCTTGTAAAAGGTATCGGCGAAGGAATTGGTCCGGGCGACGAGTTCCATCTTCCATGCGGGAGAGCCGTCGTGGACCGATTCGGTGAGCGTAAGCTCTGCCCGACCGACGTCGAACCAGCCCCATCCGATCTTGTAGATCAGCTTTTCCCCTGGCTGGAAAGGCAACGGGCGCTCCGGATCGGGACGCGTGATGGCGGCCAGTTGTTCGGTCGAGAGGTCCTCCGCCCGCAGGCTTCCGGAATCCTCGTCCGCCGCTGGGAGGCGGGTCGGACCCGCGACGGACGCGACCGCGATGGCCGCAAACAATCCGATTCTGAACCTGCGGGGGCCCGCCGGGCAACGAGAGGCAAGGCTGTGCATCATGCCGATTTGGAATCAGGGCACGGGGACAGCGTTCAATTTCCAGATGTCGCGTGCGTATTCGGAGATCGTCCGATCGGAAGAGAACTTGCCCACCCGGGCGGTGTTGTGGATCGCCATGCGTGCCCACCGTTCGGTGTCGCGGTAGGCGATATCCACATCCTGATGACGCTGGGCATAACTGTGGAAGTCGCCGAGGACGAAGTAGGGATCGCCGCCGTCGAGGAGTGAATCCTTGATCGGTTTGAGGGCCTCCGGCTCTTCCGGTGTGAAGTAGGAGGAGCCGACCCAATCGACGATCGCCCGCAGATCTTCAGAGGCGTAATACTCGTCATACGGGTTGTAGCCCGCGGAGAGGCGGGCCTGGATTTCCTCCACCGTCATTCCGAAGATGAAGATGTTGTCGTCGCCAACCTCTTCGCGAATCTCGACATTCGCGCCATCGAGAGTGCCGATGGTGAGAGCCCCGTTGAGGGCAAATTTCATGTTGCCGGTACCGCTCGCCTCTTTCCCCGCGGTCGAGATTTGCTCGCTCACATCAGCGGCCGGAATCATGCGCTCGGCGAGCGAGACCCGGTAGTTCGGAAGGAACACCACCTTCAGCTTTTCATTCACCCGTGGATCGGTGTTGATCCGCACGCCGACGGCATTGATCGCGTGGATGATGCGCTTGGCGAGCCAGTATCCGGGAGCGGCCTTCGCCCCGAAAAGAAACACCCGGGGGACCATCTCGCAGGCGGGATCCTGGAGGAGTTTGCGATACAGGTGGAGGATGTGGAGCAGGTTGAGGTGCTGGCGCTTGTATTCATGGAGGCGCTTGATCTGGACGTCAAAGATCGCATCCGGGCTGATCGTGACACCGGTTTCTTTGAACACGATGTCGCTCAACAACACCTTGTTTGCCCGCTTGATCTCCATGTAGCGTTCGCGGAAGGAAGCGTCATCGGCGAACGTATCCAGTTCACGAAGACGATCCAGATCCACCTGCCAGCCGTCGCCGATCGATTCGGTGATCAAGGCCGACAGGTCGGGATTGCAGGCCTGGAGCCAGCGCCGCGGCGTGATCCCGTTGGTCTTGTTCTGGATCTTGCCGGGATAGAGGACGTCAAAATCGTTGAAGAGATTCTTCTTGAGGAGCCGGGTATGGAGGGCTGCGACACCATTCACGGCGGTCGACCCGACGACCGAGAGGTGGGCCATCCGGATCATTTTGGTCGAACCTTCCTCGATCAGGGAGAGGTCGGACTTCTTTTGATGATCTCCCGGCCACATCGCCTCGACCTCGTCTTCGAGGAAGCGGCGATTGATTTCGAAGATGATCTGGAGATGGCGTGGAAGGACCTTTTCAAAGAGGGAAACGCTCCAGCGTTCGAGGGCCTCGGGAAGGAGGGTATGGTTGGTGTAGTTGCAGACGCGGCGGGTGATCCCCCAGGCGCGGTCCCATTCGAGTCCTTCCTCATCGACAAGGAGGCGCATGAGTTCAGCGATGGTGATGGCGGGGTGGGTATCGTTGAGCTGAAGGACGACCTTTTCTTCAAACCGCTCCCATGCGCCGTTGTTCCCGTTCCCGCGCCAGCGTCGGAGAATGTCCTGAAGCGAGCAGCTGACAAAAAAGTACTGCTGGACGAGGCGTAACTCCTTGCCGGACTCGGACGAATCGTTCGGGTAGAGGACCTTCGAGACGGTCTCGGCGACGGCTTTCTGGTGAACGGCTTTCACGTAGCCGCCCTCGTTGAAGACATCGAGGTCGAAGTCTTTCGAGGCACGGGATTCCCAGAGGCGGAGGAAATTCACCGTCTGTGCGCCATATCCGCAGATGGGAATATCGTAGGGCAGTCCGATCACCTCGGTCGTCTCGATCCATCGGGGGCTGGGTTCCCCGGTGTCGCTGAAATGCATATCGACGCGGCCGTAGAGGCGCACCCGTTGGGTATATTCCGGGCGCACGATCTGCCAGGGCGTCCCGAATTTGCGCCATTCATCGGGTTTTTCCACCTGTCGGCCACTCACGAACTGCTGTTCGAAGATGCCGAACTCGTAGTAGATCCCGTAGCCGATCGCGGGCAGGTCGAGGGTTGCGAGCGAATCGAGGAAGCAGGCGGCGAGGCGACCGAGACCACCGTTGCCGAGGCCCATATCCTCCTCTTCGGCGGCGAGTTCGCTCAGGTCCAGGCCAAGCTCATCGAGGGCCGTGCGCACGGGCTCGAAAAGCCCGGCATTCCAGATGTTGTTGTAGAGCATCCGGCCCATCAGATACTCGAGGCTCAGGTAGTAAACCCGGCGAACATTGCTCTCATGGTGCGTCTCCATCGTCTTGATGAAACGCTCGAGAATGCGGTCGTGCACGGCCCGGCTGAGGGCGATCCACCAGTCGCGATGGGTGGCGGTTTCGGTGTCCCGCGCGAGGGTATATTTCAGGTGATTGAGGATGGAGGTCTTGATGCCCTTCGGCGTATCCGCGATGTCGAAGGCGAACGCCTTGGCTTGGGCGGGCGGCGATGAATCCGGCTTCACTTTGGACTGGGTGCGGGTTGATTTCTTTTTTGCGGACATGAGTGGCAGAGGAAGGTGGACCGCCGATCGTGTGGAACGGAAGAGGCGGGTCGAGCAAGCGCTTATATCATCGCAGGGGACGGTGAAGCGCAAGAGTGGCGAGGGGAATTCCTCGGCGGCGGGATTCAGAGGCCGAGACGCCGTTCGTTTTCGCGATGGCTGATTTCGTAGAAGGTGGGACGGCCCCGGGGGTCGCTGATCGGCTGCTCGCAGGCAAGGAGCTGATGGGCGAGGCGGGTGGCACTTTCGGCGTCCCAACGGGATCGCTGCCGGGCAATCTGCCGCGCCGCCAGTTGGGCGACCGATGGTCGCAGAGCGCCGGTCGGGTCATGGCGGGATCCCCGTTCCGCCACGAGCGCGACGAGATCGCGAAGAAAACGTTCGCCCGCCGCCGGATCGAGGGCCTGTGGCACGGACCGCAGGCGGAAGAAGTTGCGCCCGAACGGCTCGATCTCGAGGCCGAGTTCCCGGAAAAAGGCGGGATGTTCCGCAAGCACCGCCGCCCGGACCGGATCGAATTCGAGGGAGAGCGGAAAAAGGAGGGTCTGCACGGGGATGGCATGGTCCTCCCATTGTTTCAGAAACGCTTCATAATGAATGCGTTCCTCGGCCGCGGCGAGATGGAGGACGACGATGCCCTCGCCGCTTTCAAAGAGTGCCTGGCGTTCATGAGCGATCGCGAGAAAGCGCCAGTTCAGGGAGCGTTGCGGGGGAGGTGCGGTTGTCGCAGGCGGGGAATGGCTGGCGATGGGTGGCGGTGCGGAGGCAAGAGGCGGTGGACGGGTCGACGGGGCGGGCTGGGCAAGTCGTTCCGTCTCCCTCCGCTCGGAGGCGGTCGACGGGAGGGCGTTTTCTGTGCGCGAAGGTTCCGGTCGAACGGCCGGAGGGGCGAGGGGCCGGGCGTGCTCGACCGGGGCGGCATGGGCGAGCCG
>CAZVQJ010000035.1:0-18018 GCA_964629165.1 uncultured Puniceicoccaceae bacterium
GCTGGGAACGGGAAAGCCTTGATCGTTTTGCAAGGCATCATGAAACGGGGGAAGCCATCCCCGCGGCTTTGTTCCAGAACCTGCTCAAGACCCGCACGTTCCGGACGGCGAGCTTCATGGTGCGCCAGCTTTCCTTCGGGCGGACCGACCTTTTGCTTCACCTTCGGCACGCGGAGATCGAAGACACCGATCTCGATCGCTGGTGGCGGGAAACAAATGCCGACTACCTCACCCCGACCGCCTCTCCGCCGCGCTCCAATCTGCGCACCTTCGGGCACCTCTTTGCGGATCCGGTCGGATATGCGGCGGGTTATTATAGTTACCTCTGGGCGGATGTGCTCGCCTCGGACGCCTTTTCGCGGTTCACGAAGGAAGGCATCTTGAATGCGGAAACGGGGGCGGCGTTCCGGCGGGCCATTCTTGCCAAGGGCAACAGCCAGCCGCCGCAGGAGCTTTATCGGGAATTCATGGGCCGCGATCCCGATCCGGAGGCTCTCCTGCGGGTTCGTGGACTCGCCTGAGCCAACTTGACAGGGGCGCTTCGGGGGCGTGTGCCAGCGTGGCACGTTGCCTCGCCACGAAGAGAATCGCGTGCGTGCCCGGTAAAAATCCCTTGTGGGCTCCAAACCTTTTCCGGAGAGAGGCTTACGGGCATTCGGTTGAACGATTTTTGGGTTGGATCAGTCAGTCCTGCTTGAACGAATCCCGGCACCTGTATTGCTTCAGGTCGGGAACAACTCCCACCACATTTATGATTCTATTCATTGCAGTCATTGCCTTCACTATGGTCATTGGCCTTTGGGCGCAAAGCCGCGTCAAGGGCGCTTATGGCAAATGGTCCAAATACACGGCCCGCAGCGGGATCACTGGTCGCGAGGCAGCGGCCTACGTGATGCGTGCGGCGGGTGTTGACGGTGTTGAAATCACCGCAACGAAAGGTCACCTTACCGACCATTACGATCCGATGCACAAGCGGCTCGTCTTGAGTGAGGAAAACTACTACGGTCGCAGTCTCGCTGCGCTCGGTGTGGCCGCTCACGAGGCGGGACATGCGATCCAGCACGCGCAGGGATATGCCGCTCTCAAGGCGCGGATGGCGATGGTCCCGGTCGTGGGGATCGCGAACAACCTGCTGATGGTCATGATGGTGGGCGGTATCTTCCTCGGGATGACTCAGCTCGCTGTCCTCGGACTGGTGGCCTACGGCGTCATGACCCTTTTCAATCTCGTCACCTTGCCGGTGGAGTTTGACGCTTCGCGCCGGGCAAAAGCGGCCTTGGTGGAAACTGGAATTCTCTCTGGGGACGAGCGTCGCGGGGTGGACGAAACGCTCGATGCGGCGGCGCTCACCTACGTCGCGGCCTTCGTCGGTTCGCTCGCGTGGCTGTTCTACTTCTTCATGGCGACCCGCGACTGAGGGCGACGCGTTGAATGACCGGGTGCCCCGCTCCCGGGTCAGGATCTCTGGATGAATCCGGCCCTCCCGGCGGCCCAGACGTCGTAGGCGAGGGTCTTCCTGTTGGCGCTGGGCCTCATTTCCACCACGCCTCCGGAGGCGCGCACGAGGGAAATACCGGCGGCGACATCCCACAGCCGGATCGAGGGTTCGAAATAAGCGTCACACTGTCCTCGCGCGACCATCGCCAAGGCCATCGCTGCGGATCCGATCATGCGCACCTTCTTGAACGGCAGGATGCGTGTGGTGAACGCTGCCAGGGAGGCGGCATCCTTTTCCATTCCGGCGGGAAAGCCCGTGATGAGTGCGGCTTCGTCGAGATTATCAGCCCACGCCGGTTTCGGCTGTTCTTCCCCATTGATGGTCATGGAGCCGTGCGGGGTTCCGGCAAAGAGGGTATCCGTGTTGAAATCGTAGATGACCCCAAGGACGGGTTCGATTCCTCGGAGCAGGCCGATACTCACGGCGGAAGTAGGAATTTCGCGCAGGTAGTTGAATGTGCCATCGAGCGGATCCACCAGCCAGATAAGCTCGCCCGATTCGATCACGCTCACGTCGCCACCGAGTTCCTCCCCATACACCGGTAGCCCGGAAGCTGCCAGCTTTGCCCGCACGATTTTCTCTGCTTCCGTATCCGCCGCCAGTTTGACGTCGCGCGAATCACTGAACGTCACGTTCCGCAGTTGATGCGCGGAATCTTTCAAGACGGCCCCGGCCGCCCGCGCGCTTTCGCTCGCCAGTTCCAGAAGTGCCATCGTGTCGGGATCTTTCATGCTGATGGTCGTACAAACAGGCTTGCCCAGATTCTGCGAGAGCGAATCCAGCCAAGGAGGCCTGGCCGGTGCCCGCGGGCGAAAACCGGGCCAGGCCGATCGGTTTCATTTTGCCAAACCTATGAGCGTTTGGTTTTTTCTGTGCGATGTTCGATGCGGTACCATTGATGAGCTGTGCGGAGGCGGGGGAATGGGAAAGTCGGTTGTTGCCGGACGCATCGTCAGTCGACGGAGCGATGGAGCGTGCGGGGGCCGCGATCGCTGCAACGCTCCGAGAAGATTTCCGGAGTTGGCGGGCATGGCCGGAGGCCCCTCGCATTTTGATCCTTGCGGGAAAGGGCAAGAACACGGGCGACGCGCTCATCGCGGTCCGGAAGCTGGCGCTTGAACGACCGAAGCTGACTGCGACGATTCTTTGGATCTTTGGAGACGGGGCCGCCCGCGATCCTGTTCTCCGGGCTGCTGACGGGTTGCGGGAGGTCCTGGGCGAGCGCGTCTTCGAGACGGTGTGGACCGGCGAGACAACGGCTTTCGGGGAAACGAAGGATTTTGAGGTGACGATCGATGGGATCGTTGGCATGTCGTTCCAACCCCCATGGCGTGCGCCCGGCGAAGCGGTTGTGCGCTGGGCAGCGGCAAATCGCTCCCGGCTCGGCTATCGGGTTGCGGTGGATCTGCCGAGCGGGATGGGAGACACCTCGGGCGCAGTGATTTTCACAGCGGATGTCACCTATGCGACCGGGATCGTCAAACGGCCGCTCCTGCAAGCGGGCGCAACGCGGTGGACTGGACGGGTTCGGTTCCTTGATCTCGGGTTTTTTGGGACCGGCGGCTCCGAGGCGGATCCTGCGGATGTCGTTTCTCTCCCGTCGGTCGTTCGCCAGATCGGAGTTCCACGTCCGGCCTTTTCGGACAAGCGTGACTACGGCCATGTTTATGTGCTGGGAGGTTCGCGGCGGTATCCGGGAGCGATCCTGATGGCGACGCATGCGGCGGTGCGGGCGGGGGCGGGACTCATCACGGCGCTCGTTCCGGCACCGCTGGCACCTGCGCTTGCCGCCGTTGTGCCGGAGGCCATGTGGATGGAATTGCCGGTCGAGGGGGAGGGCTCATTCTCCGATGCAGCCTTCGAGCAGATCCGGGACGGCTTGGGCAAACGGGGGGTTCTCGTGGTAGGCCCGGGAATGATCGCGGACGGGACCAACGCCCGGTTGGTCGCGCGGATCCTTCGTGAGGTCGAGCTTCCCCTCGTGCTCGACGCAGGATCGCTGGGTGCGGATCTGGCGCGCCTCCTGGCGGATCGGTCGCCCGCAGCGGGCCCTGTCGTTCTGACTCCGCACCAAGGAGAGTTCAACCGCCTGCTCAACCGCGAGGGTGGCGACTACGCGCGCGAGGATCTGGTCAGGCTCAGTCGGGAGAGTGGAGCCACGGTTGTGCTGAAAGGCCCCGTCACGCGCGTGTGCAGGGGAGGGACCGTTTATCATTGCCCTGTAGGGAACCCGGTCCTGGCGCGCGGTGGCTCGGGTGACCTCCTCGCCGGGATGATCGGGGCTCGCCTGAGCGTGCAACCAGACCACGCGCTGCAGGCTGCGCTCGAAGCGGTTCAGTGGCATGGCGCGGCTGCGGACGCACTCTCTGCACGACGCGGGGAAACGGGGGTACGCACGACGGAACTGCTGGATTATCTGAGTCCGGCCCTGCGCTCCGCCTGGGACGACTGATGATTCCCCGGAACCGAGCACACGCGTTGATGATCCTGAATGCGCTCCCGGACTGGGGGCCGATCAACGCACGACGCCTTCTGGCGTGGGCGGCGGGCGATTGGATGCGTGTCTATTCAGCGACTCTCGAGGAGCTTGCTCCGGTCGTCGGCGCAGCCCGTGCGCGGCGTTTGCTCGCATGGCCCCGGCAGTTTGATGTCGGTGCGGAGGAGGCCCGGCTCTCGGAGATGGGGGCTGCCTTTATCCTTGAGGACGACCCCCGTTATCCCGCCGAGCTGAAGCGGCTCGAGGACGCCCCTCTGGGGCTCTACTGGCAGGGCCGGGAATCGCTTCCGTCACCTGCGATCGCCATTGTCGGGACGCGTCATGCGACGCCCTACGGCCGAAGGATCACGCAACAGTTTACGCGTGAGCTCGTCCGCGCCGGGTTTTCCATCGTGAGCGGACTCGCGTTGGGGATCGATGCAGATGCCCATCGTACGGCACTCGAGGCGGGCGGCGCAACGGCGGCGGTTCTGGGGCATGGACTTGACCGAACCTATCCGCCACAGAACCGGGGACTCTTCGACGAAATGCGCAGTCGCGGGATCGTGATCAGTGAGTTCCCGCTCGGGCGCCGCCCGGATCGCCAGTCGTTTCCCCAGCGGAACCGGTTGGTTTCGGGCATGTCGCTGGCAACGCTCGTCGTGGAAACTTCGATCCGCGGTGGCAGCCTGATCACGGCTCGCTTTGCGATGGAACAGAATCGAACCGTTTTTGCGGTTCCGGGGCGCCTCGATCAGGTCCATTCGGCCGGGTGCCATGAACTGATTCGCGACGGGGCAACCCTCGTGAGGTCGGTGGACGACATCCTCGAGGAACTGCGGTTCATGCAGCTCGACCTGTCGGCGGCGATGGACCGTGCGCCGGAAAAAGAAAGGCAGCCGGACGATCCCGCCTTGGGGTTGTCAATGGGAGAGGACGAGCGGGCTCTGATGGAGCTTTTGCGGCACGGGGATGTGCTTCATCCTGATCAGTTTTGTGAAGCCACCGGCTACCCATCGTACCGTGTGCATGCCGCACTGATGATCCTGGAGCTGCAACGGCTGGTGGTGCGCGTTCCGGGAGGCGCCTACGAGAAACGGTGAACATTGCCCGGGCGGAGGGACCCATACATTCGAACCGCCGGAACGAGCGCGTCCGATTCAGGAACGAACGACGGCGTATTTCAGAAGGATTGTCTGGGAGGAGAGAAGCTCGTGAGAGAGGAGCCGGAGAGGAACCTCGGGCGCCTCGGGGGCGAGGAGCAGGCCCTGCCCGAAGATCCACGGTTCGATCGTGATCCAGACTGCCGAGACAAGCCCGGCTTCAAGGAAGGCAGTGTGGAGTTGGGCGCCTCCCACAAGAGCCACCCGTTCGACACCTGAGGCAGCCAGCCGCTCCATCAGGATCGCCGGTTCTTCATGGGTGAAGACGAGTCCGGGAACGGCTTCGTGGGCAAATGCGCGAGGATTGCGGGTAAACACATATCGTGGCCGCCGGGGATCAATTCGCGTGTGGATGAGGGCGCGCCCGGCCTCGTAGGTTCGGCGGCCCATGAGCACCGCCGGCATGTCCGCAAGCGTCTTCCGAAACCAGCGCCGGTCCGCCTCCGAGGTAAAGTGGTTGCCGGCCGCCGGGCCGCGCGTGATCCGCCCGTCGATGGATTGGGCAGCGATTAGAATGACCTCTGTCACCGTTGCCTTCGCTCAGCCGGGGGGCCACGAAAGCGCCCGGCCTCCGAGCAGATGGACGTGGAGGTGAGGCACGCTCTCTCCGCCGTCCGGCCCGTTGTTGATGACGATCCGGAACCCGTTGGCCAAGCCCAGCGTCCGCGCCAGGCCCCTGGCCACGATCAGCAGATGGCCGACCAGTTCGGCGTCTTCATCCTGCGCTTCAGCGATTCGGGGAATGACTTTGCGAGGAACAATCAGAAGATGGACGGGCGCTTTCGGATCAATATCGTGGAAAGCGATGCAGCGGGTGTCCTCATGGACCAACTTTGCCGGGATCTCTCCGGCCATGATGCGTTCGAAGATCGTTTTGTCAGCCATCGGATGAGAGTCGTCAGGTATAGAGAATGGTGAGGGCGGTATTGCCCGTGGTCCATTCTGCGGCGAGTGAATCAATATAGGCTTTCGCCCGGTCACAGTTTTCGCGCTGCTTACGATTGAAGCGCTGGCTGTTGCCCTGGATCGCCCCCCGCAGCCCGGTGATGAAGATCAGGGCGCTATCGTAGCCGGCGATACGTTTGAGGCCGACAAGCAGCTCCGAACGGACGAACAAGGGGTCGAAATTTCGTCCGCGCAAGTCGAGATGGAAGAGGCCGTAACTGGTTTGGATCCTGTTATGGGTCGCAACGAGTCGAAAGGCGGCTTCCGCAAAATTGGCGAGGCTGGCGTCGAGGCCGTCCTCCTCGTCAAGGGCCGCATCGATCGCGTCCTTGATGTTTTTTGCAAGGAATCGGTCTTCCCCCGTCGCGTCGGCGAAGAGGTTCAGGACGCAGTGCCACTTCGCCAGTTCTTCCGAATCGTCAGTCCTGGTGCTCCTGCTTGAGGTCGGAGATTTCGCGGGCAAGTTCATCAATATCGCAGAAGTCCTTATAGACGGAAGCAAACCGCACGTAGGCAATCTGATCAATGCTTTTGAGGTGATTCATGAGACGCTCGCCGATCGCCTTGGTGGGAATCTCGTTGTCAAACTCCGCTTCGAGCGCAGCCGTCACATCGCTCACCACCATCTCAACCTGTTCGATGTCGATCGGCCGCTTTTCGCAGGCGCGGCGAAGGCCGCCAAGGATCTTGTTGCGGTCGAACTCCTCCCGTCTCCCGTCGTTCTTGAGAACGAAGAGCCCTTCGCGGACGACTTCTTCCGAAGTGGTAAAGCGGTAACCGCATTGTTGACAATGGCGGCGGCGGCGGATCCCCAATCCATTGCGGGAAACACGTGAGTCAATCACCCTGGTTTCGCGGTCGCTACATTTCGGGCATTGCATGATGCGTGTGAAACGTGCCAGCCAATCCGGCTGTCCGCCGGGCGTCAATGGTTATTGCGCGCACTCTCGTTGCGCCCGTGGCCCCGGCCGCATCAGGGGTGGCGGGCGGGGAGGGAGAGAAAGTTCTTGAGGACCTGCATGCCGTTTTCGGTCGCGAGGGATTCCGGGTGAAACTGCACGCCCCAGATGGGAAGTTCCCGGTGGCGCAGCCCCATGATTTCGCCCTCATCAGTCTCCGCCGTGATTTCGAGGGACTGGGGAAAGCTCGCCCGTTCGATCAGGAGCGAGTGGTAACGGGTCGCTGCGAAACCGTCGGGTATCTCCGAAAAAAGCTCTTCCCCCTGATGGCGGATCGGAGAAGTCTTCCCGTGCATCAAACGGTCTGCGCGCACGATCTTGCCGCCGAAAAATTGACCGACACACTGATGGCCGAGGCAGACGCCAAAGAGGGGAATGCCTGCACGAGCGGCCGCTTCGACCACGGCGACCGAACAGCCCGCTTCATTTGGGCTGCAGGGTCCGGGGGAGAGAAGGATCCTTTCGGGCCGGCGGGCGAGGACCCCCGGCGCATCGATTTCGTCGTTGCGCACGACCGCCTGCTCCACCCCGAGCTGCCCGAAGTATTGCACGAGGTTGTAGGTGAAGGAATCGAAATTATCGATGACAAGGAGCATCGACGCTAAAAGTGGAATCGCCGGGCGGCGCGTCAAGTCCCACAATCGACTTGCCATGAAGGCTCCTTTTGCCGCTCGGTGCGCAGCAGACAAAAGCTGGTATGCCTGATTCTAGATTCACATTACTCGGCCGTGACGAGCTCTCTTCTGCCCGACGGGGCCGCCTCGAGACGCCGCACGGGACGATTGAGACGCCGATCTTCATGCCGGTGGGAACGCAGGCGACGGTGAAGGGGCTGACGCCGGAGCAGTTGGAGACGGTGGGGGCACAGATCATTCTGGGGAATACCTATCACCTGAACCTGCGGCCGGGGTCCGCACTCATACGGGATTGCGGAGGTCTTCACCGCTTCATGGCATGGCCGAAACCGATTCTCACGGACAGCGGCGGGTTTCAGGTCTTCTCACTCGCCGCCATGCGCAAGCTGAGCAAACACGGGGTGGAGTTCCAATCCCATCTCGATGGCCGGAAGATCTTTCTGGGACCCCGGGAGGTCTATCATATACAGGCGAATCTCGGTTCGGATATTGCCATGGCACTCGACGAATGTCCCGCCGCCGAGGCAACTCGTGAAGAGGTGGGGGCCGCCGTTGCCCGTTCTCTTCAATGGGCTTCCGAGATCCGTCATATCGCCCGTGAGGAAGGGATGGAATCAACTGGCAGACAGCTTTTCGGGATTGTTCAGGGAGGACGTTTCAAAGACTTGCGGGAGCATTGTGCAGAGGGTCTGTGCGAGATTGGTTTTCCCGGATATGCAATCGGAGGTGTGAGTGTGGGAGAACCGGAGGAGATGATGATTGAACAGGTGGAGTTGACCGCACGCATTCTGCCTGTGCATAAACCGCGTTATGTAATGGGAGTCGGGACTCCTCCCCAGTTGCTCGAAATGATTGCGCGCGGCGCGGATATGTTCGATTGCGTGATGCCTTCGAGAGAGGCCCGCCACGGCGTCGCGTTCACGCCTTATGGAAAGCTCAATCTGCGCAATGCGCAGTTTCGTGAGGACCAAAGGCCGTTAGTAGAGGGGATGGATAACTATACCTGTGCAAGCTTTACGCGGGCTTACCTGCGACATCTCGTGATCGCCGGTGAGCTTCTTGGAGCAACCTTGCTGACTTTGCACAATGTTCACTTTTTCCTCCAATTGATGGCGGAAGCGCGTTTGCACATCGAAGCGGGCGACTTCATTCGCTGGAAAGACGGGTGGATCGAGCGATACCGGGCGGGTGAACCAGCTTCCGCGTAAGGTCCACAGCGTAGGCTATGGAAAGAGATCCTGATGCGAAACGGAAATCTCCATGCCTTCTGGTACAATCTTGACAGGCCCATAATAAGGAAGTTCCTCTGAAGGATCACTTATATTCAATTATGATCGACAACCTTGAAGAAGAATTGCGGAAGCTCGAGAAAGAGCGTATTCGCCTTGAAGAGAAGAAACAGGACCTGCAATCCCGCCTTCAGGCTGAGAATGAAGCGGAAAAGAAACTGCAAGGTTTGTTTGAAGAGAGTGGATACCCGACGCCGCGCGCTCTCGTTCTCGCGCTCATGCGGAAGTATAACGTGCGCGTGACAGGGGCATCCACCGAAACGGGAGGTCGCCGAAAGCGAACCAAGGTGACTGCCCAGCTGCGGGATGATGTGAGGAAGGCCGTGGACGGCGGACTCTCCAAAAACCAGGCAAGCAAGCAATTTGAAGTGAGCTATCTGGTTGTGAACAAGATCATCAACGGCGCCTACGATAATCTTTGATACCCCACCCATAACTGATACCAAATTGCGAAAAAATCGCTGAATAAGCTTGTACTTTTCCAGAAGGTTTGGTGGAGCGGTTGGAGGCCAGAGCTCATCCAGTCCGTCACTGGATTCAAATGGCTGCTCGACCTTATCAGGGATTAAGACGAGAATTGGTATGATCTTCCCTCAGCGGGCCGACATTCGTGTCGGCCTTTTTTTGTGGTCGACCCGACCGGCGCGTGCCGCGTGCGACTGCCATGCCGAAGCTTGCCAACCCGTGCCTCCGGCGCTGTTCTGGTCGCTTTTCCCGCCCCAGCGAGAACCATGATTGGATCTATCTTCAAAAGACTTTCCGGACGCCAGTATAAGAAGTTCTATGCTCGGTGTCGGCCTCTGATTGCACGCATCAACCAGCTGGAGGAAGCGTATCAGGCGCTCAGCGAGGAGGAGCTGCGCGCGAAGACTGATGAATTTCGCCGACGGGCGAAGGAAGGGGAGAGCCTTGACGATCTGCTTCCCGAGGCATTTGCCGCGGTGAAGAATGCAGCGCGCAGGCTGTGTGGGCGGGAGATCGAATACGTCGGCACAAAGGACGTCTGGAACATGATCCATTACGACGTTCAGCTGATCGGCGGGATGGCCTTGCACCAGCACACGATCGCGGAAATGCAGACGGGGGAGGGCAAAACCCTCGTGGCGACCCTTGCGCTCTACCTCAACGCGCTCAGTGGCCGGAATTGTCAGCTTGTTACGGTGAACGAATACCTCGCCCAGCGGGACGCGGAGTGGATGGGCCATCTCTACCGCTTCCTCGGGCTCACCGTGGGCGTGATCCGGGGTGCCCACCAGATGACGCCGGAAGAAAAACGGGCAGCCTACGAGTGTGACATCACCTACGGGACCGCGAGCGAGTTCGGTTTTGATTATTTGCGGGACAACGGGATGGCGGCCAATCGCGAGTCGCTGGTTCAGAGCGACCACTTCTTCTGCATCGTGGATGAGGTGGACTCGGTCCTGATCGATGAGGCGCGGACGCCGTTGATCATCTCGGGGCCGGTCCCCAACGATACTTCGGCACCGTTTCTTGCCCTCAAACCGGACATCGAGCGACTGGCGCGCAAGCAGGCCCAGCTCTGCAACCGGCTGATCAATGAGGCGAAGGCGGAGGTCGAAAAGGGTGACGAGGCGGATGCCGAGTTTGCGCTTTCACGGATGCTTCAGGTGAAACTCGGAGCTCCGAAGAACAAGGTTTTGCTGCGCCTCCTCGAGGATGGCCGGGTGCGCAAGCAGTTCGACAGCTTCGATCTCGAACTGGGAGCGGATTATAACCGCAAGCGGAAGTACGAGTTGAAGGAACAGCTCTACTACACGATCGACGAGAAGCAGCGCAGTAGCGACCTGACCGAGATTGGACGTGATTTTCTGCGGCCGGATAACCCGGATGCCTTCGTCCTGCCGGATCTGCCGACACGATATATGGAAGTGGACGCCGATCTCTCGCTCGATGAGGAGAGCAAGGCGAAGGCGAAGGCTGAAGCGCAGTCGGCATTCGAAAAAACGAGCGAAGAGATCCATATCATCGGGCAGCTATTGCGTGCCTACAGCCTCTACGAGCGCGACGTCGATTACGTTGTCCAGGAGGGTAAGGTGATGATTGTCGACGAGAACACTGGCCGCGTCATGGCGGGGCGACGTTGGTCTGACGGTCTCCATCAGGCGGTCGAGGCGAAGGAAGGGGTTCAGATCGAACGCGAGTCGAAGACATTCGCCACGATCACGCTGCAGAACTATTTCCGGCTTTACGAGAAACTCGCCGGGATGACGGGCACGGCGGAAACGGAAGCGAACGAGTTCAAGGATATTTATGGACTCGATGTCATGGTCATTCCGACGAATCGCCCGAACGTGCGGCTGGACGAGAACGACATCATCTACAAGACGCGTCGCGAGAAGTACAATGCGGTCCTCGACGTAATCGAGGAGTCGCATCATCGCGGGCAACCCTGCCTTGTGGGGACGGTGTCGGTCGATTCGTCCGAAGTTCTCAGTCGCATGCTGCGGCGCAAAAAGATCCCGCACAGCGTGTTGAACGCCAAGTATCACGCACAGGAGGCCGAAATCGTGGCGCGTGCGGGTCAGCGAGGGGCGGTCACGATCGCAACCAACATGGCCGGGCGTGGCACTGACATCAAACTTGGTGAGGGTGTCGCCGAGCTCGGTGGCCACTACGTGATCGGAACCGAGAGGCACACATCGCGGCGCATCGACCGACAATTGCGGGGGCGGTGTGCGCGCCAGGGAGACCCGGGCCGCACGCGGTTTTTTATCTCCTTGGAAGATGAGCTGATGCGGCTCTACTCGCAGGGCAGCGCCGGAAAGTTGCTCGAAAGCAGTTTCGAGGAAGGTCAACCGCTCGAGCATCGTTGGCTCAATCCGATGATCGAGCGCGCGCAGAAGACGGTTGAGCAACACCATTACTCCGTGCGGAAGCGGCTCCTGCAGTATGACGACGTGGCGTCGAAACACCGGGAGGTTATCTACGGCCTGCGGCAGGAGGCGATGCTCGCCGATGATCCGAAGGAAATGATCTTCGAATTCATCGAGGAAGAGGTCGAAGACCGCCTTGAATCAAACGGCCTTCTCGGCTCGAAATCCGGCGATGCGGAATCGATCGCTACCTTCCGGACATGGGTCCAGCAAACATTCCCAGTCCGGCTGGACGAGAAGGAACTGGAGGCGGGAGTCTCCGGTGACCGGCTCAAGGAGATGGTCCTGCTGGAGGTGCGGAACGCGTATGACCTGAAGGAGAAGGCGGAGAATCCGGATGCGCTGCGCAAGCTGGAACGTATCGTCATCATCAGCACGATCGACCGCCATTATCAGAGTCATCTGACCGAGATGGAGGATCTTCGCCAGAGCGTCGGTCTGCGCGGATACGGTCAGAAAGACCCGCTCGTGGAGTACAAGAACGAGGCCTTTACCTATTTCAACGAGATGATGAACCAGGTGCGGACGGATATCTCGACGAGTATCTTCCGCAGTGTGACGAACCTGCGTGCGTTTGAGCAGATGATGCAGCGGGCGCAACAAAGGGCGCAGATGCGCGGTCCGGCTGAGCCGGATGGAGACCAGGGTCAGGCCGGAGAGAGCGCGGCACGCGGTGCGGCGGCCCCGACGGCGTCCGGACGTCCGGTTTCCCTCCCGAAAATCCAGCGCCGCCCGGTTGTGATCGATCGGGAACCGAAACGAAACGAGACGGTTCGTATCCGACGAGGGAGCGAAGAGGTCGAGCTCAAGTGGAAAAAGGCGGAAAAGATGGTCAAGGAAGAGGGTTGGCAGCTTCTTCCCCCGTAGTTCTCAGCCCATCGCTCACTTGCATTTATCCGATTTCAGAATCCATCCTCCAGGTGACCCGCGTCGGGTTCGCCAGGATTCGCTCCTCTCTCTGGGAGTGAGTGTGGCAGTCGCGGTCCTGACGGTCCTTTTGACGGTGGTGATGTTTCCGCGGGGATCGGCCCCCGAGGCAGCCTACGTTTTTCTGGTTCCGTGGACGCTGTGGCTGTTCTATGCCCGGCCGACGCAAAAGGTCGTCTTCATGGCCGCTTTCGGGGTGGGCACGCTGAGTTGGGTCTTTCTCTTGTGGTGGCTTCGCCACTACCCGGTCCAGGTGGGTTTGTCTCCGGTCCTTGGATACATATCGGTCGTTCTTCTCAGCCTTGTTCTGGGGGCATTTTTCGCCGCTTGGTCCCTTCTCGCGCGGTGGATGGGCGCCATTGTGATGGAAGGAACTCTCGCGCATCGCATCGGATCGATGTTCGCCCTCGCGGGAGCCTGGGTCGTCCTGGAGTGGGTGCGTTCCTGGCTGTTCTCGGGCTTTCCATGGCTGCCCCTTGCGGCGTCACAGTGGGAACGGCCGCTTCTCCTCCAGGTTCTTTCGGTGACGGGGGCATGGGGCCTCTCGTTTATCCTCGTGTTCTTCAATCTCGGCCTCGCATTTTATGTGCGCCACCTTTTCAGGCCCCGTCGACTTCCCTGGTACCGGCGCCTTTCCGGAGAATTCTACCTCGGGCTGGGAGGGATATTTGCCGCGCTTGCGGTGAGCTTGTCTGATCCCCCACGGGGCCGTGAGCAGCCACTTTTTCAGGCCGGCCTGATCCAACCATATGTGCTGCCTCCGGACGGGTGGAGCGCGAACAACTACGCCGCCTTGCGGGAGGATTACGAGCGCGTGGCGAGTTACGCGAAGTTCGACAGTGCCGATGCGATATTCTGGCCGGAGGCCTCGATGCCACTCCCCGCTCCGGGACATCCGGAGGCGGAAGCGTGGCTGGCGGGCCTGTCGGCGGATCTCGGATTGCCGATCATGATGGCGAATCTCGTCCGGGCGCCGCAGGAGGACGGAACGATGGGCTGGTACAACGCGATGGTCGTGGTGACACCGGAAAATGGGGTTTCTTCGCGTTTTGCGCCCAAGCGGAAGCTTGTTCCCTTCGGCGAATACGTGCCTTCCTGGCTCCCGTTCTTCGAGAAGATCGTGCCCGCGGCCGGCGATTTCACGGCCGGGACGGAGGCACGTGTGCTCACTTTCCCCGTTGGAGAGCGGAGATGGAGGGTGGGGCCCCTGATCTGTTACGAGGACCTCTTCCCCGGGCTTGCGCGGGACCTCGTGCGACAAGGGGTCGATTTCCTTTTTGTGGCGACGAATGACGCCTGGTATGGAGAAGAGAGTGCGGCCTATCAGCATGCGGCGCACTCGGTTCTGCGTGCGGTCGAGATGCGCCGACCGGTCCTGCGCGTGGGAAACGCTGGTTGGAGCGGCTGGATCGACGAGCGGGGCCAGATTCGCCATGTCCTGACAGGGGTTGATCAGACCGTTTATTTTCAGGGTGCCGGAGCCGTTCCCATTTTCCGGGACCCGAACCTCGCCGGAAGACTTTCCTTTTATGTGCGGTGGGGCGACTGGTTCGTTGTGCTTTCAGGATTCTTTGCCGCCGGTGTCGTCATATGGTTTCTGGCGCGGCCTCCGGAGACCTTGTCCGAACCTGGCGCGCCGAGGTAGGACAGCGTGCTACGGGCACGCCGGAAGGGGCGGTTCGATTGCTTCGGCGATGGCCGATCCGTTACGGATGAGGACTGTATTCCCGTATTTCCGCGAGGGTGAGGGCGAGCAAGGCGCAGGTGGCCGTTTCGACGCGGAGGACGAGAGGGCCGAGGGTGACCGAATGCCAGCCATGGGCCTGAAACAGATCATATTCGCGGCGCGAAAAATCCCCCTCCGGCCCGATCGCAACGACGACTGGCCGGGCCGGGGCGGGAAGATCGCGAAAGAGACTGCGCACGGAGCGCACCGGCGGACGCAGCGAGGCGACGATGCCCACGCTGTCGTCCGGGATCTCGGCGAGGACGGTGTCCAGCCGTGCCGCAGGCTCAAGGACAGGGCGCCAAGGGTTGCCGCACTGTTTGATTGCTTCCGTCGCTGCCGCCTCCCATTTGGCAGCCTTGGATGCGATCCGGTCGCCGCTCAGCTGCATCTCCCCATGATCGGTGAAGATCGGAAAAATGCGGCTTACTCCGAATTCCGCGGCGCGGTGCACGATGCTTTCCATTCCCTTCGCCTTCGGAACCGCCTGGACAAGGATGAGGGGAGGGGCCGGGGAAGCCAATTCGTGGCGTGAGCGGATTTCGAGAGTGGCTGCCTTGGGATGGGTCTCGATGACGGCGGCCTCGGCAACCGTTCCCTGGCCATCAAGGACAACGATCAGATCTCCTTTGGAGGCGCGCCGGACCCGAACGAGATGATGGCTCTCCACGGCCGACAGCGACAGGGTTCCCGCCGCGGGAATATCGGGATGAAAGACGCGCAACATGGGTCCAGAATCGGCGGAGAGCTGGTCCGGGAGAAGAAAAAAGGCCGCGGGAAACCAAACCCGCGGCCAAGAGCTGCTTAACAAACTACAAACCAGACGGGAGCGGTCGATCTCCGACGCTCCGAGTGAAAATCATTAATGAGGGGAATTAGAAAGGCAACAGGGGACTTGTCCAAGGGGCACAAAAAAACCGCCCACTTTCGTGGGCGGCGCTTCCAAGTGCTTAACCAAACTACAAACTGAACTGAAACTCGACTGATGTGCTGTTCAATGATGTAGACGCGCTCCAGAGAGGTTTGTTCAATAAATTCGGATCTAATTTCAGAAAAGTGCTCCGGCGGCGGTGCCGACGGCAGAAATCGGTCCGGAATCTCCCACGGAGTCGAGGGCCTGGTCCGCCTTCTGGAGCATGCCGCGAAGTTCCCGGTAAAGTTCATCGTCGGTCACGAGCTTGCCGAGGGTGCCTTCTCCCGAGTTCAGTTTCTCGGAGAACTCGCGCAGGTTATCGACCGAAACCTGAAGTTCCCGGGCGAGACCATCGTCGTTGATGAGCTTGCCGAGGCTGCCTTCGCCCTGATCGATGCGGTTCACGATTCTTCTGGCATCCGCAAACATCATCCTGGCCTCGCCTGCGGCCTCTTCGATTTCTGCGACGGTCGTCATGAGCTCATCGTAGGCTTCGCGATCATTGATCAGTTTTCCGATCGTGCCTTCGGTGCTGTTGAGACGGGCGGTGAGTGCTTCGAGGTTCGCGACAATGGAGTCGAATTGGGAACGGTTCTCCGTCACGAGAGCGTTCAGGTTCGAGAAGAGCGACTCGGAGTCTCCGCCGCCGAGACCAGAGAAGGAATCGGCGATCTCGTTCAATTTTTGCCCGAGTTCACCGACCTGCTTGATGACGTCGTTGAAGTCTGCACTCGGCTCGGTCTCCACGCGGGCACCGTCCTCGAGGTATTGGCCGGCTTCTCCATATCGCAAGGTGATGTAATTCTGCCCGAGGAGGCTCGACATCGCAATCGAAGCAACGGAGTCCTCGGGGATTTCCACTCCCGGCTGAATGCGCAGGATGGCTTCCGCTTCGCCTCCGTCGAGAGCTGTCTTTTCGACGCTTCCGATGCGGACTCCGGCGAGGCGGACATCGGATCCGGCGGTCAGGGTCTTCAGATTGTTGAACCGGGCGGTGATGCGGTAGCCCTCGCTGTCGGTCAGCTGAACGTTACCGACGACGGTGTAGACAACGTAGAGGAGGGCGAGGCCGCAGAGGAAAAACAGGCCGACCGCCGCTGCTTGGATTCCGTGTTTCATGTTCAGTCGATGGGATGTGCTCTTCGAGCGGTGTTGATCGTTGGATGCATGAACGCCCGAACGGATGCCTCGTCGGAATTGACGAGTTCCTCGGGAGTTCCCTGGAAGACTAGCTGGCCGCGCATGAGAAGTGCCGCCCGATCGGCGACGCCCTGCATGAGGTCGCGGTCGTGAGTCACGACAAAGCTGGTTGCTCCGGTGCGCTCACGAACATGCGCGATGAGCTCACTGACGGTTGCGGCGGTAACGGGGTCGAGTTCGGAGGTGGGTTCGTCGTAGAGGATGACCTGGGGTTCCATGACGATGGCGCGGGCGACGGCCACCCGCTTGCGCATGCCGCCGGAGAGCTCCGCGGGGATTTTGTTCCCTGCCTCGCCGATCCCGAGCGCCTCCATCGCATTCTCGACGCGTTCCCGGATCTCGTCTTCAGGGTAGAGACGATGTTCGCGGGGAAACAACGCGAGGTTGTTGAAAACGGTCATCGAGTTAAAGAGGGCACCGGCCTGAAACACCATCGCAGTATGGATCTTGCGGTGCGTCTCGGGATCACTTGCGTCCAATCCGGCGATCAGGACATCTCCCCGGTCAGAAGCTTCGAGGCCGATCACGTGTTTCATGAGGACCGACTTGCCGGAGCCAGAGGGACCCATCAGGGCGAAGATCTCGCCCGGTTCGATCTTGAGAGAGACACCACGAAGTACCTCTTGCTGCCCATAGCTCTTGTAGAGGTCACGCACCTCGATGGAGGCGGCGTCGACGTCGGGATAAAGGCGTTCACTCATCACTTTAGAAATCGAGGAGAAAGTTGGTGACGAAGTAATCGACGGCGAGGATGAGCGTGATGCTGACGACCACGGCCTTGGTCACCGCCTGGCCGATCTCGCGGGGACCGCCGCGGGCGTTCAGGCCGATATTGCAGCTGACGAGCACCACAAGAAAGCCGAAGATTTCACCTTTGATCAGCCCGTCGATAAGGGCGTCGCGATCGACATACTCCCGGAGCGAGTTGTAGTAGGTCTCTGCCGTCAGATCGATCCATGGCACGGAGGTGACGACGAGCTGGCCGCCCGCCCATCCGGTGACGACAGAGGCCATCACCAACACGGGCATGACCACGGTGATGGCTGCGAGACGCGGCATCACGAGGATGCGTTCGGGCGGGATGTTCATTGTGCGGAGGGCGTCGATCTCCTGATAAACCCGCATCGAAGCGAGTTCTGCGGTTGTTGCGGAACCGATCCGCCCGGCCACCATGATGGCTGTCATAACGGGCCCGAGTTCCCGCACCATCGCCACCCCGACGATCGATCCGATAAACTGGTTGATCTGGATATCGCGCATGCTGAATCCGATCTGCAACGCGAGGACGGCCCCGATCGAAATGCTGAGAACGACGACGAGAGGCACGGTGGCGTATCCCATGAACCAGCAATGTTCGATGAAGCGGCGATGCTGGCGCGGCAGCGTCGGTAGG
>CAZVQJ010000036.1:0-7396 GCA_964629165.1 uncultured Puniceicoccaceae bacterium
ACCTTGAGCGGGGGCGTGCCCGGGATTCCTCCTTGCTTCCCTTCGAGAAAGCGTCCACTTTGTCCGGTTTCGTTCTAATTCTTGATTAACGAACCCTGCCTGTGAAAGACGAACTGATTCGCGACGCGCAAAAGGTCATTCCCGACCCAAACATCCTTATCAACGTGGTTTCGCGCCGCGTGAAACAGCTCAAGTTTGGCCAGAAACCCTTGGTCGAATCGTTTGAGCGCCTCTCGCCGGAAGACACGGCGCTCAAGGAGGTCATCGAACGCAAGATCACCTACGAGCTGTTCGACGAGGAGAGCGAGGACTGACGCTCCAGGCGCAGGAACTTTCTCGGGACGCCGGCATTGACCGGCGTTCTTTGTCTGCGGATGGTGTTCGGCTGCCCATTACCGTGTCATGGCCAAGAAGAACGATTCCAAACGCTATAAGGAAATCCGGAATTCCCGGGCCCAGCGTGACTACTTCATCGATGATAAACTTGAAGTGGGTATCGTCCTGACCGGGACGGAGGTGAAATCAGTGCGGCAGGGGCAGGCGCAGATCAAGGATGCGTTTGTTCGTTTTGATCGGTCGGGCCCGATGCTCTACCACGCGCATATTGCCGAATATACGTTCGGAAATTTTGCGAACCACAACCCGGTGCGGCCTCGTAAGCTCTTGATGCATAAGCGGGAAATCATCCGTTGGCAACATGAAGTCCAAGCGGGCGGAAGAACCGTGGTTCCCCTGCGGATGTATTTTTGCAATGGGTTGATCAAACTGGAAATCGCCTTGGCACGCGGCAAGAAGCACTTCGATAAACGCGAAGATGTGAAGGAACGAGAGGCGGTCCGGGAAACCCAGCGGATGGTCCGGCATCATCTGTAGTCGCCTCTCGGGACGGCTGGAATTCTCCGGGTCTGATGAGCTCTCCGCGTTTCCATATTATCCTCTTCAACCCGGAGATTCCGCAGAACACAGGTAATGTTGGTCGCCTCTGTGCCTATGCCGATTGCCGTCTCCACTTGATTCGTCCGCTCGGTTTCACGATAACCGACCGCCACCTGAAGCGAAGTGGGATGGATTACTGGAAGACGCTCGATGTCGTCTATCATGACGGGTGGGAAGAATTTCTCCGCTCTCCCGAGGCACCACTGGAGGAACGTATCTGGATGTTCACGACGCACGCGTCCGGATCGCTCTGGGATGCCCGTTTCGCGAGAGGGGATGGATTGCTCTTCGGAAACGAGGGGAGCGGCTGCCCCGCATGGTTGCACGCGCGCATCCGGGACAGTCGGAAACGCGGCATTCCCCGGTTCAGC
The DNA here is from genome assembly GCA_964629165.1 of uncultured Puniceicoccaceae bacterium. Taxonomy (GTDB): domain Bacteria; phylum Verrucomicrobiota; class Verrucomicrobiia; order Opitutales; family Oceanipulchritudinaceae; genus CAWVVV01. Next base: position 1,308 of record CAZVQJ010000036.1, read on the forward strand.
GATCACCCCTTGCGGTCGCTCAATCTCGCGACGAGCGTGGGTGTCGTCACGTACGAGGCGCTACGCCAGTTGAACTCCGGATGAACGCTGGCCAACAAAGGCGTATCTGCGAGCGGGGCCGGGGACACCCTCCTCAGGACGAATCATCGCCGGGAGACGAAATCATCGATGACCGGGCGAACGAGCGTTCCGCGAGGCGCATTTTCAGGCCAGACCCAGTCACTGCCGGAATCGGTGACAAAGAGGAAATTGCGGATGACGGTAACGAAGCGGCGGAATCCTGGCTTACGGTTCATTTCGATACGATTCGAGGGTGGTGAGTGCAGGGTTGAAAAGGAAGGGGCGCTGGGCTCGGCGGGCCTGGAGTTCCCGCGCATTCCAGATACTGAAACGTCGACCTTCGCCCAACAAAGCGATTTGGGAATCCAAGGGAAAACTTGCCACCAATGAGCTGTCGATGGTGATGCGATGCTGCTGGTCGGGGATCAGCTGGGTGGCGTGCCCGAACAGTTCTTGCTGGGCCTCGACAAACCCGTCATCGGCCTCGGCCGCCATTGTGGAACGCATCAGGAGTTCTTCGAGGATCTCTGCCGGGTAGATGCGAATACAGCTGGATTCGTGCGGCCATGCGAGAAAGAAGGCGGATTTGGAAACCTCTGTTTGCCATTTCGCAGGGACCGAGATGCGCTGCTTCTGGTCAAACCTCTGCCAGAAGGTTCCGACATAAACCGGGGTGGGAAAAGACGCCGCCATGGGAGAGAGGATATAACCGATGAAAGTCTCGGGCGTCAACCAGAAGCACGGGAAAAATAAGGATTTTTAAGGAAATAGTGGGCTTATTAGCCTGCCTAGGTGAGATTCCGGAGGCGCGGGGCGAGGGCGTCGAAGGGACGTACCATTATCGGCGGCGAATTTCGCGCCGCTTGGAGCTTCGCCGGAAGCGGAAGGCCGGCCCTGACCGGGGGTCAGTGAGGGTTCCGGGTAACGACAAACAACGTTATCATCCGCCATCCTCGGGCGCGCCTTCGGCCGCCGCTGGAGGGGCTTCTTCGGCCAATCCGACGTCCCGGTTCCCAATCCGTTCCTCACCGGAAGTCGCTTGGCGGATCCACTCGCTCAACTGCTGCGGCGAGAGCACGTCACTGGCCGGGAGTTCCTCGATTTCCCGCACGCCACAGAACTCGAGAAATTCGCTCGTCGTCGCGTATTGGAGCGGCCTGCCCGGTAGCTCGGCGCGGCCGATGACGACGATCAGATTGCGCTCGATGAGTCGGTTCAAGGCGCTGTCGGACGCCACCCCACGGACCGCTTCGATTTCTGCCCGGGTGACCGGCTGTCGATAGGCGACAATTGCGAGGGTTTCCATCTGTGCTGCGCTCAGGCGCTGAGGCCGCGGTTCGTCGCGCAGCAGGCGGACCCAGTCTGCGGTATCCGGTGAGACGATCAGACGATACCCATTTGGACCCTCCTGCAGGCGAAAGGCTTCATTTCTTTCTTCGAATTCCTGCGCGATCGCTGCCATCGCATCGCGCACCTGGGTCGAAGTGAGGAGGGAGGGGACCTGGTCGAGCAGATCCCGCATCAGGCCCTGCCCGTCGTCATCCGCGCCGTCGCCGGGAGCGTCCTGCGAGGATTCGCGCCGATCTTCTTCCGCTTGATGGTGATAGCGGGTGATGACGCCTTGCACGTCCTTGATCGTAAGCGGTTCGCTGGTGGAGAAGAGGAGTGCTTTGAGAATGCGCTTCAGGTCAAACATCGTGGAACGAGGAAGGAGGAAAGCGAGGCTCCCGGTGTCATGGCAAGCTGCGAAGACGCCGGGAAGGGGATCGAACCTTCCGCGAACTGACTGTAAGGTTGTTTTTGTACTGGCGTAGTTTCCCGGTTCGGAGTAAAGGATTACCCATGCTGTCACTACGTGTTTTGTCATCTCTCTTTTGTGAGGGTTCCCTCTTTGTCGCGGGGTGTGGCAGTAGTCTCCATTCTCTATCCTGTGCCCGTCTCGGCGGGTGATTCACATACTACTGTTATGAAACTGATCCAACCTGTCTTCCTCTCCATCGCCGCTCTTGCGCCGGCGATGGCGTTTGCGCAGCTCACCGGCCCCGGCGGTTCCTTCGACTTTGGCGATCGCGGGTGGGGGGTGGACGAACCTGCATCTTTCGCTCCGAACGGCGGCTCGAACATCCTCAGTCAGAATATTCTCTACATCCAGACGAGTGACGGGGATCCCATTGATGTGTATTACACAGATCCGAATCCGCCGATGCAGGCGTTTTCGGCGATGGCGTTCGACGCAAATGGCCAAACGGTCGGGGCCGAATACTTTCTCGACGATGTTTTGGTGCAGGTGAGTTTCTATCACAATGGCCCTGGGGACTGGCAGATGCTGGGGCCGACGGTTCCCGACTTCTACTTCATGGATGTGACCGTGACAAATCGCACCTCGGGTGAACTGGATGTGGAACTGACAAACTTCTGGGACTTCGACATCTCGTGGGATTTTCCTGAGGATGATCTCCTCGAGCTGTTCACGGGAGAGGGGGGCGCATTTTTCACGCAATGGAGCCCGTATTCCGACACGGTGGCGTACTTCGCGGGCCTCAATGACACGTTCACTTCGGGCAACAACTTCGATCTCTGGTGGGAGCTCAGCTCCGGCTCGAACTATCCCCTCGACAACGCAGTTCCCGGAGAGGGCCCCGACGATTACTCGTTCGCCTATGGATACAACTTTCTTCTGGGGGCTGAGGAATCCCAGACATTCTCGTTCGCCTTCGGGGCTACCGTGATCCCCGAACCATCACTTGTCGGTATGCTTGCTCTCCCGATGATTGGTTCACTCCTCATCCTGCGACGTCGCCGGTAGAACAGGCACAGTACGCTGTTCATTGTCTCTCACTGAGCCGGATGATGCCTTGTTTGCATCATCCGGTTTTTTCATCTCGATGAAAACCATGGATGTCCTCCTTTCCGCTTGGAGATTGAAAAGGAACCCTCCTGAATCGTGGCGTGATTTCGAGCGAGGATGAAGTGGCTCCGGTTCCCAACGCGTTGCGAGTGGGAACGGTCCACCGGTTGGAAGGGTGGAGGCGGGCCCTTTTTCCGCCTGCGGCGTGGGGATTGGACGCATATTATCGCCTCCTTCGAGTCAAGCTGGCGGCTTCCGACCGGGCGGCGCTCGAGGCTGTGCGGGCTGAGGGAATGATCGTCATTGCCTGGCACAATCGCTCGCTGGTTTTTCCGAAGGTGGTGCGTGCGCTCGCGCTTGAGCCGGTCCACACCCTGATCTCGGCGAGCCGCCTGGCGGCATGGGAAGCAGAATATTTCCGTCGTCGCGGGTTGCCGGCTATCCGGGGTTCCTCCACTCGAGGAGGGGCGCTGGCGGCCCGTGAAGCTCTCCGTGTGTTGAAGCGGGGAGGCACGGTGGCCTTGAGTCCGGATGGTCCGAGCGGGCCACTCTATACGTTCCAGCGTGGGGCGGCCATGATTGCCCGGCGGTTTGGCGGGCCGATCGTGCTCATGGGGGCGAACTGCCCGCGGGCTCATCGGGTGAAAACATGGGATCGTCACCTGTTCCCGTGGCCCGGTCAGGCGGTGCGCGTGCAGCTTCGTGTTATCGGAGCCTTTTCCGAGCTGGGAGCGTCGGATGATGTCGAAGCCTGTGCGTGTCTGCGATCCGCCATGCTTGAAATCAATGATGAATGAGCTTTCTCTCAACGGTGATGTCTGAGCCCGATTCACCCCTGTGTCCGTCCACCCTCGCCGCCCTCTCGGTGCGCTTCTTCGGCTTCGTCCTGGTCGTTTTGGGCTTTTGGCAGGCGGTCCTCAGCTTGCTCGAAGGCTGGATGGAGTTCGACCCGACCTATCTTGGCTATTTCCTGCGCAATCAATTTCTCCGGCCGGTCGTCACGATGGTTTTTGGACTTCTCCTTCTCCGTTTCGGGAAGTTGTTCGGTAGATGGCTCACAAGGCCTCTTTGAAATATCGGGTGAAACGATGGTCTTCGATAGCGTGTGTGCTCGCGTGCCTCCTGTCGCTGGCGGGTGAAAGCCACGCAGCGGGGTGGCAACGGCTGGGGACGGCGACCGAAGGCACGGGCATGGAGGCGGACATCGCCGCAGTCCTATCGATCCACCGCACTCGATTTCAGGAGGAAGCTCTCGGGAATCTCTCTCTGCCTACGCTCAGCGACAGTCCGGATCTGCAGGACCTGGCGGATCGACTGCTGGCAGATCAGATTCAGATCCAGGGCGTCCATGGGAGCATCGTCCGCCTCGCGGGGGGGCGGATCGACTGGAATGACCGGGGGCCGAAGGATGATCCCGAGTGGGCATGGTTATTGAATCGACATAGTTATTTTCAGATCCTTCTGGGGGCGTGGGTCGCGACGGGAGATGACCGTTATCGCGACCGGGTGCTGGCGGATCTCGACGACTGGATACGGGCGAATCCCTACCCGGACCGTTTGACCTTCAGTTCGGCGTGGCGTCCCCTGGAAGTGGCCCGCCGGATCGTCGATACCTGGCCGTTGATATGGTTGCATCTGCGCGATGATCCGGCGTTCAGCGATGAGCAGCAGGCCCGGTTTCTTGAATCGATTCTCGATCATGCCGATGCGCTTCGCGATCACGCGAGCTTCTGGGGGGGGAACCATCTCCTCACCGAGAGCAGCGCTCTCGCCGCGATTGCCGCGTATTTCCCGGCGTTCAAGGACGCTTCCGGCTGGCTGCAAGAGGCCGCCGGGCGATTTACGCGGCAACTGCTGAAGCAGACGTATCCGGCTGGCGCCTACAAGGAATTGAGCAACCACTATCACCTCGTGGTTCTCCGGGAAGTGGATCGATTCGAGCAGATTCTGGAATTCTCCGAGCACGCGGAATCGCTGGAACCCGGCCTTGCTGATTTTCGCGAGCGGGTGCAGGCGATGTGGCGCTACTTTGCCGGAGTAGCCCGCCCCGATGGCATCGGCCCTCTGAACAATGCCGCTGACCGGGAGGACAATCGTGCCGCCATCGCGGAAGCCCGCCATGTGGACTGGGAACAGGTGCGGCCGGAGACGGCAGTGCGCCGCTATCCGTGGGCGGGCCACGTTGTCATGACGGACGACGCCGCATCGCCGACAGAGTGGGCATTTTTTGACGCCGGACCCCTCGGCAGTGCGCACGATCATGCCGATCGCCTGCAGCTCAATGTCTATTTCGCGGGAGGAAGCTTTCTCGCGGATAGGGGACGATACACCTATGCCCCCGGATCCTGGAGCGAATATTTCAAGGGACCGCAGGCCCATAATACGCTTCTGATTGATGGCGAAGCTCCTCTCCCGGGATCGCGAACGGTGGAACGGCCGCTTCCGATTGACCATGGCCTTGAGCAGGATTGGATGTGGTTTTCGGCGGAGAATGCGTTTCGGCCCGATCGCACTGGCGGAAGGGGCCCCGCCCGCCATCGCCGCACGGTTATCTATCTACCCCGTCAAGCCTGGCTTGTCATTGATCAGGTTTTGCGCTTTGGGCCGCACGAAATCACCACCTACTGGAACTTCGCGCCGGAGGTGACAGAATCGGCGGCGAGAACTCATTTTCGACAAATCGCGGTGAGCGACTCCCTCCACCGGGATGCTTCGGGCGTTCGGTTTGCGAGTGGTGAAATTTCACCCAGCCTGGGCTGGACAAGTGATCGATACGGTGTGCGGCAACCGGCTCTGGTTCGGGTTGAGAAACTGAAAAGCATGGGCCCCGGCGCCATTCTCTGGGCGATTGTCCCGCGTCCGGAAATCGAGATCTCGACCGCTTCGTGGAGTGCCACCGGTGGCCGGATTCGTGTGCGAATTTCGGACTCAGAAGATGCCGAGTGGTTGGTCAATTTGCGGGCCGGTCCTCCCGAAATCCTCAAGCGGAAACCCGGCGAGACAAAATCCCGTCGTGAGCAACCAAGGTAGGGGAGGCTTTTCGAGCCCTCCCGGGCGTCCTGCTCATTCTTGATTTTCCAGCCGAAGAACCTCGCACCCCCGCCACCCAGAACCGGACAAGCATGCGGAGAGTGGGTGAAATCTCTGCTTGGTGAGGCCGAGCTGGGGCTCGGCGTTCCCA
>CAZVQJ010000036.1:7496-17509 GCA_964629165.1 uncultured Puniceicoccaceae bacterium
GGGTGTGCGCCAGCAGGTTCGATTGTTCTTTCCGAAAAACCGGGAGAGTGGGTGAAATCTCTGCTTGGTGAGGCCGAGCTGGGGCTCGGCGTTCCCACGGGTCGATGGGCGGGAGCGGTGCCCTCGTTCGGGTTCCTGGGTGTGCGCCAGCAGGTTCGATTGTTCTTTCCGAAAAACCGGGAGAGTGGGTGAGCAATGACCTGTCCGGGGGCGCGCCGGAGGGGCTCGCTTGTTTATTTGTGAGGAGGCACGAGAAGGAAGCCGTAGCGGTAGGTGCGATCCGGGAGCAACCGGTATTTTGGGAGCGGGAGGGAGCCCCATGAAGTGATTCCGCCGACACCGGTCTGCCCGAGATCGAGGTTGATCGAGATCAGATCACGAACGGGCAATTCGTGTGGATGGTCCGCTGTTTCCAGATCTGCCGACAAGAAGGGTCTGGCGGTGACCTCGAGAAGGCTGTCGGTGGCGACGAATTTCAGGCCCGGCCGCGCCGTGCTGTCCCAGCGCGTCCACCGAACGCCGATCCGGTTGCCGGCTTCCTGCGGATCCGCATAGCGGTAAAAGAGGTCATCGACGTTTCCGCTGTGTTCGGCGACCCATGCGCCAGCGTGACGATCGATATAGTTCTCGTGCGGGCCGCGCCCGTGCCAAGTCCATTGGTCGAAATCGGCGGGAAGGGCAGCGGTCATCCCGATGCGAGGAAGCTCGGGTCCATCCGCCGCGACGGGTTGAAACTCCATCTGGACGTGAATGAGCCCCGCTGGATCCACCGTGTAGTGAAGGCTCGCGGTACTCCCGTTCTCGCCGAGTTTATAATGAAAACGCACAGACGTTTTCTCTCCACCGACAGTCGTCACCTCAACATCGGAGGCTTTAGCCTGTTCTCCGATCTCGCGCCAGAAGGCGCTCTCTCTCCCGAGGTGTCGTCCGCGGTCGTTGTTGGTGGGCGCTCTCCAGAAATCCATCCGCAAAGGTGCTGCGAGCATCTCGTCGCCATGCCAGCGATACGAAATCAGTTGACCGCTTTCCCTGTCAAATTGCGCTGCAAAGTGGTCCCCCTGGAGGGTCACGACATTTCCATTTTCATCCACGTCGACGATCCCGTTGGACAAAGTCGGTGCGGTGGCTGCTTCGCTGAACGGGAGGGGGAACTGATCCCAGGCGATTTCTGTGCCTTGGGCGGCCCAGGCGGTATCCTGCTTCAACCGGTAGGTGACCCGGAGCTGGTATTCCTTCCCTTCCTGAAAATCGACGGAGGAAAGATCGATCTCCTGTGTCGCCGTCAGCTGGGGTCCGAGATGAAGATCGGGGAAATTCCCGTCGGCGAGGAACCGGCCATTGGCGGTCACCGTCCAGGTCGCGGCGAGATCGCTCAGGTCGGTGAAAAAGCGTTCGTTGAAGATTTCGATCGTCGCCTGATTCCCGCGCACGTCGAGGAGCGTGGTCCAGACGGGTTGATGGAGTTTCTTCACCTCCCATGCCTGCGGCGTCCACCGGAGGTCTGCTTCGACAATGCCGTTGAAGCAGAAGGAGCCATCGTTTGGCTGATCGCCAAAGTCGCCGCCATAGGCAAATCCACTCACCGGGCCGTCCGGCGTTTCCCAGGTTCGGGCGATCCCCTGATTCTTGAAATCCCAGATGAAGCCGCCCTGGAGGAGGCGTTCGGCACGGAAGAGCCTCCAGTAGTCGGCGAGGTTGCCCGAGCTGTTCTGCATGGCATGGCTGTATTCACAGAGCACAACGGGACGTTGCGTGGAAAGCGGTTTGCGGCTCTCATCCGTCACGTATTCCTCCAGCCCCTCGGGGTCGGTGTACATCGCTGAGAAGAAATCCACATAGGAGCGTCGGAGTGCCCGATCGTAATGGACGAGGCGTCCCGGGTCGCGATCACGAATCCACCCTGCAATCCGTTCGAAGTTCGGGCCGTGCCCGGACTCGTTGCCCATCGACCAGATGATCACGCTCGGATGATTCTTGTCGCGTTCGACGACGGCCCGCACGCGCTCGAAGAGAGGATGGTACCATGCAGGATCATCGGCGACGATGTTCTCGTTCCATCCGAGCCCGTGTGCCTCGATATTTGCCTCGTCGATGACATAGAATCCGAGTTCGTCACAGAGTTCGTAAAAACGGGGTGCGTTCGGATAATGGGCGGTGCGAACGGCATTGAGATTGAGACGCTTCATTTCGAGGAGGTCCGCCAACATCTCCTCCTCCGTCACGTAGTGTCCGTTGACCGGGGAATGGTCGTGCCGGTTTACTCCCTTGAAGAGGACGGGCTGGCCATTCACGAGGATCTGGCCATTCGTGACTTCGATCGAACGAAACCCGACCTTTGCGCTGTAGAACTCCGCCGGGGCTCCGTCTCCAGGCTCCAGCGTCATGAGGAGGGTATAGAGGTAGGGCCTTTCCGCCGACCACGCGTGCACCTGTTCCACTTCCATCTCGAGGAGGACGGATTCGCTGGCGGTCGGGCCGAGGTCGATGGGCTGCGAAATCTCTGTGATTGGCGCGTCACCGGCATCGAGGAGCACGGCCTTGAACTGCGCTCCCGCGCGTCTTGCGCGATGGTTCCGCAGTTCGAGACCGAGATCGAGCACCCCTGTGCCGTCCCGTTCGGGCACCGCTTTGATTGCAAAATCGCGGAGTTCCACCGGCGCAGCCGACCAGAGATAGACGTCGCGGAAAATGCCGGACAAGCGCCACATGTCCTGATCTTCGAGATAGGAGCCGTCGGAATACTGGTAGACTTCCACGGCGAGCACGTTGTTGCCCTGCTTGAGGTGGGGAGTGAGGTCGAACTCAATAGGCGTGCGGCTGTCCTGTGCGTAGCCCAAATGATGGCCGTTGAGCCAGAAATGGCTGGCCGAATCGACGCCATCGAACGTAATGAAAACCTGCCGACCGTCCCAGGATGCGGGCACCGAAAAGGTATGCCGGTAGGAACCCACCGGATTGCGCTGGTCTTCCGGGAAGTTGGTATAATTCTCGGGAGGCGTTCCCATCACCCGGGGAGGATCCACCGCGAAGGGATAGGTGATATTTGTATAGAGGGGGATCCCGTAGCCCTGAAGCTGCCAATTGGAGGGCACGGCGATCGTCTCCCAGCGAGAGTCGTCAAAATTCGGTTCATGGAACCGGGTGGGTCTTTCATCCGGATGACCGACGTAATGAAACTTCCAATCGCCGTTCAGCATCTGGACAAATGCGGAGTCCATCCGTCTCCCCTCCCGCGCAGCCCTCTCATCCGCATAAGGAACGCTCGTTGCCCGGGGTTCCTCGGTTCCGGTGCGGTGCACCGACAGGTCTTCCCAGGGGACGGGAGTCTGCGTGGCGGCATTCATGTGAGCAGGGAGGAGTGACAGAATTCCCAACGTAAGGGCAAAGGGGAGACGGGGGATTTTCATTTTCGCAGATACTTCAATTCGAAGGAATCCGTGAAGCAAGACTCCTTGCCGTTTTCCTGTTGCGCGGGATCGGAAGCAGAGGTGTGGGCGGGAGGTGTGGGCGTGGTTGGGGAAATCAACTGCCGCTCCAACGACGTGTTCTCCACGCGACCAGGCAAGCGACGAGGCTCGCACCGGCGAAAATGAGTCCGGTCGGCAGGCTGGTCCCATCATGCATGACTCCAATGAAGGCACCGGCCAGCGCGCCCACGGAGAACTGCATGGTGCCCTGGAGAGCGCCTGCCGAACCGGCCATCGCGGCAAACGGGGTCAGCGAGAGCGCGCCCACGTTGGGAAAGATAAGGCCGATGCAACCGAGCATGAGTATAATGCCCACCTCCGTCACCGGCAGGCTGTCGATGCCGAGAAGGATGGCGAGGAGCAGACTCCATGAGGTCGCGGCGAGCGCGATGGAGGCTGCGACAAGAATGGCGCGTGGAGAGCTGAACGGGAGAATCCAGCGATTCAGTGAAGCCGCCGCGATGAGGGAAATCGCGTTGCACCCGAAGAGAATCGAAAATGCACGGGCCGAAAGGCCGTGGCGTTCGGAAAAGATCACCGGTGCCCCGGAAACATAGCCAAAGAGCACGGCCGAAGTCGCGGCGGCAATCGTCGTGTGGACGATAAACCACGGGTTTCGGGCAAGCGTGCGGTAAGTGCGCAAGGCGGAGCCGATGCCACCGGCGATGCGCATCTGGACGGGAAGGCTCTCGCGCAACCCGAACGTTACGATGAAGATACAGCCGCCGGCATAGATCGCCAGAAACCAGAAGATCCCCTGCCATCCGGTAGCCTCGAGGAGCAGCCCGCCGAGACTTGGTCCGAGGATCGGCGCGATCCCCATGATCAGCATGAGGAGAGAGAACATCTTGGCCATTTCCTCGGTGGTGCAACGGTCACGCACGACTGCCCGCGCAATCACCATCCCGCTGGCACCTCCGAGCGCCGAGATCAAGCGGGCCACGGTGAGGAAGCCGACCGACGGTGCCACCGCGCACCCCACCGAACCGAGGAGAAAAATGGACAATCCTACGATCAGGGGCAAGCGGCGGCCAAATCGGTCCGCGAGCGGTCCGTAAAGTGCCTGCGCCAGCGCGACTCCGGCAAAGTATACCGAGAGCGTCAGTTGGACCGCCCCCACGTCCACTTCCAGTTCCCGGGCAATGTGCGGAAAGGCTGGCAGATACATATCGATGGCAAGCGGTCCGATCGCAGTCAGCGATGCCAGCAAGAGGGCCAGCCGAAAGGTTGGGCGCTCTCCCGACCCTGGCTCAGGGGCCGGCCCGGACGGAATTACCGTGTGCGGGGGTGCAGCGGAAGATGGCATGAGGCTACTGGATGCAGAAGGGGCATTCATGGCCAGTTCCCTCTCAAATTCTCAGAAAGTCCCCATCGTGCGCCTTTTGACGAACCGCGACGGGATTTGATCGTCCGGTCGGATCGACCGGCGGGAGCATGTGTGGAGAAGGTCGACACCTCTCTGTCTACTTGTGAATGCGCGCAATTGTGATTTCGTCAGGGCGTGTTCAGCCGCCTTCATCAGCTCTTTGCCCGCGAGAGTGTTCTCCTGATGCACCTGATTCTGATCGGCGCGGCGACGTGGGGTTTTCTCGAGTTGCAGGATGAAATCCGGGAGGGCGATCCGATCGGCTTCGACGACCGGGTTCTTCTATGGTTCCGGGAAGCGGATGCGGTTGGGGAACTGCGCGGGCCTGAATGGCTGGAAACAACGGCCCGGGACATCACTGCCTTGGGCAGCATCCCCGTCCTTACGCTGTTGACGATCGCGGTGGGCGGGCTGTTCCTCCTGCGGCGCCAGTATCGGCCGCTCATCCTGACGATTGTGACCGTCATCGGCGGGGCCTTCCTTGTCGATGGGTTGAAGGCGATTTACGCGCGTTCCCGTCCGGAGATCGTTCCACACCTCGTGGCGGAAACGTCGCTCAGTTTTCCCAGCGGCCATTCAACAATGTCGACGGTGGTATATCTGAGCCTGGCCGTGATGTTCGCCGAATTTCAGCACCGCCGGCGCGTGCGTGTCTATATCGTCAGCTGTGCGGGTATTCTCGCGATTCTCATCGGCGTCAGTCGCGTGATGCTCGGGGTTCATTTTCCCAGTGATGTCGCCGCTGGATGGACGATTGGCCTGATCTGGGCCTCCCTCGGCTGGCTGGTCGCCATCTGGCTGAAGCGCCGGTCGAAAACGGGCGGAGATCCCGATGACGGGTCCGACGGATGAAAGCTGAAGGAAGGGCAGGGGGAGAGTGGGGCACCTGTCTCAGGTCCTCTTCCAGTCGACGAGGGTCAGGCGCGGGCTTCGCCGACCGTTCCAGAGGTTCCAGTTGAAGCGCACCGCGATATCGATGGGCGTGTGTGCGGGGGGCGGCGTCCCGGCGGCTTTCCATGCCACGCCGGAAAGGGGTACGGCGGGGGAACGATCCAGTTGGAAACGAAGATGTTCGCCTCGCCCGAAAGGCCCCACGTCGCGGAGGCGGACGCCTTTGAGGGCGAAAACCGGTTCGGCATTCGCCTGGCCGAAAGGGGCCAGTTGCTCAAGCTCCGCGAGGAGCCGCTCATTGAGATCATCCGGCTCCAGCACGAGGTCCAGATGGAGAACCTTTTCGGGCAGGCTGCCCCCCACATGGGCGAGGATGGCGTTGTTGAAGGCCTCTCGCAGGCGATCAATGCGGTTGCACTCGACGGATACACCGACGGCCATGGGATGCCCTCCCCATCGGGAAAGATGGGGACTGCATCCGGCGAGGACCTGCACGAGATCGACCCCGGAGATCGAGCGTCCGCTCCCTTTGGCGAGGACATCGCTTTCGTCGCCGAGGACCAGAGTCGGGCGATGAAAGCGCTGAACGAGTCGGCTCGCGACGATGCCAACGACCCCGGTGTGCCAGGTGGGTGCGTAGACCACAAGGCCGGGGTCCTGCGCGAAACGTTCCTCGACGAGGGCCTCCGCCTCGGCGCTGATCGCGGCTTCGATCCGTTGGCGTTCCTGATTGAATCCGTCCAACTCCCGTGCGGTCTCCCGACAGGTCTGGAAGTTACTGCCGAGAAGCATCTCGATCGGCGTCTGAGCATCGTCGAGGCGACCCGATGCATTGATCCGGGGACCGAGCCGAAAGGAGATGTCGAATGGGGCGATGGGAGACCCCAAAGTGAGTCCGGCAACTTCGTAGAGCGCCTGCAGGCCCAAGCGTGACGGGTTTTTGAGGGCCCGCAATCCGTTCCGCGCGAGGATGCGGTTTTCATCCCGCAAAGGGACCAGGTCGGCGATCGTGCCGAGGGCAACCAGGTCAAGGTATTCGCGAAGATCGATTTCCTGCGCGAGGGCGTCTCCATTCGCCCGCAAGACCTTGATCATGCCGTGCACAAATTTGAAGACGAGTCCTACCGCACACAGATGCCGCCATGGCGCATCCTCCTCGTCATAGAGGTGGGGATTGACCAAAATCGCGGCATCTGCGATCGAGTCGCGGGCCTGGTGATGGTCGATCACGATGACCTCAACCCCCTGTTCAATCAGCCACTCCACCTCGCTGCGACTGCTCGTCCCGCAATCGACCGCGATGAGGAGGTCCGGTTTCCCGTCCGCGAGGATGCGTTCGAGAGCGGGCCGGGAAAGGCCATAACCTTCTTCCTGTCGCCGCGGGACGGCATAGCGTGGCAATACGCCGAAACGATGTAGAATGCTGACCAGCAGGGTGGTCGCGGTCACCCCGTCGACATCGTAATCTCCAAATACGAGGATCGTCTCACTGCGGCGCATCGCCAGGAGGGTCCGCTCGACGGCCTCCTTCAGATGCGTGACGAGAAGCGGATCGGAGAGGCGACGGAGATGCGGTTTGAGAAATCGTTCCGCCGCCTCCGGCGTCTTCCACCCGCGCTGGCTGAGGAGGACGCCCGCCGAGACGGAAATCCCCAATCGCTGACTCAGGTAGCGGGCATTCGTGTAATCAGCCGGAGCAATTTCCCATCGCATCATCCTTCACGCGTCGGCGTTCACGCCTTTTGCGGGTCGGCCGGTTTATCGGTCTCGGCGCGACTCCAGTCGTAGCTGGGCATGATTTCGCCCCGTTCGACACTTTTCCGGTCGCCCTTGTGGTACCAGTAGAAGACCGGGCTGGCGATGAAGAGGGAAGAGAACGTGCCGGTGAGAACGCCGATCAGGAAAACGAGGGCGAAGTCCGGGATCACGCCAGCTCCGAAGAGCGCGAGTGCGAGCGCGGCAAACATCGTCGTCGCACTCGTCAGGATGGTCCGGGTGAGCGTCTGGTTGATCGCGATGTGGACGACGCGCTTCAGATTTGTCCCCGGGTTGAGCTGCAGTTCTTCGCGGATGCGGTCGAAGACAACGATCGTATCGTTGATCGAATAGCCAACCGTCATCAGAACGGCTGCGATCATCGGAGCGGTAAACTGGCCGCTCCCAATGTTCAGAAATTCTCCCAGCGCAAAGTAAAGCGCGATCGTCACGAGCACGTCGTGTGCGGATGAAACCAGCGCCCCCAAACCGAACCCGAACTCAAAGCGCAGGGCGACGTAGCCAAGCATCGCGAAGAGCGCGAGCGCCATCGATGTAATGGCACTGGAAGTCACTTCCGCCCCGACGCTGGGACCGACGGCGGAAAGCCCAACCATCTCCATGCCAGCGGCGGGGAAAGCGGTGCGCAAGGTTTCCAGCGCGCGATCTCCGGCATCGATGCCTACCTGGATCGTGATCAACTCCTCGCTCGCACCGAGCGGATTGACCCGAAGGACGTTCGCCTCTCCGATCTCAGCTTGGTCGAGGGCTTCGAGGATCTGGGCGTCGGAAATGGGTTGTTCGAAGCTTACCTGCAGCTCATCGCCGCCCGTGAAGTCGATACCAAACGCTTTGTCGAAGTGAAGGGCAAAGGCTCCAATTCCGATGACGATCAGGGCCCATGAGGAGAAGAAGGCGGGACGGGCGAAGTTGAGGAACTGGATCGGAGCTCTGTCAATGAAGCTCGCCCGCGCCGGAAGCCCCGTGAACAGCTTCAGCCGCAAGAGCGATTCCATGAAGAAACGGCTCGTCAGGAGGGCGGTGAAGACGGTCGTGCAAATCCCGATGGTCAGCGTGATCCCGAATCCGCGGACGGCACCGGTTCCGATGAATATCAGGATGATGGCGGTAATGAGGGTCGTGACGTTGGCATCGAGGATTGTCGAAAGGGCTTTGCCGTATCCGTCGGTGAGGGCATGCTCGATGCTCTTGCCGGCCCGCTGCTCCTCCCGGATTCGCTCGAAGATGAGAATGTTGGCGTCTACCGCCATGCCCACCGTGAGGACGAGGGCCGCAATGCCGGGCAGGGTGATGGTGGCCCCAAAGGCGGCGAGGCAACCGATAACGATAAAGACATTGAGCGCGACAGTGAGGACCGCGGAGATCCCTGCGACGCCATACCAGGCCAATATGAAAAGGACGACGAGTCCGGCGCCGATCACCGCGGCTGTCACCGATGTGCTCTTGGCTTCGGCCGCGAGGGTTCCGCTCACGTTGTTCATGCCCGCGATTTCAAGTTCGACGGAGAGCGGATTGTTCAGAGCGGTGGCGACCGACTGGGCTTCCCGCGGCGTGAACTGCCCGCTGATCTGGGCGCGGCCTCCGCCGATACGCTCCCGCACCGTCGGATCGGACTCGACCTTGCCGTCGAGAATGATGGCGAGACGACCGATCGTTCCAGTCTCCGCGTTTTCGCGCGCGATCTGCGCGGTGACTTGCTCGAAAGTACGGCCTCCCTCATCCGTGAAATCCATGTGGATGATATAGGACCCCACCTCGTTCATCCGTGCTCGGGCGCTGGCGATCGAATCGCCATCCATAACGGGAATGGTCCGGACATAGAGCGGAATCTCGAGAATTCGGCCGGTTTCGGGATCCTCCCGCTCGGCGTAGCGGACGGTGTATCCGAGAGGCGGACGCTGCCCGGGAACCGGCTGCATTGTCCGGTGCACAACGCTGAATTCAAGCTTCGCCGGCCGGATCAGTTCCTCGATGATCTCGGTGTTCTGCTCCGTATCCATACCGGCCAGTTGCACCTCGATCTGACTGTTGCCCCGAACCCGCACGACGGGTTCAGCCACGCCGTAGGCGTCGACCCGTCCGAGAATGACCTCGCGGACCTGCTCGAGTTCGGCCTGCCGCGCGGGTCCGGTTTCCTGGAGGCGATCCTCGGGAATCTCGAGCGTCACGGACACCCCGCCAGCGAGGTCCAGCCCGGGTTGGAGCTTTGCCTTCGAGTCGCGGAGCAGGCGCGTGAGGACGAGGTTGTTGCGCCGTTCGAGATTCGCGATATCGGTGATCCGGAGATCACCAAAGTAGTCAGCGAGGTCGATGCCGTCCTCTTCCGCGATCGTCAGCAGTTCCAGGAAAAGGGTCGAATTCTGCGCATCCGGATCCGCAACCGTCGCGGCGACGCGCTCTTCTGCCCGCGCCATCAGTGCCCGAAAGGCCGCGACATTCTCCTCACGCGAGAGGACCGGAGAGCCTTCCGCACGGGTGCGTTCCGTCACGCGCTCGACAAGATATTCGTCGAA
>CAZVQJ010000037.1:0-17202 GCA_964629165.1 uncultured Puniceicoccaceae bacterium
CGAGGGCCTGCATCTTCCCCTCGTGATCTCCGCTGAGGATCCAGATGTCGAACCGCGATTGCAGGTTTTGCACCGTTTCCCACGCTTCGCTGCGGAACTCATCGACAAACTGAAAATGCGCCCGATCGCTGCCGTTACACCGGAAGACGACTTCGATTTGGCGATCGGAGGAAGCATCGGGAGCACCTTCCCGATCCTCTCGGCCGAGGGTCCACTCGCGGCCCTGTCCGTCGGAAGCGCGCAGGCCGAATCCGGCTTTTTCCTCCACCGAAATCGAAATCCGGGGGGCGGCGAGGTTCGAGCCAGTCGCCAACATCGATTCCCGAAGCGATCGACTGAGGGGGTGGTGACTCCTCTCGACGATCTGCCCAAGGACGAGCCGATCGAAATCGTCGATGGCGTCGAGGGCGTCCGGATTCTGCAGCGCCGGGGATTGGAAAGTAACGGTCCCGGTCTGGTCGAAGAGAATTGCCCGAACGTGGCGAAGGCGGGGAAACAGACTGGTTTCCTTGACGAACAGGCCGCGGCCGCGAAGCCGTGCAATGGCCAGCTCGTCCGCCAGGGGCTGAGCGATGCCAAAGGCACAGGGGCACGAGACGACGAGCACGCTGAGGATCACCTGCCATGCGGTGAGAAGTTGACCCGCGCCGATACCCCAGCCGATACCCCCGATCGTCGCGAGAGCCAGGACGACGAGCAAATATCCTTTCAGCACCTTTTCAGAACCGCCTGGCTGCCGGCTTTTCGCTGGCGGTGCAAGGAGACGGGCAAGGAGCGAATCAGCCCACTGCTCGTTTGCTCTGAGTTGAACCGATTTGCTTTCGAGGCAAGTGGCACCCGCAGGAACGATCCTCCCTTTCGGAAATCGCCGCGGCTCGGATTCTCCGTTGATCCACTCCAGGGAGAAGCGCGCCTCCGGGACAAGGAGTTCCCCGCTCACCGGAACCATTTTGCCCGGATCGATCTCCAGTTCGTCTCCGACCTCCACCCCGGCCAACGGGATCCGCTCGCTTCCCATCGGCGTCAGCCGGGTGACAGCTTCTGGTTCTGCCGCCACCTCGTTCCGATTGCGGACGACCGTCCGTTCCTGGAGCCATCGGACCGTGAGCATGAGAAAAACGAAAATACTGACGAAATCGAAGTAGAGGAAACGATCCTCCTGCAGTCCCCAACCGGCCAGTGCGCCGAGATAGGCAAGGGTCACGCCGAGGGCTATCGGCAGGTCGATGTGGAGGACCCGATGGCGCAGTGCACGGACCGCCCGGGTAAGGAAATAGCTGCCCCCGACGACGAAGCTCAGCGTGGCGAAGAGTAAGGTGAGAAGTGAAAATAGGTCCGCGAGGGCGAAGTTGTCCTCCATCCCGAGGTAATCGGGCAGGGTGAAGAGCATCGTGTTCAGCGCAAAGACTCCACAAAGCGCAAGGCGGCCGACGAGCTCCCGGGAATGATCGCGCGTGCCCACCTGTTCGGGACTCAGGAGGTAGCCATGCCTTTGCAGCTCAGTCGCAAAATCCGCCAATCGGACTGTTTTCGGAATCCAATGCAGACGGAGTTCACTCCGCTGCGGATCAGCGGCTGCTCGGACCGCACCCTCGTGGCGGAGAAAAAGCTTCTCGATCAGCCAGACACAGCCGACGCAGGAGATTCCCTGAAGGTGGAAAGTCGCCTTGTGGATGCGCGGCCCGTTTTCGTTCGCTTCGAGCGTCGCCTGCAGGTCCCGAAGCCATCCAAACGTCTGTCGTTGCAGAGGGACCGAACCGACGGGCTGGATCGTCTCTCCCCGCAATGCGTAGTACCGCTCAAGCCCCTCGTCCTGGATCAGCCGGTGCACGTAGGCACACCCATGACAGCAATAGCCGTCCGGGGCGGA
Source organism: uncultured Puniceicoccaceae bacterium (assembly GCA_964629165.1). Taxonomy (GTDB): domain Bacteria; phylum Verrucomicrobiota; class Verrucomicrobiia; order Opitutales; family Oceanipulchritudinaceae; genus CAWVVV01. The sequence goes on from CAZVQJ010000037.1 coordinate 1,871, forward strand.
TGCGCCTTTCCCGAGGGGAGTGCCGCAATGCCGGCAGATCGCGGAGGACGTTCGAGCGGAGGTGGTCACGTCAACTTCCACAGAAGAGACCGGCCGAGGTGGCGTCGAAGAATGCCAGCCGCAGGGCGATGACGAGAGCAGCGAGGAAAGCGACGCTCCGCTGGACACGATCGATTGTGCGGGGGGAGATGCGACGTTGCCAGAAATGAAACTGGTGTTGGGCAAGCCAGAGAAGCGGTAATGTGCCGAGCCCGAAGGCGAGGAGAAACTCCGCTCCGCGCACGGGAGACTGCGACATCAGCGCAAGGCCAAAGACGAGGTAGAGTGGCCCGCAAGGGAGGAAGGGCGTAGCGAGGCCCGCGCTCGCTCCGGCGAGAAGGCGAGGCATCCGGAAGAATCGCCGCGACAGTTTTGCCCAGATTCCCCCGGTCCAGCCATGATGCTGCACACGTCGGTCGAGCCGCAGGGCGAGCATGAGAAAAAAAACGACCAGGAGCCACGGCAGATAGTGCACCAATGAGCTTTGATACAACTCGGTCCAGTGGAGCGCAACAAGCCCGAGAGCCCCCGCGAGCATGCCGCCGAGGGTGATCGCAAGGAGACGGGAGCCGTGATAAATCGCGGTGACGGAGATGAAGCTCGTAGCATCGCCCGGGCGCGGCGAAAGGATGAGCGCGATCGGTCCACACATCACCGCGCAATGCAGACTGGTGACGAGCCCGGCGAGAAAGGCGGTGGCGGCGCCATCAATCGAGAGCGCGGTCTCGATCATGACGGCAGGTGGCGCCGCCGCCGCGCCCAAGCACGCCAGAGGCCGATAAGAGTCCCGAGGAGGAGGGTGAAGAGCCACGCCGCTGGTATGAGGGCAGCATCGGGCGTTACCGGCGGATCGGCGGGATTTCGGGGGGAAGCCAACATGTAGACGCCAAAATAGAGGGGAGGCATCGCAAAGAGGCCGACCGCGTTCCAGATGCAGAGCTTGGCGATGCGCAGCGGTGTCAAATCAAACACGTAGGCTGCGAAAAAGTGTGCCGCCACACCGAAGACCGTTCCGGTAAGAAGGAAGACCGGGAGTAGAACGAAGATCATTGCGCCATCCTGTGCATGCAAGAAGTCTGCCCGACGGGAACCTCGAGACGCTCCGGCTCGTGCGATCGGGCGAGGAATATGAGCGTTGCCCAAGCTCCGATGAGGAGAAGAAAAGCCCCGATCACCCACCACCACATCGGGTTGAAGCGCGGTTCTCGGGAATCGGTGAGAGAATCAGTTTTCATGGCGCGACTCAGTGCCGAGGGAACGGGAAAACAACCGAATCGGCGAGGGAAATGAGTTTCCAAGGGTCGAGCCATTCACGATCAGGTCCCACAGAATCGACCGTGCTTGTCCATCAGCGACAATACTCCCATTTCCGCGACAAGCGCTCTCAAGAGAGCCCAGTCAACTATAAGAACCTCGATGACAATGCGTTCCGAGATAAACAAGAGGTTGTTCTGGTTTTTCCAGCTCGGGTGAGCGCTGGGTTCGCGAGCCGGGTTGGATTTTTCTTATAGCGCAATGGATGTGGGTCAAAAATGCCCACTCGGGGAAGAGGAGTTGCCGGGCGGAGGGGAAGCGCGGATAGTGGACGGGTTATGATCACGGTGATTATCGGGACAAACCGGGTGGGATCGCGGTCGCGGGTCCTCGCGCGACACTTGATGGACATGTATGCCGCCACCGGCATGGAAGCCCAGTTGGTGGATCTGGCGGATCTGCCGATGGAGGTCCTGAGTCCCCAGGCCTACACCGAGAAGCCGGCCGGATATGCAGAAGCTTTTATCGATCCGGTGATCGAGTCGTCCGGGTTGCATATGGTCGTTCCGGAGTACAACGGGAGTTTTCCCGGCGTCCTGAAACTATTCATTGATATGCTGCCTCATCCAGAGGCGTTGACGCTTCGTCCGATTGCCTACATCGGTCTTTCCGCAGGGCAATTCGGAGCCTTGCGGTCGGTCGAGCACCTGCAGCAGGCGCTGGGCTATCGCAATGCGTTCAACTTTCCGGAGCGTGTTTTCATGCCCATGGCCTATCGCGAATTTGATGCGGACGACGTCCTCATCAATGATGAGCTTGCGGAGCGGATCCGTCGACAGGCACGGGGATTCGCCCGGTTTGTCGAGGCGGTCGAGCCAATCCGCAAAAATACTGAAACCTGAGGCGTGCGGACGCGTTTTATCCTTCGACGGGAAAACGCCACGGTATTCGCACGAGGTCGGGATTCGTCCTAAGATAGAACATGATGAGACCTTTTCATCTGATCCTTGGGCTGGGGCTGATCGCCCTGCTCTCGGGCTGTGCCCAGACGTATCGATTCAAGGTCGATGCCCTGGCGGCGCCTTCGGCGGGCGAACGGACGGCCTTTGCAATCGAAACCCCCGAGGGGGCGGGCTCGCAGCTCCGTTATCTTGAGGCCGCCCGGTATGTGGAGCGGGCGCTGGTGGCAAGGGGATGGCAGTTGCAGGAGGATGCGGCGGCGGCGGATATCATCGTAAGCCTGCGGGCGAATCTTTCGGAGCCCCTGAACGAAACCCAGCGGCGGTCGGAACCCGTTTATTACGAGACCTGGGGTCGTTCCCGATACATCCGGACACCGGTTTTCAACGAGAACGGCAAACTCATCCGCTACGTCGGCTCATACGTCTGGATTCCCCCACGGACCTATTTTGCGGGTTATCAGGACTATTCGTACAACACCATTGTGTACGAAAAGGAGCTGGAACTGATCGCGCGGGATCGGGAAGGCGAAGAAGTCTGGACGGTGGCGGTCGCGACGATCGACGACAGCGCCGATCTACGTTCCTACATCCCGCTCCTCGCGGCGGCGGCGTTACCTTATCTCGGAGAGACGACGGACGGGGCGGTCATGGTGAAGGTGCGGGAAGATGACGAGAAAGTGAAATTTCTGCGGGGACAGCTCGACGCTGATGGTGCGTGATCTGGCGTGTGGGCGCTCCTCCTCGCGGGGGACCCATGACGAAGCCATCGTGGTGAGCTGATTCGGCGAGAGCACAGGATCACGCCCGCGTGCGCATGCACTCGAGGAGATCATGCATGGCATATTTGTTAAGCTTGCGGCGCATGAAATCGAGGGCGCCGTTGACACCGCGTTCTTTAATGGTGGTGCGGGTTCCGGTGCAGACCAACTTGCGCGACCAGACGCCGAGCGGGCTGACATACCCGAGATAAAGCGTGCCGGCGGGCTCGGAACCACCCTCCGGCCCTGCGTAGCCGGTGATGCTGAGGGCGTAGTCCGCGCCCATCATGTCCGCCACCCCGGTAGCCATGGCAACCGAGACCTCCGGACTCACCGCGGTGTGCTGCTCGATCAGGCTGGAGGGAATATCGAGCAGGTGCTCCTTGACCTCGTTCCGGTAACAGGTAATTCCCCCGAGGAACACCTTCGAGGCGCCCGGGATGTCCGTGAACCGACTCGAAAGGAGGCCGCCCGTGCAGGATTCCGCGACCGCGAGCGTCTGCCCGAGGGAGCGCAAATGTTTGAGGATGAGGCTGGGCACATCCACCTCCCCGTATCCCACGAAGTCCTTGCCGAGCAGTTTCTCGCAAATCTCCGCGGCTTCTTTCATCCGGGAGGCGGTGACTTGCGGGTGAAGCGGGCTGAGGCGCAGATCGACGAACCCTTCGTGGGCGCTGAAGGCGATGTTGATTTCCGCAGCGAACGGGTGGAGGGCGGATTCCACGCGCTCGGCGAGCAGGCTTTCTCCGATCCCGCTGGAGCGCAACTGGACGTCGGCTTTGCTTTCGCGGGTCCACCCGAGTGCCTGGAGTCGGGGCAGCACCTCCTCGAAGAACATCGGCCGCAACTCGCGCGGGGGGCCGGGGAGCATGACAAGAACTTTGCCGTCCTTCTCGAGCCATTGCCCGGGCGCGGTCCCGTTCAGGTTTTCAAGGATGATGGCGTCCTCGAGCAGGCTGCACTGGCGAAAATTGTTGTTCGTTGGCGTCTGTCCACGGCGAGCGAAAAACGCATGAAGCCCGGCTTCGACGCGCGAATCGTGGACCAGGCGACAACCGATGGCCTGGGCGAGGCTTTCGCGGGTGCGATCGTCGGCGGTGGGGCCGAGGCCGCCAGTCGTGATGAGAAGGTCGGCCCGCTTCCAAGCGGACTCGACGGCTCTGATGATCTCCTCCGGCACGTCGGGCACCTCATGCGAGACGGAAATGGGGAGGCCGTGTGCAGCGAGATGTCGACCAAGAAAGAGGAGATGATCGTTCGCCCGCAGGCCGAGCAACAGTTCATCGCCTAGAAACAACACCTCAACTCTTCGCACCTTGGCCATCACACGGGAAGCGTCCAGCTTGCGCTGGTTCACCTGATTCTCAAGATACTCCGCGCATCCAAAAATGCCACCACCTGACCGCAGTAAGTTGAAGGAGAAAGTCCGTCGTCTTCCCACCGGCCCCGGAGTCTATCTGATGAAGGATCAGTTCGGCGGAATTCTCTACGTGGGCAAGGCAAAGAATATCAAGCGCCGCGTTGCCACTTATTTCCAATCCTCACGCCGACAGCTCTGGCAGCAGCCCAAGGTGCGGGCAATGTTGGACCTGATCGCGGATGTGGAGATCGTCGAAACCCGCAGCGAGAGCGAGGCGCTTCTTCTCGAAGGCAGGCTGATCAAGGAATGGAAACCCAAGTACAACACCGATTTTACGGACGACAAACGCTTTCTCCTCGTTCGCGTGGATGTGGAAAATCCCCTCCCGCGTTTCCGGCTCGTGCGTTTTCGCCAGAATGAACAGTCGCTCTATTTTGGACCTTTTGCCCACGCCGGATTACTGCGCCGGACGCTCGCGGAGATGCGACTGAAGTATGGGGTCCTCCTCCATGATGCAACGCCCCGGCAGGTCGATGGCGGGCAATGGCAGCTCTATGATGATGCCCGGGCGGAGATCTATGGGCACGCCAATATCGTCGATCCGGCTGCCTACAACCAACGGGTGCGCGCGGCCTGTGTTTTCCTCGAGGGAAAGTCTCGGGAGTGGCTTGAGGAACTGAAGACGGATATGTTGGCAGCGGCCGATGCGCGGGACTACGAGCGGGCGGCGGAGCTGCGGGACCTGATTGCCGCCCTGCGCGGGACGATCGAGAGGACGCGCAAGTTTGTCCGGGATCCGCTCCGCCCGGATGATCCCCTTCCCGTCCTCGAGGCGCTGGCAGAAAAGCTCGAACTGCCCGGGCCGCCGCGGCACATCGAGTGTTTTGATATCTCGCACATCTCCGGAACTTTTTGTGTCGCCTCGATGGTGCACTTTACGGAAGGCGTCGCCGACCGGGCGCAATATCGACGTTACCGAATCAAGAGCTTTGTCGGGAATGATGACTTTCGCGCGATGGAGGAAGTGGTAGGGCGTCGCTACCGACGGTTGCACGAGGAAGCGCGACCGTTTCCGGACCTCATCGTAATCGACGGGGGGCGGGGGCAGGTCACGGCGGCGCTCAAGGCGTTCCTCGGACAGGGCCTCGAGCCCCCTCCGCTCATCGGCCTCGCGAAGAAGGAGGAAACGATCATCTTCAGCGATCAGCGCGAACCGCTCCGGATGGCGCCGAGCGAGCCAGCCCGCCTGCTTCTGCAACGGGTGCGGGACGAGGCCCACCGTTTCGCCAATACGTTCAACGCGGATCTCCGCAGCCGTCGCCTCAAGGAGAGTGTGCTCGATGACTTCGAGGGTCTTGGAAAAGTCCGCCGGGAGGCCCTCCTTGCCCGGTTTGGAAGCCTCCAGCGTCTCCGCGCCGCCTCGCTCGAGGAGCTCCAGTCGGTTGTCGGCATCGGCCCGAAACTGGCGGCACGATTACATACGTTCCTGCAGAAAGCACATTAGCGAATCTGTCGTTTCCTCCCAGGGTAGATCAAAGAAGATTTAAAAGAGCCGATCCGGGCTTTCGGCGTTACCCCAAGCTTGCGGTCGAAGGATGTCCGCACCACTTTCCTTTCCGCTGCGGAGAGCTGTTATATGCACGAAATCATCGAGATTGAAGCGGGAGAGACGATTGTCGAACAGGGGGAGGAAGGCTCGGGCTTTTTCATCCTGAGGAAGGGCACGCTGGAGGTTTACAAGGATGACGTCCTGCTCGCCGTCCTGATGTACCCGGGCACTGTTTTTGGCGAGATGGGGGACATCCTCAGTCGCCCCCGGACCTGCACCGTGAAGGCGAAGAACGCGTCCCAAATCTCCTATTACAGTTTCGAAAGCCTCGACGAGCTGGTGCGGAACGAACCGGAGGTCGCGGCCAAGATCATCAAGACGCTCGCCAACCGGCTCGATCGGACAACCCAGAAGCTGATCGATACCGCCCGCGAGAATCCTCTCTGGTCGGCGCGGTAAAGGGCCCTCCGGTCAGTCGCCGACTTTCCGGTTTGCGGCATTGCAAGGTGCTCGGGTGCGCATACATTGCGGAGAGTATGTTCCGCAATGCGACGCTCCTGTTCCTCCTATTTGTTCCCATGTTTGGTTTTGGAAAAGAACCTCTTGCGCCGGGAGCTCCGGCCCCGGCATTGACCGTCGTGAACGACAGCGGCGAATCGCTGAATCTGGCTGTGGCCTATCGCGAGGGGCCGGTTCTGCTCTATTTCTACCCAAAGGCCTTCACGCCCGGCTGCACCGCGCAGGCGTGCAACATACGGGACAATTTTGATGAGGTGCAGGCGGCGGGCATCACCGTCTTCGGGGTGAGTCGCGATAAAGTCGCCAAACAGGCTGAGTTCCGGGAGGAATACGCCCTTCCGTTCACCCTCATCGCGGACGAAGACGGTGCCTTGGGGGAGGCCTTCGGGGTGGCCAATTTCATGGGTAGCGCCTACCGGCGCCAGTCGTTTCTGATCGTCGATGGCCAGGTCGTCTGGAGTGACCTCTCGGCTGATCCCGCCACACAATCGAGTGATGCGGTTGCCGCGCTCGAAGCCGTAAAGCGGGCGTAGTGGAGTGGATGCCGGTGGTGCCCGTTGCTTTCAAAAGCCCTTTGTCAGAGGGCCTGGCAGGGGTTTTCCCGCCCGCGTTTGAACGCCTGCTCGATGCCTGAATCCACCGTCGCACCGAGCGCATGAGGGCGTCCGGTGCACAACGTTTGAAGCAGAACCCGCCGTTGCAGGATCCCTTTTGCAGTCGGCCGATCGCACCGTCCCGGAGAGTCCGGGCTGCCCGAACTGCTGAACTGCCCGGGGATCTCGGGTCGAGCGCTTGACCTCCGGTCCTCCCGAAGACTTGTAAGCCGCGCAGGCACAAGGATATTTGGTTGATTTCGGAAAATCGTGCAGCCACTCTCTCGCCAAACCTAGGGGCGAGGACGAATGACGATTGGTGAACGATTAGAAGAAGCGCGTAAACGCAAGGGGATCTCCATCCGCGAGGTGGCAGAGGCTACCAAGATCCGCGGAAATTACCTCCTTTCGATGGAGGATAACACAATGGATATCGATTTGCCGGAGATCTACAGGCGCGGCTTTCTTCGCAATTACGCGATCTTCCTCAAATTGGACCCCGACAAGTTTATCACCGATTATGAGGCCCAGCAGCGCTCGCGCGCGGGCCTTCGCGAGCGCCCGCACGGGAGCGACGACCGCGAAGTATTCGGAAGGATGGAGCTGTCCAGCAACGAAAAGGAAACTGGCAACCGCTCGGAGGTCCGCGAGAAACCCCGTCGTAAATCGATTGCCAGCGGCTTCAGCTTTCGCCGTCCGGAGGACGCGGAAGAGGGGGAGGAACGCGAGTCGTCCCTCGAGATCGGTGCGTTCCTGACGGAGAATACGCTCTACTTGAAGATTGCGGCAGGCCTGATGGGCGGCCTCCTCGTCTTTTTCCTCGTCTTTCTCATCGTGGGCATTTTGCGATCGGGAGCGCCCGATACGGCGCTTGATGAGTCCAATGTCGTCACCGCCTCCGAAAATGCTGCGGCGGGCGAATCTCCGGCGGCGCAGGATGCTCGCCCGGCTTCTTCGATCACGCTCCGGGCCCTCGAGGACGTGACGGTCATCGTCGACAGCCTGGTCACGCAGGAACGACTCTTCCAGGGCCGGATGAGCACAGGCGAGGTCCAGCTTATCGGTAAGGAGGACGGAGCGGTCCTGATCAAGTTCTCGCGCGGTGCCGCCCTCGAGATCGAGCGCCCGAATCAGCCGAACGTCCGACCTGATGAGCCGGGCATGGGGCGCGTTCGCATTCCCTGACGGTCGGTCAGGGCGCGACGAGCGGCTCGGCTCCGGGGAGTTCCCGGCCTCTTTATGGGGCCACTAATTCTCGTCAAATCGTCGGTCGAAAAGATCCTGCAGCTCACGGAGCATCTCTTCCGCGCCGTCCCCTGAAGCGAGAAAGCGCAGCCGGGACCCGCGGCCGGCGGCCAACATCATCAGCCCCATGATGCTCTTGCCATTCACCTGCTCATCATCCTTTGCGACGAAGATGTCGGCCGGATATTTGTTGGCGACCCGCACAATCATGGCTGCAGGGCGTGCGTGGATACCCATCTTGTTGGGTACGGTGAGCTCGAGAGTGTGTTCGACGGTCATACCGGAAATTGAAAAATATCGCACAGATCCTGTGAATCCGCAGCAGCCTTTTGTCCGTTTCCTCCCAGATGCGCCCGGGCGGAGCAAGGAAAATGTCGGTCAGGGCGGATCAGACACCGACATCCTCGACGAAGAAGTCCTGTTGAATGGACCACAGGCGCGAGTAGTGCGAACCGAGGGCGCAGAGTTCTTCATGGGTGCCTTTCTCGATAATACGCCCATGGTCGAGAACGATGATCTGGTCCGCCCGGCGCACGGTTGAGAGGCGATGCGCGATGACCAGCACGGTCCGTGAACTGGTGAGGTTTTCCAAGGCGGTCTGGATCTCTTTTTCGGTGATCGTATCGACGCTGGCAGTCGCTTCGTCGAGGATCACGACCGGAGGGTTCTTGAGCAGCACCCGGGCGATTGTAAGGCGTTGCTTTTCCCCCTGCGAAAGGCGGATACCCTTTTCTCCGATATTCGTTTCGAGCCCCTCGGGCAGGCGTCGGACAAATTCCCAGGCGCACGCTCCGGTGAGGGCCTCGATCATCTGTGCTTCGCTGGCGTCCTCCCGGGCGAGGCGAAGGTTGTCCCGGACGGAACCCTCGAAAAGAAACGGATCCTGCGCCACGTGCCCGATGTGCTGGTGGAGGTCGGCGAGGCGCAGTTCGCGCAGATCGATCCCGTTCAGCCGGACGCTGCCACTCGTCACGTCATAGGCACGCATCGCGAGGTTGGCGACGGTGCTCTTGCCCGCACCCGTATGGCCGACGAGCGCTGTCACCTGGCCGGCAGGTAACCGGAGGTTGAAACCATCGAGAACCTCCGGGCGTCCGGAATACTGGAAGCCGACATCCTGAAATTCGATCGAAATCGGACCTTTTGGCCATGGGTGCGGCTGGGGAGGGTCTTCGACTTCAATTTTTGCGTCGAGCACTTCAAAGACCCGGTCCCCGGAGGCCCGGCCCGCCGTCAGCAGGTGGTTGATCCCGTGCAGCTGACCGATCGGTGCGTAAAGCATGAAGGCATACAGCAGAAAGGCGACGAGCTCATCATAGCTGAAAGTCGAGTTGTCCGAAAGCATCAGAAACCCGCCGATCCCGATAATCGCAACGACCCCGAGGTTCGTCAGGAAAGTGGTCGCCGGGCTGTAGATGGACCAGCGATACATGGCGCGCAGCGACAGGTTTTTCAGACGCACGCCGAGGGTTTCGAAACGTCTTCCTTCCCGTTCCTGCAGCCCGAAGGTCTGGATCAGCCGATTTCCCTGGATGTCTTCGACGAGCAGGCTGTTCAGGTCACCCGATGCTTCCCGCACAATTTTCCAGATTTTCCGGGAGCCGCGCGCATAGACGACGCCCCCGAAGATGAGGACCGGAACGGGGAGAAAAACGAACAGCGCGAGTAGGGGATTGAGGAGGACGAGCATGATCGTGGCGCCGACAATCGTGACGATTGCCCGCGAACCCATTTCGGTGCCATCGAGGAGCGCTCGTTCGACATTGGCGACATCCTCGATTACACGGGACGAGATATCACCGCTCTTGCGCTGGTCATAAAAGGAGATCGGCAGGTGGAGCAGTTTCTGATGAAGATCCCGCCGCATCGCGAGGAGGACCTTCTGCTCGAGGGTGTTGTTGATGACGATCCGCAGCCCATTGAAGATCGCACTTCCGAGGTAGAGGGCGGAGATGAGGGCGACGCCCCAACCGAGATTGTGCAGGGCCCCGTCTGATTCCAGGCGTCGAAGCATTCCCTGGACTACCTTCGGTACGGCGAGCTCCAGCCCGACCATGCCGAGCGCAAAAAAGAGGGTCAGCGCAAAGAGGAGCCGGTGCTTCAGAAGGTAGGTGGAAACTCGCCAGATCGTTTTCATGTAAAAATCTTTTGTCGCGGGCGACGACGCCTGCGACCCATGGCAGTCAATGATCCGCCATCCGCGTGTCAAAGGAAGCTATTGGAAAGGGGGCCATGCGGTCCGGTGGAATTGGCTGGCCGACGACACCGCCCTGCCTTCCCTTGGGCGCATGGCCGAAAAACCGATCGCCGGATCGACCGGAGACATCGCATGGAAACTGCCCTCGCCCTACCTTCCGCACGGGCCCACTGGATTGCTGCATCTTCCCCGTTTTCTGGCCAAGATCAGGCTGCATCTCGCGGGCACGCTGCCGGAAAGCTATCGCAAGAACTTTTGCCGTGGACTCGACCGGTTCCTGTGCATGCACCTCGGGATCGACCCGTCGGCGGTGGTGCAGCTTGTCGATCGCGCCGATGGTGACCAGGAGCAGATGGAAGCGGGCCTCCGGCAGCTGCTTCCGGAAAATGTGCGCGCGCATGTCTGGAACCGCGAACTCGTGCAGAAGGGCATGACCCCGGCCGGACGCGAGTTTCTCCTCGAGGCGCTCACCGCGATGGGGTGCCCTGAACGCGCATCCGAAGTGCGCTCGATCTGTGACCTGATCGAACTGGATGAAGGACGGATCCCGGGATTCGTCGAGCGTCCGGATGCCTGAGAACCTTGCCGGAATTTCATGAAAGGCTCTCTTCTCACTCCCGTTTCTCTCGGTCTTGCCTGGATGGTATCGCTTGGAGCCGCGTTCCTGCTCGGGATGTTGGCGGCTTTTGCGCTTCACCTGAAGCCGGAAGCGGTGGTGGCGAGTGAGTTGTCGCCGGTCGAACGGGAGGCCGCCGCAATCGCCGCGCAGTTTCTCGACGAACCGCTCGACTGGGGCACGCTCAAGTCCTACAGCCCCCGGAATCGGGTGCCTCCGCAGGTCGAACTCCTGATGGAGAAATTTTCGGAGCAACCCACGAGGGCGGAGCGCCGGGCGATCACCGCCCGCTTTTCGCGGGTCCTCCCGCAATCGAAGGTGGGGGCCCTTGTCGAAGGGCTGACCGACCGGGAAGATCCTCCCGCCGATGTGATCTGGGGCCTCCTGCATACATGGAGCGGGAGTGATCTGGTGACCGCCCGTGCCTTTCTCGAAGCGACGATCAAGGCCGGCCGCCTCGACCCGGAGATGGCCTCGGCCCTGGAACCGGAATGAGCCCCGTGATCGAGGACCTGTTTTCTACCATCGGCCGCCCGAATGGGTGCGTATATTTCGCTAATTGTGTCTGCTGACTTGTCTGTCGCGGGGCGATCTGCGACGGTAAGGGTGATATGAAACCACTCCACTTGCTCGCTCTCGTTTCTCAATTTCTGGTCCTGCCCGGACTGCTTCAGGCCGGATATGTATATGAACTTGAATCCGACGATGCCGGTAGCGCGGAACCGCGCAACTTCCGCATTCTCGTGCAGGACGGGAAGCTTCGGATGGAAGTCCCGAATGTGCAGGATGAAGAAGCGAGCATCGTCTATGATGCGGCGGACGGTTCGTTCACCGCAATCGATCATCGGCGGCGCCAATACACCCGCTTCACCAGCGATTCGATGAAACAACTCGCCGACACGATGGCCGACGCACGGCGACAGATGGAGGAAACCCTCCAGAATGTGCCCGCCTCGCAACGCGCCATGGTCGAGAAGATGATGGGCAGCATGATGCCCGAGGAAACCGCACCGCCCGAGGTCAGCGTGCGCGAGACGGGTGAGAAAAAGCAGGTCGCAGGCTATTCGGCCGAGAAAGTCTCGGTCTTTTCCGACGGCGTGAAAGTGAGCGATCTGTGGGTCGCCCCTTTCAATGAGGTGGAAGGCAGCCGCGAAGTCATGGGGGCCTTTGCCGGCCTCTCGAGCTTCATGAAGGATTTGATGCAGGCATTGCCATCGGGGCTCGCCGGGCAGGAAAGCAGCGCCTACATTCAGGCAATGGGCGCGATCGACGGATTCCCGGTCGCCTCGGCGATGTTTGAAGGGGGCGAACAGGTGGCCTCATCCCTGCTCAAGAATATTCAGTCGAAGGAGTTGGAGTCGTCGGAGTTTGCCCCTCCCTCTGGATACAAGGAACAGAAGATCGAAATGCCGAGCTTCGGAAGGTAATTCGCCGACCCTGTGATCAAGCTAGCGCCGTGGAAGAATTGGCGTCGGACCGTTGGTCTGGGAGTCCTGAGCCTCGTGCCTCTCTCTCTGGTGGCGGCTGGTTCCACGTGGTCCCCCGGTAAATACCGTCCGCTCTTCTCCGATCCTGAACGTGAGGCCCCGCATGTCGTCGCCCAGAGCTACTCGCTGGATGATTACCCGTATCTCGATGGACAGTGGATGGGGATTTCCGCCGCGGATCGCCAGTATGTGTATTTCAGCGTAAGCACGCATAGCGGCGAGGATCATGCCGATGTTTTTCGCTTCGACCGGGAGACCGGCGCGATCGAGCACCTCGCGAATCTCGGGGATGTCGTTGGTTCGGAATTTCCAGAGGACGTTCCCCAAGAAAAAATTCATACTCCGATCCTGCCTGCCGGTGATGTTTTTTATGCGGCCACCTGTGATGGCCGGGATTACCCTGACCGCATCTATCGCGGAGGTCATTGGCTGGCCATCGATCGCGATAGTGGGCAGGTGCGGGATCTCGGGCGCTCCGCCAGTGGAGACGGCATTCTTACGGCCGCTTATGATCCGCAGGCGGGCCTCCTCTACGGCCATACCAATCACCGGGGCAGGCTCGTCGTCTTCCATCCCGAGACCGGAGAGGAAAGGGACCTGGGATTTCCGTGGGAGGGCTGGGAAGGGGATTGGCCGCGAGGCATCGAACTGATGGTGGCGCCGAACGGCCGGGTCTATGGGGGGCGGCCGCCCGATGCGCAGTTCTGGGAATACGATCCGCAGCGCGACCGGCTGCGAACGCTTTCGATCGATCTGCCCCTTCCCGCTGAAGTGGCAGCCGGCGATCGCAAGGCGATCGAGCAGTCGGCGGACCTCGGCATCCACGGTGCCGTCTGGGACGAAGAGGATGGCTGCTTCTATTTTGTGCGCAGCTTTGATGAAATGCTCGGGAGGCTGTATCCGGGAACGGATGACGAGCCTGCCCGTGCGGAGCTGGTTCATCCGCTGCGACCTCCCGGACTTGAACGGCTGTGGGGAAACCGCCTTGCGGCATGCGCCCTCGTCCGGGTTGGGCGGATCTTGTATTATTTCCCTTATACCGGGTGGGGTGGTGTCGCTCACCTTGTGAGTTATCATCTGGATACAGAGTCCTGGACGGACCACGGCCCCATTGTGACGGACGGCGGTCGGCGAATTGCAGAGGTCCATTCCGCCGATGCGGGTCCCGACGGAAAACTCTACCTGGTGGCGTTTACCTACAGCCGGGAAGGCATTGATCCGGTAACCAGACATGCCCAGCGGGATGGCTATCCCTTCCATCCTCGATTTGCCGTGATCGACCCCGCGTCCGACCTCGGCAAGTTCGAAGATTCCGAGGAATGAAATCGAAACTCGTCCTCGCCTGGTGTGTCTTTGTCCTTGCCGTCGGCTGCGCGGGACAGCCGCGCGCCCCGCAGACCGCCCTGGGGGACTGGGGCCACTTTCTCGCGTACACGCCCCGCCTGCACTTCGACAATCCGGAAGGAAGCGCCTTTGAGCTGACGTTTCACCTCATGCAGTGGCCGTCTGAACGCTGGAATCCGGAAGAAGTATGGGTGCGAGTCGAAGGCCCCGAAGGGGAGGAAATTCTGTGGCGCACCTTCGAGGTAGCGGGAAACCGCCTGGCGGTGGCGGTGCCTGCGGCTGGTGCGGGGGTCTATACCGTTGATTGGGGACGCGCGGAGGAAGGAAGGAACCGGGGCGGTAATTTCTGGGTGGAAGCCAACCTGCCGCGCAGCGTGGTCTGGACGGGCGATTATTCGAACGATCCGGAGGAGCGGGACACGGCGGTGGAAAAGCGTCGGGCGATCTTTCTCAGTATCGTTCCGCGCCGTTGGTGGTTCTGGGTGCCTGCGGGCACGAGCGAATTTCGGATCAAGGCACAGCGATCAGACCGGCACATGAGCCAGCGGGAAGACTGGGGACTCACGGTCTTTTCCCCGCGGGGCCAGCGAACGGCAGCACTCTGGGGCCAGCCTCCAAAAACCGGTGGTTACCGGCAGGAAATGGAAGCAGTGGTTGAGGTTGAGCCAGGAAACTCCGGCCGTTTCTGGTCAGTGGAAGTGCGCAACGGGGATTCGCACCAATACAGCAATGTTAACCTGGCACTCGATGGCGTGCCGCCTTTCCTCGCCCGCAGTCCGGAGGAATGGTTCGATGGAGATACGGGGGAGGTTCCCCTGATCGCGCTCTACGACGAGGAGCCGTTCATGCAGGCGGCGTATTTTCCGAAGGATGAGGCGCGATGGCCGGCTTTGCAGCACTGGAGCCCGAGCCCGTCGCTCGGAGATCCCGACGGGTCGATGATTCTCGGCGAGGCCTCGATTGCGGTCTGGAACCCAGAGGGGCGCGATCTATCGCTTCAGTTCGGCGACTACCTGCCACGGAACAGCGGTGGACGAATCGACGATCAGCGAATCAGCGTGCAATTTGGAACGGATGCGGAACGTCCCCGCGACTTCTCCAAGCCGCATTACCATGAAAATGTCGAGCCACCCCGGCAAACCCCGGAGCTGAGTGAGGCGGGTGTCCATCGAATGGCGGTGAGCGGAGCGGAGCGTTGGTTTGCGTTCACCTATCCGGCCACGCCGATCGTGCTCGAAGGAACGAAAGAGGGCCGGTTTCACCTCGAGATCGCGAATGCGCGCAATTGGTATTTTCGGGTTCCGCCGGGCACCGAGTCGTTTTTCCTGAATTTCGAAACAGGGGATCCGGAGCAGATAGCCCATAACGCCGTCAAATCCCCCGACCGCACCGTTTCGGTCATCCACCAC
>CAZVQJ010000038.1:0-16840 GCA_964629165.1 uncultured Puniceicoccaceae bacterium
ACGACGACGCGCTCCCCCGCCGTCTTCGAGTATGGCAGCGAGAGCTGAAAATCGTTTGGATCGAGACCGATTTTACCCGCCAGCATGCGATACTCCGACCCGATCCGGGTGTCCGGCGTTTCCCGCGAAATCACCCGGTGGACGAGCCAGCGTGACCCCTCTCTCCCCCCAAGACTGATACGATTCGGCGATTCTGTGAGGAACGCGAGGGCACCGCTTTTCAGGAGCCCCTGCAGGTCGAGCACGAGGTCAAATTCCAGATCCTGAAGCTCGGCTGCGAACGCCCGCATCTTGTGCAACAACCTCCCCCAGCGCCCGCGCCGAAAATCCTCCGCCCATTCCCGGCGAGGCCATACGATGACCGCATCGAGATCCGGATTTTCACGCAGGATCGAGGCCGCCGCTGGCTCCGCCAGCCAGGCCAGATGGGCCGTCGGGTGTCGCTCCCGGATCGCGGGAATCAGCCCGGAAGCCATCACGCAATCACCGATCGCGCTCAACCGGATGACCAGAATTCGCGGTGCGCTCATCTCGCCGTGCGCCAACGCTCGTCCCACCCCTCCCAGCCCGCGAGGTGCTCCTGGATGAACTTCACCACGGCCTCGTTCTCTTCGCGACCATGCCCGCTCACTTCGCAGGGCTCGCCAAACGCAAAATGAACCGGGCGATCGGGCACGAGAGGACCAAAGTCCTTCAGCCGACGCCCGGTGCTCCAAGCGTCCGTCTTCACCGCGAGCGGAACGATCGGAACGCCGGCCCGTTTCGCCAGTTTGACCCCGATCGAGTTGAACTCCGCCGGGTTGAATTCGACCGTGCGTGTGCGCTGCGGGAAAATGATCACCGAAATTCCCTGCCGAAGCCGCTCGGTGCCACCTTCGAGGACCGTTCGCAGATCGGCCCTGGCATCCGACCGACCGACGACGATGGGATCGGACGAGCGCATGATGTGCTTGAAGATGGGCATCTCAACGAGTGCCTTTTTCACGACAAACGTGATCCGCCGGTACGGAAGTAGAAACCACGGGAGCACAAAGGTCTCCGTCGTACTCATGTGGTTGCCGATAATCACGCAGGGCGTCGTAAATCGCTCGAAGACCGACAGATTCTCCACGATCACCGGCACCCCGCACGCTTCGAGCGAATCCACGATGCCGCCCGCCGCATCCCGCCAGGCCGGGTCGCTGAAGCTGCCGTGCCGACCGCGTTCAGACGATCGCAGGACAATCGGAGTCACCCGCCGATAAAAGGCGAACGAGGGCGCGAGCCGCGCGTCCAGCATCGGACGGCGCCAAGGGGAAACATAGTCCGCCTCGACCGTTTGCAGCAGTTCTTTCCGGGTTATCATTTGCGCGAGGTTCCAAAATCGCCCGTGCGATGACTCCGAGCACAATCCACCGCCGACGAGGGGCAATGCAAAACAACGGCGCCCGCCCTTCACCTCGCCACGAGACCGCGATGCCCCCACCGCGGCACGAGGCGCTTCCCCGCCCTTACCTGCCTTTATACATCGACGCACGGCCCCCTCGCGGCCTGTAATCGATCCGGAGTTCACCCTGAGCGCATGATTGTCTTACATTACGAAGCTGGCCGATCCCAGTTCGGCGGCCCCAACCAGGTCGTCGGGCTGCTTGAAAAGCTGCAGGCGGGGGCGCAGCACCACCTTTTCTGTTCGAGCGAAAGCGCGATTGCGGAAGTGGCGGCACCGTGGTCCCGCGTGCACGAAACCCCGATCGCGGGGGACTGGGACCCGCGGCCCTACTTCGCGCTGCGCCGCATTCTTCGAGAGATCCAGCCGGACCTGATCCACATCCATAGTCGTCGGGGAGCCGATCTGTGGGGACCTTTGGCCGCCCGGCGCGCCCACGTTCCGTTTATCGTGTCGCGCCGCGTCGATAACCGCGAACCCGCCTGGATGCTTCGTCGCAAGATGCGGGGAGCGGCCAGCATCGTCGGCATTTCGGAGCGCATCTGTGCAATCATGCGCGAGCTGGGGCTCCCGCCGGAAAAAATCCGCTGCATCCGCGACGGGGTCGACACCCACGTCTATCAGCCACGGGTTCGGACAGGTTGGCTCCACCGGGAGTTTTCCCTTCCCACCAATGCCCTCCTCGTTGGGATGGTCGCGCAGTTCATTCCCCGCAAAGGTCATGCGGATCTCGTCGCAGCCGCGCGATCAGTCACCGACCAGCACCCGGGCACCGTCTTCCTCCTCTTCGGCAAGGGAGCGTTGCGCGAACAGATTGAAAGCCAAGTCAACCGGCTGGGCATGGGCGCGGCCTTCCGCTTCCCCGGCTTTCGCGAGGACATGCCAAAGATCCTCCCGGAGCTCGACCTGCTCGTGCACCCCGCGCACAAGGAGGGCCTCGGAGTAGCGGTGCTCCAGGCGATGGCCTGCGGACTCGCGGTCGTGGCGGGAGATGCCGGCGGACTGCCCGAAATTGTGCATCCCGGACTCAACGGCTATCTTGTGCCACCACAGGACGCCGCCGCGCTCGCCGATCGTCTGAATCGACTGCTCGCGGATCCAATTGAACGACAGACCTTCGGTGCGGCGGGCCGGGATCTCGTCGTCCGGCAGTGTTCGCTCGAAGCAAACGCCGCCGCGAATGGCGCCCTCTACCTCGAAATCCTCCGGGCACAGCGCACGGCATGATCTCCCGGAGATTGGTCTTGTCCGGCCAAAAAGGCCCACCCACACTCGCGCCCAATTTCATGTTCGAGCGACTGCGAAGAATCATCGCGCTGGGGATGGCCCTGGCTGGAGCACCTTTCGGTGCGTGGGCAGCCGAGCCGGAGTTGAGCGCCGACGAGCCAATTTCGGTCGATTTCGAAACACAGGAGTTGGTCGCCCAAGGAAATGCGCGCTTTGCGCATGACGACATCATCGTGGAGGGAGATGAGATCCGGTTCGACCAGAACGAGCGCACGATCACCGCAACCGGCAATGTCCGGGTGACCCGTCGTGGCCTGCGCATCGTCACGGAGGAGCTCCGATACCAGATCGACACCCGCCACTTCGCCTCCGGTCGTTTTCGCGCAGGATCTCCGCCGCTCTTCGCCTCAGGCGAATCCTTCGAGGGAACAATCGACGAACTGGAGGTGCGAGGCGGACGCTTCTACTATCAGGAACCCGTCTCCGGCTCACCCGCCATCACGCTCGATGAGGCCACGATCATTCCAGGCGAACGCATCGCTGGAGAAGGGGTCTCGCTGGATCTCCCGTGGCTGTTTGGCATCCCCCTGCCTGCCTTCAATCGCGAGCTTGGGGCCCCCTCCATGAGCGTCGATGGCAACCTCGGCTATCGCGGGCGCCTCGGGGCCTATATCCGCACCGAGGTTCTGGCGCCCGTGAACGAAAACCTCCGCTTCGGGGGCAACCTCGACGTGTATTCGCGGCGCGGTGTCTTGATTGGCCCCGCCCTGCGTTATCGCCGGAATCTCGACGAAGGTTCGACCGAGGTATACGTCGCGGGCGGCTGGATCGCGGATCAAGGCGACCGGGAAGAAGATGTGCTCCTCGATCCGATCAGGCAGGATCGTTCCTACGCCACGATCAGCGCACATCACCGTTCGGGAGACTTCGAGGCGGTCCTCCAATCAACCTTTCTCAGCGACTCCGAATTCGAGCGTGACTTCCGCCCCGATCGATTCAGCACCCGCCCGCATCCGCACTCGTTCCTCGAAGTCAATCAACTCCTCGGCGACTGGTTTCTCTCGGTCTTTGTCGAGCGCATGCCGAACGATTTCTACCGCACCGTTGAGAGCCTTCCCGAGGTCACGCTCGAGATGCCCTTGCGCCCTCTCGGCGATACCGGATGGGTGCATGGCGCAAAACTGCGCTATCAGCGCCTCCGCCTCTTCGGAGAATTCAACGAGGCCGCCTTCGAGCGCTACGAGGGCCGCCTGCCCTGGCTCGGACTCTGGCCGGAATCAGAGCTGGAAACTAAGGATGTCGAAACTTCGTGGGCCGGGCTGGCCGAGGCCATCTACAGTCTGCGGTATCCGATGACCCTGAATCGCTGGGTCGCACTGACGCCAGTGGCGGAAGCCCGTTACGAGTCCTGGGAGGGCAATGGCAGCGGTCTTCCCACCGGCACGGAAGCCTCCGACGCCATTCATGCGGCCGCAGGTTTCGATCTCGAGGCGACACTTCATGGGCAATGGGATTTGCAGAATGAGACGTGGAGCATCAACGGCCTCCGGCACCTGATACGCCCGATCCTGCAATACCGCTACCTCTTCTCCGACGACCGCACCCCGGGCTATGGCTATTTTCCCCAGTTCCGGACGACGCGCCCGGAAGTCGATATGCTCACCCGGCGCGATCGCATGGAATCACGGGCAGATGAGCACTTCTTCCGCGTCGGAATCCGTAACAGCTGGCAAACCCGAGGCGCCAACGGCGGCGTTCGGGAGCTGCTCGCGATCAACCTCTACCATGATCACCGGACCGACGCCGCCGAGAATCGAGCCCTGCCCTCCACCTACGTGGAAGTCTCCACCCAGCCCGCGCGCTGGCTCGAATTCGCCTGGGAACAGCGTATCCAGACGGACGAAGGGACGGTCGAAGAATTCCGCGTCCGCTCCACCTTCCGAAGCGCAGACTCCTGGGAGGTGACGCTGGCGGCGGACTACTTCGACGCCATCTATCACCAATACCGGATCTACGGTTCCTACCGCCTCTCCCCGACCGTCACCGCGATCGGATCGTGGCGCTATGATGCCCGGCTCGAGACCTTGACGAGCCAACTCTACGGGTTGCGCTATCAGGTCGCGCGCAGCTGGGAAATCGAGGCGGGGATCGTCTTGCGCGAGGGCGCGCAGCGCGAAGACGACCTCTCTTTTCATCTCGGGTTGCGCCTCGTCGAATTCTGAAGCGATGGCGGCGACCGACGACCAGCTGATCAAGCACCATGATTATTCGGTGCAACTGGCTTCCTTTGAAGGGCCCCTCGATCTCCTCCTCTTCCTCATCCGACGCAACGAGATCGACATCTACGACATCCCGATCGAGACCGTTCTGAAACAGTATCTGGGCGTTCTCCGTAATCTGGAGCAACAGCAACCGGAGGTGGCAGGAGAATTTTTCGTGATGGCGGCCACCCTCATGCAGATCAAGAGCCGCATGCTCCTGCCTCGCGATCAGAGACCGGTCGAAACGGATGACGGCCACAACGACGATGCCACCCTCGACCCCCGGTGGGAACTCGTCCAGCAACTGCTCGCCTATCGCAAGTTCAAGGACGCCGCCAAGAACCTCGAGCACCTGATCGAAGCCGCCAGCCACACGATCCCGCGGGTGGTTACCGATCTCGCCGCCGATCGCCCCCAACGCCCCCTCCGCTCAAGCGACCGGATCGAAGTCTGGAACACCTTCAATCTGGTCCTCCGCCGTCTCGCCGAACGCATTACGGTCGGTGAAATCGAGGACGAAGTGGTCACCGTTGCGGAGTGCATGCAGGTCATTCTGCAACGCCTCAACCGTGGAGAAGTCCAGTTCCGCTTCAGCGAACTGTTTCCTGAATCCCGCCCCCGGAGCCAATCGCACCTCATTGCCACCTTCCTCGCGGTCCTCGAGCTGACGCGCTTGAAGAAGCTCACGATTGAACAGGAAGACAACTTCAGTGACATTGTCTGCTACCACCGCCCGCCCGACGATCCCGATTCCCCGACGACCGACTCTCCGTCCCCGGAAATGGTTGAACCCGAGGTCGATGAAATAAACCCCTTGTAATTGGCTCTAACCCCCTGAACGTACCTAGCAATGCGCGACACCCAACCAGTCCGCCGGGCTCACCTGCTCGGCATCGGTCTCGACAATGACGATGGCCACAAGAGGATCACCCAAGCGGAGAAATTTTCCGTCGTGGGTGGTTCGGCCGAAACGCACGAGAAAGCTACGGAAACCTTGATCAAGACCTTTGAAGACCTAAAGTCCAAAGGACGGGAACTTGAGGAAACCGAGCCGAAAGAACTCGCCGAGCTGTTGCAAAAGCACTCGTCCCGATAACGAATACACTATCATGTCCGACAAAATCGTAAATCTCGATTCGACTTCATTCACCAGCACTGTGGCGGGCGACAAGCCCGTGGTTGTGGATTTCTGGGCCCCTTGGTGCGGCCCCTGCAAGGCGATCGGCCCCATTCTCGAAGAGCTCGCGGATGAGCTCGGCGACACCGCGACAATCGCCAAGGTGAACGTCGATGACAACCAGGAGCTTGCCGCGAAATACGGCGTCCGCGCCATCCCCACGATCCTCTTTTTCAAGGGAGGCGAGGTTCGCGACCAGGTCGTCGGGCTCACCCAGAAAGATGCCCTCAAGTCGAAGATTACGGCTCTTTCCTGATCGGCGATTCCAGGGCCTTCGATTTTTCCCCAAGCAGCCCCCAGGCTGCTTTTTTGTTGCTCGTTTCTTCAGGCAAGCAAGAGGGCAGCCGCCTGGAGAGTACCATACGCAAGCAACAGCCTGGCCGTGCTTCCGAGAATCGCCTGCCAGCGCTCCGCATCGCGGTTCTGCGCCCGCGCGATCCGAATGCCCAGGAGGAGCGCCCACGCGACAAATATCCAGGGCAACACGACGACGACGGATTCCTGACGCAGGGCGAGGATCAAGGTGGCGACAAACGCGATCGCGGACTGGGCGGCGAACTGGACGACTCCAAGCCGGAACCCGAACCGCACCGCAAGGGTGCGCTTGTTCGCTACACGGTCGGTCGGGATGTCTCTAAGATTGTTGATAACCAACAGATTGGACGCGAGTGCTCCGGGAATGCAGCCCAACCACCAGACGTCTGCCGTCCAATGCCCGGTTTGCACATAGTAGGTGAACCCGGTCGCCACGAATCCGAAGAAGAGAAACACGAAGACCTCTCCCAGGCCGTTGTAACCGAGAGGATAAGGCCCGCCCGTATACGCGATGCCGCAAACAACCGCCAACAGGCCCACCGCGATGAGGCCATAGCCGCCGTACGGGATCAGGAGGGAGCCAAACAGGAGGGCGAAGAAGAACGTCACGATCGTCGCGATCAGCATGGTGCGCGGACGCACCCAGCCGGAAGCGACCGCCCGGGCAGGCCCGATCCGGTCCGCCGTGTCGGCACCCTTCCGGTGATCGTAGTAGTCGTTGGCAAAATTGGTCCCGATCTGAATCAGTAGGGCGAAGAGCAGGCAGATGACTG
Source organism: uncultured Puniceicoccaceae bacterium (assembly GCA_964629165.1). Lineage (GTDB taxonomy): Bacteria > Verrucomicrobiota > Verrucomicrobiia > Opitutales > Oceanipulchritudinaceae > CAWVVV01. Next base: position 7,180 of record CAZVQJ010000038.1, read on the forward strand.
CTGGCACGAAATCAAACTGATCGTTCCTTGCCGCCAGCGCCGTTCCCAGCGCAACCGGCACGACCGCCGCCGGGAGAGTCTTCGGGCGTGCGGCTTCCAGCCACGGATTCACAACCGGCCTCCGATCGGTTTGAGGTGGGCGACAAAGGTTCGCCCGCTCTCGGCGCCGACGGTCGACGCGGGCCGGGTTGGCCGAGGGTCGGAGATTCCGTTTCCATCCAGAACATTCAGCCGCCACTCAATCCGTGCAGGTGCCCGGTAAAATGCCGGTCCCGCCACAACAGGAAAGACGATGGGCGGGGCACCGGGCGACAGGTCGAGAACGCCGCCCGCAATGAGCGGTTGCTCCCGCCCGTTCTCATCCACGACCCAAAGCTCGATCCGCGACCGCACGACGTGCGTGAAATAGAAGGCGTTCCACCAGTCTGCGGGCGTAAAGGTTCGCGTCAGGCGGTCCGCCAGCCCCCGCCCTGGAGCTCCTTCCATCGACGCCCGGAAACACGATTGCAAAGTTCCCCGTCGGCCGAGATGATCGCGCTGCGCAACCGTCCATTCCACCAGTTCCAGCCCCCCTGTCACGGTCGTGTCATCGCTGGGGCGATACCACCGAAGGGAGATCTCCCCCATTTCGCCCGCCTCAATCCAAAGCCATGGTCGGTCGTTCATCGGCACAACCGCAGCGGCGAAGTCATCCCGCATTTTTTCCAGCGCTCGGTTGACTTCGGCCTCGTGGGAGAAAGCGCCGGTGGACTCGTTCCAGCCCCGTAAAAAGCTTGTCGTCACCGTGACGACAATGACCGAGATAACGACCGTCAGGGTCGTCGCAACCATCAGTTCGAGAAGCGTGAATCCCTTCTCTCCCCGGGCCCTCGGAAGATATAACGACTGCTGGTCTCTCATCGGAAAAATACCGTGTGAACGCTATATGTCGGCGCCATGCGAGCAAAACGTTCCTCCATCTCCGCCGTCGAAAGGGTCGGGTCGGGCATGGGCAGTCGGCGGATTTCCACGAGAATCGGCTGAAAATTGGGCGAATCCCGGCCTCCCGGCCCTGCGATCGCACGGCAATCAAAGGCATAGAGCCATGGAAAAACAGGGAAATCCCGGGCCTCCCGGGTCCTCCGCAATCGTGCAAGGTCCTGCAGAGTTCCGATCTGCCATCCGCTTGGCCCCTGCGGTCCGCTTCCTTCGACGAGAAAACCGATCCGTTGATAACGGTTGGCTTTCACCGCCGTCACCAGCCGCGCATAATCCAACCGTGCTTCCGCCTTGAGGGAGTGGTCCAGCGCAGCGAGAAGATTTCCGAGCTCAACGCCGTTTCGATCCTCCGAGACCTGCCGCATGAGCGGTCCCCCCAGCCCGACCAGCGTGAGGATCGCGATCGCAAAAAGCGCTACCGCGAGGGCCACCTCCACAAGGGAAAACCCCGCCGATCTTTGCGTGACGCGAATCATCGATATCCATTCTCCTCGTCGATCGCCACCATCCCTCCCATGCGGGACACGAGCAGGCCGCGCGAGAGGACGTCTTCGGTCAGCTCCGGGTGTTCCCGATCCGGTAGCCAACGAGCACTCACCAGAAAAAGACTGCCCGGCCGCGCAAACTCTCCATTGGCCGCGATTTCCAGAAAATGGGCCGGCCCATTCCACCCCGCGGCCACCGCTCCCCCTGTGTTCGCGCGCTCTACCCAGCTCAGCGACGGTGCCGACCATGGCGGCCAGAGATAGACCCCGGCGGGCAGAAGCCGTTCTTCCGTCACCGCCTCCCAATCGCTCTCCCCCGAACGCACGCGCGCGACCATCTGCAGAGAACGCCAGTGCCGATCCCGGTCATGGGTCCCGTCAAAGATCAGGATCCGCACCCGGCGACGATCGACAATCGCCCGCAGACGCGCTTCCTGAAGGTAACCCATCAGGGTCTCCTCCGCCGCACGCATCCTCACAGTTCCACGCCCGTGCAGCAGGGCAATACCCGTTCCCGCCGCCAAAAGCGCGACCAACCCCGCCACGACGATGATCTCAAGGATCGTGAAAGCGGCGCTTTTCCGGTGCCGAAACCCGCTCATTCCCAGCTCAGGATCCAGTCCCAATCGGGATTGCTATCCGCATTGGAAGAGTAAATGAACACGCCCCCGTGCAGGCGTTCGGGGCGCATCGCTTTGGGCAGAGCGACAAAATCCTCCGCCTCGACGAGTCCGTCCAGGTCATCGTCGACGACAACATGGAGGTGAGGGTTTCCCAGCCCATCGACAATTTCGCCCGCATAAGGAGAGTCCTTCGCCCCTCTCTCGCCCGAGCCAAAACGATGGTAGCGTGCGCCCCGTGGATTCGCCTGCCGCGCATACGCTTCGGCCGCGGGCGCTCCATCGAGCGTGCGACCTGTCAGCGTTTCGACGAAAACAGCATTGTTCCCCTTCAGCGCGAACTCGGCCTGCCCCACCCCCATCGTCGGATAATAGCCGTGATCCGCACGGAATAGTTCGTAAGCAGTCGCATACTGGGCGAACCGACTGCGTGTCTCGCTTTTCGCGACGCTCGTGCGCACCGCCCCCACCGCCGGGATCAGCAAGGCGAGGAGAATCCCTATGACCGCGATGACCGTGAGCAGCTCGACGAGGGTAAAACCGCGCCCACCGGACAGATGCCGTCGCTCAAGGTTGCGCAACAAGCCGGACACCGTCGTGAGGGTTGTCGAAAAGGCCGGCATCTACCGTCCCATCGCGTGCAAGGTCTTCACTTGCACCCGGCGAAAAGAGCAGGAATCCCGTTCGCAGCCACGTCGGATCCGTCGCCGACGCACGATAGAAATATTCATACGGTTGCTCCCATGGGTCCAGCAGGACGCCCTCGCCGAATCTCCCACCCGAGACCTGGAAGTTCTCCAAAGCCAGAACCGGCGACGGGAAGGGGCTTTCGACCGCCCGACCATCGGGGAGCCTCCGCCCTTCGAGAGCCTCCCGCAGGATCTTTCCCCGGTCGCTCCCCGGCGGACAATACGGATAGTCGCCGAAATGTGCCCGATAGACTTCCAAACCGTGCGTGAGGGCCGCCACCTCCCCTTCCGCACGCGCTGTTCGCCCCCGCTCGCGGACGCCGCCACCAACACCCGCGATCAACACCACAAGCGTGCTGATGATCGCCATGACGACCAGCAACTCGATCGTCGTGAACCCCCGGCATCGCACTGCACAGCCAACCATGGCATCACTTTCCGAACGTTATAGCAAGCGGGTCAAGCCCTTTTCCTAACGCTTTTCATCAAATCCTCACCAGCTTCGATCCGGAGCGGCAGAACCATCCGGAAAGTGGCTTCATCCTCGCTCTTCGGCTCGAGGGTGATCTCGCCGCCATGCGCCCGGGCGATTTCGCGGGCAATGTTCAGGCCAAGGCCGATGCCCGACCCCGAGCGCGAACGCGTGTGATCGAGGCGGAAGAAGCGATCAAAAATCCGGTCCCGGATCTCTTCCGGGAGGGGAATGCACGAGTTGCTCACTTCAAAAATAAGCTGTGCCCGCTCGTGCATTGTTCGGAGCTGCACGCGACCGCCCGTGGGACAGTATTTGACCGCGTTGGAGAGCAGGTTGTGCAGGGCCAGTCGCAGGAGGAGGGCATCTCCCTGGATCGGCGGAAGGGTCCGTGAATCCCTGTGAAAATGAACACCGCGGGCTTCCGCCATGACGGCACTGTCTTCCGCCAGTTCCTCCAGCATGTTCCCGATATCAACCGCTTCGCGCTTGCGCAGGAGGGAACCTTCATCGGCTTTCGCGAGCACAAGGAGACCTTCCACGATCGCACGCATGCGCAATGTTTCCTCGAGCAGTTGCACCGCCTCATCGCGTGAAATACCGGCATCTGCGTCCTCGGAGAGTCGGTTCTCGAGGACGCCCTGCATGACCGTGAGCGGCGATTTCAGCTCGTGTGACGCATCCGCGCTGAACCGCCGGGCCTGTTCGAAGCTTCGCTGCAATCGGTCCATCATGCGGTCAAAAATCTCTCCCAGGGCCTTCACCTCGAGCGGAGCGGGGCCGAGGTCGAGGCGTGCGTCGAGGCGCGATGCCGTGATTGTGCGCGCCCGCGCGGTGAGCCTTTCGATCGGGTCCGAAGCCTGCTTGGCCAGAATCACACTGGCGATGGCCGCTCCCGCCACTGCGATCGGCAGAGCAAAGACAAACGCGATCAGAACCTGCCAGAGCGACTGGTCGAGCTGCGCGAGGTCGGCCGCAAGGATGAGGCGATGCCGACGGTCTTCGTACTCCGCAATGCGCCAGCTCCGACCTTCGAACCAGCGTGTCTGAAGGGCATCCGCATCGCGTCCCACCGCGAGATCCCGGGCCCGTTTCACCTGGTCCTCCTCGAGCAGCTCATCGTACTGGCGGTTCGAATACAATGGAGCGCCGCTGATCGTTTCCAGGCGCAAGAGCCGGATCATGTTGTTCTCGTCGAAGAGGGTCAGGAAAATGGGTAGCTCCTCCGGCTCCAGCCGCGTATCCTGCCGGTTGATTTGCGCGAGAATATCGGGGCCGAGAGTCTCGAGCTGTTGATCGATCGTCTGCTCCATTCCGTAGCGCAGGTGAATGAGAGTCCCCGCCATGAAGACGACAACGGTCAGCGAGGTAGCGATCGCGGACAGCCGCAAAAACCGGGTGCGCAAACGGGAGGGTCTGATCATTCCTTCTCCCGAAGGCTGTATCCGATCCCCCGGACGGTGTGGATCAAGCGGTTCTCTCCTTCCGCCTCGAGCTTCTCGCGCAGGCGCTTGATGTAGACATCGACCAGGTTGTGGTTCACGTCGAAATAGTATCCCCAGACATGCTCGCAAATTTGCGTCCGACTGAGCACGCGCCCCTTTTTGCGCAGGAGATACTCGAGCAGTGCAAATTCCCGGTTGGCGAGGACAACCGGCCGTTCGCCGCGGGTCACCGCCCGGGTCGCAAGGTTGAGATGGAGGTCATCGATCGAGAGAACGGTGAAACCTTCCGTCGCCGATCTCCGCGCCAGCGCCTTTGCCCGTGCCACCAGCTCCTCCACATGAAAGGGTTTCGTGAGGTAATCGTCTGCTCCCTTCTCGAGGCCCTCGACTCTTTCCGTCACCGCTGACCGGGCGGTGAGAAGAAGCACCGGCGTGTTCACCCCCTCCTCCCGCAATTCGCGCACAATGCTCAAGCCGTCGCGCCCCGGGAGCATGATATCGAGGACAGTCACATCGAACGCCTCCCGGCGCAGGCGCTCGAGAGCCGCGTCGCCGTGCGTTTCGCGGTGAACGAGAAAACCCGCTGTCGTCAGCGCTTTCTCCACGACTCCCGCGATCTGCGGATCGTCCTCCACAATGAGGCATTTCACCGGACCATTGTCCATTCCTTCTGCGGCCTCACAAGAAAACAAAATGCCGTTGCGACCGGCTTCAGGGAGCTGCTAGCTTGCGCTCATGACGACCCGCCGAAGTTTTCTCCAGCGTGCCCTCGCGGTGAGCTTCGGCACGGCCTTGGGCGGCCACCGCCTCTTTGCCGCAACCGGTCCCGTCCACGTGGTGAAACGCGGCGACACCCTCAGCGGCATCGCCAAGACCTATGGTGTCACGGTGCGGGAGCTGAAGGTGGAAAATGGTCTCAGGAGCGATCTCATCCAGATTGGACAGACGCTGCGGATCCCCCGCCAGAACAGCCGCGACGCGCTCGCTCCGGTCATCGCTGCCACCCGGAAGATCCGGGTCGAACCCGGCCGATGGCGCTACATCGTCAGCCATCACAGCGCGATTGAACGTGGAAACGCCGCGATTTACGGTTCGGCGCACCGCCGGCGCGGCATGCGCGATGGGCTTGCCTACCACTTCGTCATCGGCAACGGACTCGATTCAGGCGATGGAGAGATCGAAATCGGGGACCGCTGGTTGCGTCAGATTCGCGGCGGCCATGTGCGCAATGCAAACGTCAACGATCACGGCATTGGGATCTGCATCGTGGGCAACCTCGAGAACCATCCGCCCACCGCGCGCCAGGACGCCTCCTTTTTCAACCTCATCGAGTATCTCCGCAATGGCTTCGTGGCTCCGGGATGTAAAATGACGGTGCACAAATGGGTGGATCTTCGACACACCGTCTGCCCCGGCAGACATTTCCCCTACGCCGCGTTCCAAAAACGTTACGGGTGAACGGACGCACCCGTCAGGCCCCCTGCGGGGAGGAATCAGCCAACCTTTCGCCGGGCATTCGCCTCTACCGCCCGGGCGGACCTGCGGCGCCGTTTCTCCGGCTTGCGGAAGGCTTCCGCCGCCTGCACAAGGACGCTGACCCGTGCATCCGGGCAAAAACAGGCGAGCCGGCAGGCAAGGCACCAGATGGTGTCCTGCGCCCCCGCCAGCTCCAGCGGGAGGAGCAGCGTGAGACTCGGCTGCTTGACCGGTTTACCGACATCGAGTTTCACCGGAACAAGGACATGACCGGTGGCGTGTGCACATTGCGCCGCCACCTCCGCGAGGCTCGCCGCCTCGGCACTATGCGCGGTCACGATTTCACACCGGATGACCGGAGAATCTGCGTTCTCTGTATCCATGTTGGCGATCTGAAACACATCACCCGGACCCTCGCAATCTTTTTGCGATCCATTCTCAACAATAAGTGCCGGACGTGAAACCGTCGGACGCGTTGAGAATCCCGCAAGGACATGTTTTCCTCTGCCGCTATCGCTCATGAGTTGGGATATCGCCTTCATGCTTGTTCTCCTTGTCGCCCTTATCGGGGTGTTCATCTGGGAAAAACTGCCATTCGAACTCACCGGGATGAGCGCCTTTGCCCTCCTCCTCATGGTGGGTCTGCTGACGCCCGAAGACGCCATGCGCGTGTTCAGCAACTCGGGTCCGATCGCAATTGGAGCGCTCTTCATTATCAGCGCAGCCCTCGCGAAATGCGGGGCGATCGATCTCGTCGCGGGCGGCGTCGCCCGGATGCCAAAGCTCGGGCTCATGGCGGTCATTCCCATTCTCGCAGTCACCGTCGCCGCGCTCTCCGCCTTCATCAACAACACGCCTGTCGTCATCGTTTTCCTGCCAATCATCCTGGGCCTGGCCCAGCGCATGGACCTGCCTGCCTCGAAGCTCCTCATCCCGCTATCCTACGCCTCCATCTTTGGTGGCACCTGTACCCTCATCGGGACGAGCACGAATATCATTGTGAGTTCGATGGCGGTCGATGCGGGTCTTGAGCCCTTCGGCATGTTCGAAATCGCGGCGGTCGGTCTTCCACTGGTTCTCGCCGGCATTCTCTATCTCACTTTCCTCGGACCTCGCCTCCTGCCGGTGCGTGAAACCGTCTCCAGCGTGCTTGGAAGCGAAGAGAACCGCAAATACATCATCGAGGCGTTCATTGCGGAGGATTCGCCCTTGATCGGGCAGTCGTTCGAGGACACGAAACTTGAATCGAAACGCGAGGTGCGGCTGCTCGAGTTGCTCCGTCACGGTGTCCGGGTGCAACCCGCGAATCCCCGCGAGACGCCCCTCCAGGCGGGTGACCGGCTGCTTCTGGCGATGTCTCCCAACGCGCTTTCACGGGCTGAGAATGAGCAGGGACTCGATTTTATAGACACGTTGGGGGAAGGCCTTGAACGGATCAGTCGGGCGGAAGGGGTGATCGTCGAAGGAGTCCTCGGACCGGATTCGAACCTCATTGGGAAGGCCCTCGGGACGATCAATTTCCGGCAGCGTTATCGTCTCGTTCCGATGGCGGTGCATCGACGGGGACGGAGCCTGCGGCGCGATTTTGACCGTATCCCGCTCGCCTACGGAGACATCCTGCTCCTCCTCGGGACCGTCGATGCGGTGGAACAATTGCGCAACAATGCCGACATTCTCATCCTGCAGAAACCGCCGGTCGGGATGGCTTCCCGGCGCAAGCGATTGCCCATTGTTCTCGCCGTCATCTTCGGGGTGGTGGCGGCCGCCGCGGTCGGGCTCCTGCCCATCGCCTCAGCCGCCATCGTCGGCAGCGTCGTTCTTCTCCTTACCCGCTGCATCACGACGAAAGAGGCCTACGATTCGATTCACTGGCCCATTCTTTTCCTCATTTTCGCGATGCTCGGCGTCGGGGCTGCGATGGAATCCACGGGGACGTCCCTCTGGCTCGCCGAACGCCTCATCGGGGCGGTCTCCTTTCTCTTTGCCGAAAGCTGGCAGCCACTCGCGCTCCTTGCCGGCATCTACCTCCTCACAACCGTCATGACGGAGGCCCTTTCCAACAATGCCACCGCCGTTCTCGCCACTTCGATCGTGATAGGAATGGCCGGTGCCCTTGAACTGGACCCCCGTCCTTTCCTCATCGCCATCGCGGTCGCCGCGTCGGCCAGTTTTTCGACGCCGATCGGCTATCAAACCAATACCTACGTGTATGGAGTGGGTGGCTACCGATTCACCGACTTCGCCCGGGTGGGCATCCCCCTCAACGCGATCGCGTTTCTCCTCTCGATGTTCATCATCCCGATGGTCTGGTCGTTCTGAGTGCGCAAGCGCGCCCGATTTGGCATCCATTCTGGTTGTTGATCACCATGGCAACCGAGAATGAAAACCGCGCGACCGACGCCACCGACCACATTGAGCACATCGACAAGGCTCTTCACCGGCGAGCGTCCTCCCAGGAAAGTGGGGTTCGTCGCGATACTCCGATACGCGGAATGGATCGGGATCCGGCGAATCCGCGGTCGATTCCCGGCACCGCGGCAGACACCGCCGAACCTTTTGATGAAGAAACCGTGTCCGCGCAGGAAGTCGATGGTGGCAACCGTCAGGCCGAAGATGAACTCCGGCAGGCTGCCCGCGAGGCCGAGGAGGACGACGAACTTGAATGATCAGCGGTGATTTCCCGCCACATCCGTCCACCACAACGCATGGCGACTGTTGCCCCTCCCGTGCGTTTCGCACCGCAACCGAGCGCAACCGAGAAAGACGCATCCTCGACAACTCCCGGAAATGACCCTTTATCCCAGTGAAAATCTGCGACGCCGCTCGCTCCAGGCGGAAGATGGCGAAATCGGCCGGTGCAACGACTTCCTTTTCGAAGAAAAGTTCTGGATCGTTCGCTATGCGGTCGCCGACACCCGGAAATGGTTGCCGGGGCGCAAAGTGGTCGTGTCCACGGTGGAGCTCGGCCATCGCCAGCCGGTGGAGGAGCACGGGCGGCTCCAGGTGAAGCTGACAAAGGAGCAGATCAAGGAGAGCCCACCGCTCGAGGAACATGCCCCGGTCTCAAAACTGGTCGAAGAACGCCTCATCGCCTACTACGGCTGGCCATCCTACTGGGAAGGCGGCGGTCTCTGGGGTGCGTCGCAAATCTTGCCCGCCCTCCCGGCGGAACGATTTCCGGCCGGGCCCGTTCCGGAGAATACGGCTCCGCCGGGCGATGAAGGAGCCCTCCAATCGGCCCATTCCCTCGTCGGCAGCCTCGTTACGGCAGCCGAGGAAGAGGTCGGCAACGTCGAGGATTGCCTGATCGACACCCGCGACTGGACGATGCCGTTCCTCGCCCTCCGATTATCCGGGGAAGGGCCAACGCGCACCGTCGTCGTGCCGACCACTTGGGTCGAAGAGATCGGTGTGGTCGACCGGCACGTGAAGCTCCGCGTCAGCGGCTCGACTGTCGCCGAGGCACCCGATTACGCCTCAGGCGAACCGACCACTG
>CAZVQJ010000039.1:0-16744 GCA_964629165.1 uncultured Puniceicoccaceae bacterium
TGCGCACAACCCGAACGAGATCGACGGTGTGGCCGAGAACGGCGCCTTCAAGGCCTCCAACGCACCTTCCCCTGCGCGCGCGGACGACTGCCCACCTCCAGCAACTCGGGGAGCCATCCCTACCTCGGGATGCGATGGTCGGGCGACAACCCGTCAGTCGGTCCGGTTTTCAGACCCATTGTTCGAGAACCGTTTCCGACTCGACGAGTTCGATCTGCTGGTTGAAGCGGTCCGCATAGACCCGCATCTGGGCGTCGTGCGTTTCGTCGGCCGAGCCGCAGAGGGCGTCGCGAACGACGACAACGCGAAATCCGTGATCCATTGCAGCGAACACGGTCGCCCCGACACAGACGTCAGTTTCGGCCCCGGTGACGACGAGGGTGTCGGCGCCCCACCCCCTCAGGATCTCGAGGAGTGTAGGATCGTGGAATGGAGAGTAAACGGCCTTATCGATCACCCGCGCTGGCGGCACGAGCGCGGCGAGTTCCGGCACCAGTTCGAGGAGGCGTGGATCGATCATGGCGCGCGTGAACTGTCGCCACCTCTCGTAGTAGCCCCTCCAGACGCCCCGGACATCTTCCGGATGCTCCGGTGGGATGAAGCGGGTAAAGATGGTGCATGCGGGGCGATGTTCGGCGATCGCACGAACCGAGGGGAGCACGCGCGGCATCCACGCAGTCTGCCACTCCGTCTCCTCGAGGAAAACGTTCTGCATGTCGATGCAGAGATGGGCCACCTGAGCCCCGAGAGGACCGTGTCGTAGCGAGGAACCTGGCTTGGCGGGGTCCGATTTGCCTGCCTTCTGCACACCGTAGAAGGCATCCACCTATTCCGAAAGATCAAGTGATTACCAGACTTCACGGAAGTAGGTCGACCGGGGATCGTTCAATGCCGGCACATGTAGGTTGCGAACCGGCTTCTCCGCCGTACGGTCCCTGCCATGCCTCATGTTTCGTGGTTTCCTCTCTTTCGTTCTCTTGCGGCGATCTTCCTCGCCACCACCGGCTCTTTGTTCGCCGCTTCGACGGGAACGGCGGTGTCCGATTTCACGCTCCCCGCAAACGATGCCATGCTGCCCGGCGAGGGCCCACTGCATCGGGCCGACTGGTTTCAGAATGTCTGGAGAGAACGGCGGTCGGCGTTCGCCCGCAGCGCGGAGGAAGATCGCGGGGCAGTCTTTTTCCTCGGTGACTCGATCACCCAGGGCTGGGGAGGCGGACTCGGCGCGGCCTTTCCCGGCGTCCACGTGGCCAACCGGGGCATCAGTGGCGACACGACCCGGGGTGTCCTCTACCGACTTGAGGAGGACGTGCTCGCTCTCGATCCAGAGGCGATTGTGCTCCTCATTGGGACCAATGACCTGGGTGAAGGCGCCAGCCCGGAACTGATCGCGCGCAACCTCGAACGCATCCTGAGTCAGATCAAGGAGCACGACGCCGATCTCCCGGTCATCCTCTGCCAGATTTTCCCGAGTGCGGAGAGCATGCGCCGTCCGTCTGCGAAGATCCGGGAAACCAACGCGCTTTACCTCGAAACGGTACGCGGAGATCCACAGGTGATTTATCTGGAGACCTTTCCACTCTTTGCGGACGAGGCGGGTGATGCCCAAGCGGAACTGTTTCCCGACCTCCTTCACCTGAACCTGCGCGGCTATGCGAAATGGGCAGCGGCGCTGCGGCCCGTTTTTGCCACTCTCGGCTTCACCGAAACAAGAGAAGATCCCTTCACGCCAGAAGAAGGTTTCGAGAGCCTCTTCAATGGGCATGACCTCACCGGATGGGGATTTCGTCCAACCTCGGAAGCTGACAAGGAGATCGCCCGGGCCTGGCAGGCACGTGATCCCCATGCAGCCGAGTGGCCGTTTGTCACCGAGTCCGAAAATTTTGATGGGATGACGGAGTCACCGGATGGGCGTTTCAAGGCCCTCAACGGACGGTTGGTCGTGACGACCCCTCCGGAATACCGGCTGGTCCAACAGCTCTGGACGCACCGAGAGTTTGAAGGCGACTTCGTCCTAAAGCTGGAGTTCCGCGCCACGCCCAATGCGGACAGCGGCGTTTACCTTCGCGGGCCACAGCTACAATGCCGCGATTATGCGCTCGCCGGACCGTACGAGGCGCTTGAGCGCTACAGGCCCCAGGAATGGAATGAACTGATCGTCACGGTTCGCGATGGAACCGCCCGCTGCACCGTGAATGGCGAAGTCATCGAGGCCGCCTTTGCAGTGCCGGAGAGTGGCCCCTTGGGACTCGAGGCTGATCGCGGCCAGATGGAGTACCGTCGAATCCGTGTAAAGACGCTGCCCTGACGTCGGGAGGCGCGGACCGCGGTCCCGAACCGCTCACCGGATCAGCCGCTTTTGGGGGAAAATGATTGCCCTCCCCTTCGTGCACGCGTGATCGGTGCCACCGATGCGCCCACCAAGGCAAAATGGGACGAGATCCAAAAAATCACCTTCATGCACGCGTGATCGGTGCCACCGATGCGCCCCACCCTAGGGATTGCCGGGATTGTCTTTAGGATCGATCGAAAATCGGTAGCTGACGGCGACGTCAGCGCCCTCCGGCATCTCTTCCCGCGGGACAAATAAAACGGTACCTCCGTGCTGCCAGGACGAGACTGCCGCGAAATCCACAAGATCGGGGTTGCGCGGATCTACCTCTTCATCGAATTGCGCCCGAAAGTTTGTTTCATCCCATCGACCTGTCCGGGGGGATGAATCCATCGCGATCGCACAGACGCCAACCCGGCCCTGGTTTGCGGCGCGGATCGCCTCGTCCAAGTCGATCGTGCCATTGCCCTGTGCGACGTTGTCCCGCATGCTTTCCAGAGCTTCCCGCCGTTCGTCGGATTCCAGTGCTCCCAGCGCGGAACCGGTGTGGCCCGCCAATTCGTCCTCCGACGCATGATCGAAATTACCCTCAATGGGTTGATCAACGAGGCCCACGTAGGTACTCACCTCCCGCAAAAAGGTGAAGGTCTCGGGCAGCGTGGCGACAACCAGCGGCGCATCATGTCCGACCCGTCGAAGGTGAGCGGTAACCGCTTTTTCGACGGCCTGGACCAGCCCCCGGAGATGAGCGACACGTGTATCCTTGCGGGCTCCGTGTCCTTGGGGGCCAAGAACGGGCTCTCCTCCCCTGCCCCCGCCATCTGTGCTGATGACATGAGCCGACCGCGACCCCTGCTCCGACTCGAGCTGGAGAGCCGCTTCCATGTTTGCGGGGAGATCCGGTACTTCCTCTTCGCTCAGGTGCCCGTGAGTCCAACGGTAGAGACGCACATGTTTATGGCTGAGGGTGAGAAGAAAAGCGAGGTCCCGGCCAGACATGGACTGCAAGAGGGGGAGAAGATAATACCGCTCACCTATGCTCACATATTCGGGAAAGGACTCCTTGAGGATGAACGGCCGGAATGACTTTTCGCTCAGATAAATGACCAGTGTCCGGGATTGATGCTGCCAAAAATCCTCATTGTCGATGAGGTCCTCGGCGGGCTCGAGCAACGCGTCGATCTTGTCCCCAGCCCATTTGGAATGCACAAGCAACTCCCTTGCCCTCTTCAGTCCGGTCTTCAGCGCGATGGAATTCTTGCGCGTCTCCGGCCCGCGTTCCTCCATCGGCAGGACGAGGGAAACGCAAAGCCCGCCTTGGTCGTTGAGAAGGTTCTGCCATGCTTCGGTTGAAATGGACTGCTGGTTTTTCATGAAACGGAATGGGTGGGTTGAAGAAGTATTTTCGCCCGACCGGCCGGTTGCTCTCGAGCCGCTCCGGTGGATGGTTCAGGGAACGTTGTCCAACGGGCGCAATCGCTATACCAATTCGCGCACCTCCGGGTTTCCGTGGCTTCACCGCTTCACCGACGCGTGGCCGTTCCCTTTGGCAACGGCGGCCCACTGCCCCTCGTTCGTTGCATTCTGCTCGGCAGCCGTTCCCGAGGCATGCATTCCGCCCTGGTCGTCGCTGGCCTCGGGGAGACAACCGGGGAAACCGCTGGACGCGAAACGAACGCTGCGCACCCGCGCGAGGAATGGCTGGTGCCGATTTCGATCGGAGATGGACGCCTGCGCGCGAAATTGCCCTCCATCGCGCGTAGTTGGCATTCGCCATGATCAACAGGATCCATGAAGAGAAGAAATTGCCCCGGAGTCGATGGAGCACTCGCTTCCTTCGACGGGAGCCTTGCCGTCGTTTTGCGATGACTGCTGAACCCCCTCCACCGGCACCTGATCCCGGCGCAAACGGCCGCGCGCTGAACCTGCACAGCGTCGCGCTCAACTGTCTCATTGTCCTCGCCACCCTCTTCACGCTCTATGCGGCGCGTACCTTTCTCCTCCCGGTTGTTCTCGCGCTACTCTTCACCTACGCCCTGTCACCGCCCGTTCGCCGACTGGTGGACTGGGGAATTCCGGCCTCGGTAGCCGCCGGCATCGTCGTCGCCGGTGCGGTCGCGGCAGTGATTTTACTCGCCATCGCCCTGGTTGAACCGGCCACTGCACTTCTCCACGAAACGCCGCAGAACCTCGAGCAGATCCGCGAAAAGATCGTCGACCCGATGCGCGCGTCGATGGAACAAGTCCAACGCACATCGGAGCAGATAAGCGAAATGACGGCCGATGGAGAGGCGGACACCGTCACCGTTGTCCGGATCGACGACAGCATGCGCCTCGAGGACCTCTTCTTGGAAATCACGCCGACCTTGGTGGGTATGCTCGTCTCGATGGTGATCCTCCTGTATTTCCTTTTGGCCTACAAGACCGTCCTGCTGCAGAAGATCGTGAAAGTCACGCCACGCCTGCAAAACAAGAAAAGGGCGGTCGAAGTCGTCAGAAGCACCGAGCGCGCGGTCTCACGCTACCTCCTCGCGATCACCGTGATCAATGTGGGTCTCGGGGTGGCGCTGGCGGCCGCTCTTGCGCTCACCGGATTCCCGGACCCGATCTTCTGGGGTGCGGTGGCGGCGATCCTGAATTTCATTCCGTATCTGGGTTCCATGTTCGGCGTGGCCACTCTCGCCGTCAGCGCATTCATCACGATGGACGATCCCCTGCGGGCAGCGCTATATCCCATCATCTACATGGTTCTGACCGTCCTCGAAGGCAATTTTATCACGCCCATGATTCTCGGGCGGTCTTTCACCTTGAACCCCATTTTCATCATTCTCGGGTTGCTCTTCTGGGGATGGCTGTGGGGAATTCCGGGAGCTCTCCTCTCCGTTCCGCTTCTCGTGGCCTTCAATATCGTCTGTCAAAATACACCTCCGCTACAGTCCACCGGCGAGATCCTGAGCAGGTAAAGGGGGCGCCTTTCCGCCAAATAGCCGGGGCGCCGGGGCGTGTGGATCGACCCACGGAGCAAATCCAGCCAGCGCTCTGGTCTTGTCAGGGCACGTCTGCAACTGTTGCCTCCTCCCGCATGACATCACGGGATCGCTTTTTCGCTGCGCTTCGCTGTGAACCGTTGGACCGTCCGCCGATCTGGATCATGCGACAGGCCGGCCGCTATCTGCCGGAATACCGCGCGCTCAAGGCAAAGCATGATTTCCTCACCATGGTGCGCACCCCGGATCTGGCCTGTGAGGTAACGCTGCAGCCGCTGAAGCGCTTCCCGCTCGATGCGGCGATTCTCTTTTCCGATATCCTGATCATTCCGGAAGCGCTGGGACAACCTTACCATTTCCGCGAAGCGGGGGGCATCGGAATGGATTTCCGGATCGAGACCGCAGCACAGGTCCGCGCCCTCACGCCGGAAGCCGTGCCTGAACGCCTCGACTATGTACCCAAGGCCCTGCAGCTGATTCGCAAGGAACTCGCCGGGAAAACCATGTTACTTGGGTTCGGCGGTTCCCCATGGACCCTCGCAACCTACATGCTCGAAGGCGGATCGAGCCCTTCGTTCGCACGCACCAAGGGGTTCTTTTATGAGCAGCCAAGAGTTTTCGCAGACCTCATGGAACGGCTTGTGGAGGCGATCGTGCAGCTTTTCCAGATGCAGATCGAAGCCGGTGCGGATGCCATTCAGATCTTCGATTCATGGGCCGCCGCCTGCCCCGGACCGCACTATGAGGCGATGTCGCTGCGCTGGATCCGTGCGATCATTGATCGGCTCCCGAAGGAATTCCCGCTCATCCTCTTCGCGAAGGGGATGAGCGGTCACCTGCCCTCTCTCCTCCAAACGGGCGCGCGCGCTTTCAGTTTTGACGCGCAGGTGTCACTCCCGGAAATACGGCGAACGCTCCCGCCTGCGTTCGCGCTCCAGGGAAACCTGGATTCCACTTTGCTTGAACAGGCTCCAGAAGTCGTCGAAGCGGAAACTGACCGTTTCCTCGCAAGCATGCGGGGTGCCCGCGGCCACATCGTCAATCTCGGCCACGGGATTACGCCCCAGGCTCGCATCGAGAGCGTCGACAGGTTTGTTCGCATGGTAACGAACCCGGAATCACCGTCATGACGGCCTCCTTCCAACCCCTGCACCTGGATCGGCAACTGATCGCGAAATACAACCGCCCGGGACCGCGCTACACATCTTACCCGACGGCTCTCCAGTTTACCCCCACGAAGGATTTCAGATCGCTCCTGAGTGACTGTGCCGAGCCCGAAGCTCCCCTTTCGCTCTATTTCCACCTGCCCTTCTGCGAGTCCCTTTGCTGGTTTTGCGCGTGTGCGAAGGAAATCACCCGGGACCGCCGCAAAGCGGATCGCTATCTCGATTATCTCGAGCGCGAGCTGGATCTTTTTCTCCCTCATCTCGGTGCCGGACGCATCGTTGAGCAGATTCATTATGGCGGGGGTTCTCCCAGCTTTCTTCGGCCCGATCAAATCCGGCGCGTCGGCAAGATTTGGCGTGACCGCTTCACGGTGTCTCCGGACGCCGAAATCTCGGTCGAAATCGATCCCCGGACACTCGATGAGGAGAAAGTGCAGGCTCTCCGTGCAACTGGCTTTCACCGGGCCTCGTTTGGGGTGCAGGATGTCAATCCTGCCGTCCAGGAGGCCATCCATCGGATCCAGCCGAGCGAACTCAACCGCCGCACCCTCGCCTGGCTCCGCGATTCCGGGTTCAATTCGATCAACGTCGATCTGATTTATGGCCTCCCCTGCCAGACGGTGGACACCTTTGCGGAAACCCTCGACGAGGTCCTCACATACGATCCGGACCGGTTCGCGATTTTCTCCTACGCCCACGTGCCCTGGATTGCACCGGCGCAGAAACTCCTTGAACGTAGCACCCTCCCCGGACCGGAAACGAAGCTGGCGATGTTTGAACTCGTCGTCAAACGGCTGACCACGGCGGGCTATCGGTATATCGGAATGGATCATTTCGCGAAGCATGACGACGAACTCGCGATTGCTCAGGCGGAAGGCTCGCTCCACCGCAACTTCCAGGGTTACAGCACCCGTGCCGGGCGTGAAATTGCCGCGTTCGGCATGAGCGCCATTTCACAGACGCGAAACACCTTTCGCCAGAACGAGAAGAAGCTCGTCGATTACTATCGGGCTCTCGACGCCGGCCATCTACCGATCAATCGTGGCTATGTCCTGACCGAGGAAGATGAACGCCGGCGCCAGGTGATCATGGAGATCATGTGTCACGGGCGATTGCACTACGGGGAGATGAGCGAACGCCTCGGCGTCCCCGTGGCCGAACACTTCGCAGCCGAAATCGAATCCCTCCGGGAGATGGAGGCGGACGGGCTCTTGCGGCGCCGACCCGATGGATTCGAGCTGCGTGGCCCCGGTTGGCTTCTCGTACGCAACGTCGCCATGCAATTTGATGAATATGTGCAGTCGGGCCCCCGCCGGCACGCGCAAACCGTATGAATTTCCTTCCTCGTCAGCGTTCGTGAAAAAGCTCGTCTGACTCGACCAATCACTGAAAGCGGACGTGGTTATGCATGTGAGAACTTCTCTCCATCTTGTCCTCTCGATTCTTGCCATCGCGCATGGGCTGTCTGCCACCATCCTTGCCGACCTCTCTCCCTTGCCGACGGCCCAGGCCGACGCCGTTCGGAGCATGGACCGCGCCCTCAATGCGGATGACGCCGATGCCTTCGTTCAGCTCTATGACATCGAGGCGCTTCAGACGGGCGTCCTCGACCCGCTCGACGTCCCCGTGGATCTGAAAGCCGAGCTCGCTCAGGATATCGACAGCGGCATCGAGAAGCTTGCCTTGAACATCGTCAACATGATGGAGCGCGGAGGCAGCGCCACGGTGATCCGCGTGCAGACGCACGAAAGCCGCATCACGGCACTCGTGCGGATCAATATCTACGCCGGCGGCTATGTCTACCTCGAGTTCCATTTCGCCGAACGTCCTTCCGGTGATTACCGCATCGTCGATCATTTCGACTACTCGGACAGCATGTTTGTTTCGGAACGGATCAAGACGCTCCTCGTTGTCCTGGTTCCTGAGGAAGGCTTGATGCAGAAGGTGCTCCGCCGCATGCTGGGAATCTCATCGCTCGGGGAGGACGCCAAGCGACTCGCCCGGATGACACGGCTCCTGCAAGCAAACCGCTTCGACGAAGCATTCGAGATCTACCATGATCTTCCTCCCGAGCTTCAGGCAAACCGCGCCCTCGCCATCCCGGTGCTCGGAGCCGCCCACCGCAGCGGGCACTCCACGTTCTACGCAGAAGCCCTCGCCAACATCGAACGTCACTTCAGCGAGGACGATGAGCTCGCCTACATGATGATCGACCACTACTTTCTCAAAGGCGATTTCGAGCGCGCTGAACAGAAGGTCGATCAAGCCATCGACGCCCTCGGGATCCGCGATGCCGGACTGCTCCTGATCAAAGCGAGCATCGCGATGCAACAAGGAGAACATGCCCGGGCGGAGGATCTGCTCAACGAGGCGATCGAGGCAGATCCATTTTTCCAAGCCGCGTATTATACCGCGATGGACGTCGCTGTCTTGCAGGGCAACTACGATAAGGTCGTGGCCCTGATGGATCGCCTCCATCAGTGTTGTGAAGTGACCTTCTCTCCGGATTCGCTCCGCATGGCACCGCACTATGCCGCTTTCCTGCGCTCCGAGGCGGGGCGCGAATGGATCAGCAAGCAGTCCGGCGATTAGAGCGTGATCCGATTACGCGGATGGTAGGCCTCGTGCGCGTCAATCAGGTGATCGGGCTCCACCTTTGTATAGATTTCAGTCGTCGAGATATCCGAATGACCGAGCATCTCCTGAATCGCCCGGAGGTCGGCTCCCCGGCTGAGCAGGTGCGTCGCGAAGCTGTGGCGGAGCAGATGCGGTTTTACCGTTTCGCGGATGCCGGCCCGTTTCGCATAGACCTTGATCCAGTGCCAGACCGTCTTGCGGCTGATCGCCCGCCCCCGCTCCGAGAGAAACAGCTCACTCCCGGTGCAAGCTTTCACGAATGTCGGCCGCCCATGCGCGAGATAGCGTTCGATCGCGTCCACCGCCGTCTGTCCCACCGGCACGAGACGGTCCTTGTCGCGCTTGCCCGCCTGGACCCGCAGAAACTGATCTTCAAGGTCAACCGACGTCAATTCGAGGGCGCACAATTCGGATACCCGCAGGCCACTACTGTAGAACAATTCAAGAATCGCCCGGTCGCGAAGCCCTTGCGCGCTGTGTCGGCTGGGTGCCTCAAGGAGTGCTTCGACCTCTCCCACGGTCAACGTTCCCGGAAGCGAACGCGCGAGTTTTGGCGTGCTGAGCAATTCCGTGAAATCGTCAGGCCGGATCTTTTCGTGGACGAGGAAACGGGCAAACCCCTTCAGCGCACTCAGCTTTCGGGCCAACGACGCAGGCGCATATTTTCCCCCCGTAAGGGAACGCAACCAGCCGGCAGCCCCCTCTCCGGTCACCGTTTGCCAATCGCGGTTTCCTTGTGAAGACAGATATCGCGCGGCCTGCACCAGATCGCGCTCATAATTCTCGATGGTATGACGCCCCCGCCCCTTTTCCAGTTCGAGGAAAGCCAGAAACGCATCAAGAGGCTCCGCCCAAGCGGCGGACAAAGACGAGGTATCGGTCGCCACAATCACCAAGGCTCATCGCAATGCGGCGTCCAGGCAAGCCGCCATCGTGACCCTCCCTGCTCTTGCCCTCGCCGCACAGAACGTTGTGATACGACGCGATGGCGATCGACGAACGGGAAAACTTGCGCGAAATCAAACCCACCGACCTTCGGGGAATTCTGAAATATGTTCCGCAATGGCGGAACCACATTTTCGTGGTCGCGCTGGACGGCTCGGTCGTGAACGAAGACAATTTCGGCAACATCATGCTGGAGTTGGCAGTCTTGCGAAATCTCAGCATCAAGATTGTCGTCGTTTTCGGAATCGGAGCGCAGATCCGGCAACTGGCTCAGGAGAGCCACCTCGCCATCACCGATACCCGCGGCTATGGCCCGACCGATCAGGCGACGCTCGATCTCGCGATCAAGGCCGCTGGCCAGGTCGGACACACCATTACGCAGGGCCTGACCCGCATGGGCCTCAGCGTCGTCCAGGCCAATGCCGTCAGAGCAACCGAACGCGGCATCCTGAAGGGGGTTGACCAACTTCATGCGGGCAAGGTCGAGCGAGTGGATGACGGTGTCCTCAAGCATCTCATCGACCGCGAACTCGTGCCCGTGATCAGCCCCGTCGCCTTCACCCGAGAGGGCGATCCTTTGCGCCTGAACAGCGACCTCCTTGCCTCGCGCGTCGCGATCGAACTCCGGGCATCCAAACTCATCTATCTGCTACCCTACGAGGGGCTTACCTACAACGGTCAGTTCCGGCTGAACGCGCCGGTCGACGAAGTGCGCCAGAAGCTTGCCGAGGATCCCACACCGATCGACGAGGAAATCCGGAGCAAGGCACAATACGCAGTGCGCACGATCGACGCCGGTGTGCCCCGCGCCCATCTCGTCGATTGCCGGATCCATGACGGGCTGCTGATGGAGATCTTCTCCAAAGTCGGCATCGGTTCGATGATCCACAGCAACCCGTACGCTCAGATCCGCCAGGCGCGCGGCAAGGATGCCACCCCGATCTTCAACATCACGAAATCGGGCATCCAGGACGAGACCCTCCGCCCGCGCACCCGCGAGAATGTGGAAGCGTCCGTCGAAGAGTATTTTGTCTACGAGATCGATGAAAGCGTGATCGGTTGCGCGCGCATCACGAGTTTCCCCGGGACCAACCTCCTCGAAGTCGGCTCCGTTTTTGTGCAACCTGCCTATCAGGGCCGCAATATCGGCAAGGCCCTGGTGGAATTTGCGGTCGAAGAAGGCAGGCGACGCCAGGCCGACGCGCTGCTCGCCCTCACGACGCAGGCGGTGCCGTTTTTCCGCAACGTCTGTGGTTTCCAGGAAGCCACCCCCGATGACCTGCCTCCCGCCCTTCGGCAAACCCTCCTCAGTTCGCGCCGCAACAGCCGGATCTTCGTCTTTCCCCTCAAGGATTGAACCCAGGAATTGAAAAGGGCGGAACCTGGAGCAGGTCCCGCCCTTGAAGAGTCAGGTAAGCGCGGGGCTAGAAACGGCCCTTGATGCCGATCGCGAGTTGCACGCCATAATCCTCAACCCGCTCGTCACGAGCATAGCCCGGAGTGATCGAGCTGTAATTCTGCCGGGTCTGCGGCTCGTTGAAGATGTTGCGCGCATTGATGAAGAGGACGGCGGAACGATGAAGTTCATACTCGACGTTGACGTCGGTGTAGAGGCGGGCTGCCCACCAGCGTTGACCGCCTTCGAACTCGTTCGAACGAGGCTCGAGTTGCTGCTCTCCGCGGTAATTCCACTTTAGCATCACTTCGAGAGGGCCGCGTTCAAAGGTGACACCCCAGTTGTAGGTGCGCTCCACGAAATTCGAGAAGTCGAAATCGTCGGACCCCTTCAGCTCGAGAAGGGTGGCATTCGCATGGACGCGAAAATGCTCGCCCCAGCCACCCGCAAAAGCGAGCGAGTGCTGGAAGTTGGCCTCAAACCCGTAGATCTCCGCGGAACCTCCATTTGTCGTGGTCGTTACCGTCCATTCGCCACTCTGCAGAATGTCGTATGCACCCAGATCCAACTCGTTGATCAATTGGTCGTTGAGGGTGGTCGAGAAGTTCTGGAAGCCATTCTTGACCTTCTTGTAGAAGAAGCCGCCCGAAATCACGCCGGCGTCCTCCAGATAGTATTCGAGGGAGACGTCGAAGTTGTCCGCGTACCAAGGCTCGAGGTTGCCGTTGATCGCACTGACCGATCCGCTGCCGGGCGTCTGTTCACTCTCGTTGATCGTGATGCGCGGGACGAGTTCGCTCCAGTTTGGACGACCGAAGCTGTAAGCATACGCCGCACGCGCCAGCAGATTGGGCGTGATGTCATAGACGAAGTGAATGCTCGGAAAGAAATCATCGTAAGAGCCCGAGACATGGTTCCCGCGGCGGATGATCTCCATGGCGTCACCGGATCCAGTAACCAGCGGACCCTCGCCCTCGAACTTCGTCCGCTCCCAGCGCACCCCGCCCAGAACGTGCAGCCGATTATCGGCGAAGCGGGTGTGTCCCATCAGATACAGCGCCGAAATCGTCTCCTCAAGAAGGATGTCCCGGTCAGCCGGGGTCCAGCTATCCTGATAAGCGACGTCCCAGGCGCCTGGATCGGCAAGATACCTCTGGTAGGTCCGCTCCGGATCCGGCCACTGCATCCGTGGCTGGTTGAACCCAGGCTCCTCCCCGATATAGACATTGTCCCGGATAAGGGCCGCATTGAAACGCTCGTTCGGGGTATAACGGGTGCGCGTGTCGAGAACCTCCCGTTTCTGGTTCTCGTAGAGCACGCCCGCCTGCAAGGTAAAGCCGTCGAAGTTCTTTTCGACATCGATCGTTCCACCTTCAAACCGGTCCGACGAATCGATGGGACGGGAGTCCGCATGCCTCACTTCGAAATTCTGAAGGTTCGTGAAGTCCACGAAGTCCCCCTCCGCGTTGGTGACGCTGATGTTCTCGGGGCCTTCCGAACCGACTCCAGCAAAGTTGATTGTGACGGGTTCGAGGCCTGCCGTTTCCACCAGCTCGAAATAACCGTTCGCAATGTCGTCGTATTTTCCCTCGCTGTCCGAGTAGTAGAGGCTGGCCGAAACCTTCAAGCCGTCAGTGCGATAGGATACATCGAGGTTGGACGCGATTGTCCGGCCGTGCTTGTTCCGGAACGAGGTGCGGTGGCGGAGGGCTCCGGCTCCGGCCCGGCCATTGACCGAATCGGGCGTATAAGAATCCGGATTCGAGCCGGTGTTCAGGTTCAGGTTCCGGTTCCCAAAAAACGAATCATACTTGTTCCACTGGGCCCCAAAGCTCACGAGCCAGTTTGGCGCCGGCCGCCAATCAAAGTTGCCCCCGACCGATTGCCGAAGCGTTTCCTTCGGACCATCCTGGAACTCGAATGTCCGCAGGTAGGGAGCTTCCTCCGAGGCACCGTCTCCCGTGTCCGCTTCCCACACACGAAAGGCGCGGTGCTGCTCGTTGAACTGATCGGAATGCAAGGCATTCAACGCGATCCCGAAGTGGTCGGAGATGGGATCGATGTAATTGAGGTCGAATCCACCACGCACCTTGCGGCTGTGATGGGTATCGGGGCCCGGCGTGCGGTTCAACGATAGACTCTCCGAGTTGGCACTGATGTAGGCACGGTAGTCGATCTCCCGTCGATCACGCTCAAAGGCGCTCTTGCTCACGAGGTTCACATTTCCCCCGAGGGAAGCGGCCGTGACATCCGGGGTCGGCACCTTCGACACTTCGATCCGCGAGACGTTGTTGATGGAAACCTGTTCAAGCTCGAAGCGACGTGTATGCGCGCCCGAAGCCGCGCTCGCCATGCGATTGCCGTCGACCGTTACCCCGGTGAAATTGTCGCCGAAGCCACGGACAGAGATGGAACGAACGTCGGCGGCAACATATTCCACCGAGATACCCGGGAGGTATTTGATGAATTCCCCCACGTTCCCTTCCGTCACATCGCCAAACTGATCGGCAGAAGCTACGTTCATGATGTTGGGAGCAAAACGCTGCTCCTGGAGTGCCACCGCATCCGCGGCCCGGGCACCTCCATCGACGCGAAAGTCCTCCAGGAGGATGAATTCTTCGTCATCCGGATCAAGATCACCTGTTCGGCGCAGGGCGAAATCGGCCCGGGCAACTCCCCCCGGCGTCACGCTCACGCGTTCGCTCCCCAGTTGGAGCCCCGTGAAAAAGACATTGACGGTCACCTCGCCGGCGGGGACCCCATTGAGGCGGAATTCACCAAAATCGTTGGTGAGGGTCTGCATGCCGGTGCCTTCCACCGTGATGCGTGCATTGTTCAAGTAGCGGCCGGATCTTTCCGCCCGGACACGGCCCTCGATCGAGCCGGTCGCCCCGGCCTGCGCCGAGAGAATCGCAGGCAAAAGCCCGCTGACAGCAAACGCCAGAAGGCAGACAGAAAGTGTCCTTCCGCGTCGGAGATTCATTGAGTTCATAGGAGATCAGTTGGTTATGGAAAGACGTTCCACGGGGGTCGCGCCAGAAGCACTCGCCTCATCCACGTCTAACAGGTGTAGGATTAATTCGCACCAGTTCCTAGATAGCATTATCCGGCGATGTCAACTCTTTGCCTTACCGAGTCTGCGTTTCCGCCGTATGAAACAACCGGAGAAATACGTATATCGGCGGCACTCTCCCCCCGACCAGTCTGGGGGAACCCCCGGATAAGAGAGGGACAACCTGCCAAAGCAGGATGGCAATGGGGGGTCCCCGAGGGACAGGGACCATCCCCTCCTGCCTCGCCTCGACCTCTACTCCGAAACGGGGTGGATTCGAGGAGAATCGCCCGCGAATCCCCCACCCGTAAAAGAGAAAACCCTTGCACGTGTTGGTTCCAGGCATGATCT
Organism: uncultured Puniceicoccaceae bacterium; assembly: GCA_964629165.1. Taxonomy (GTDB): domain Bacteria; phylum Verrucomicrobiota; class Verrucomicrobiia; order Opitutales; family Oceanipulchritudinaceae; genus CAWVVV01. The sequence continues at coordinate 14,867 of CAZVQJ010000039.1, forward strand.
TTATTCGATGTCCAAGAAACCTGTGGAGCCCTCACGCAGCCCGACCTCAAGTGAATTGGCGGAGCATCTCGGGCTCTCCCGATGGACCGTCTCCCGGGTATTAAACGGTCACGACGACGTCAGCCCGAAGACTCGGGCGCGGGTCATGAGTGCGGTCGAGGAACTCGGATTCCGACCCAGCGTGCTTGCACGGGGTCTCCGCGGGGGGCGCACCGGCGTCATCGGGATCAGCTTTCAGGAGCTGGAATCTCCCATCCTCGCCCGCAAGGTGAGTCTCCTGCAACGACGGCTTCGGGAGGTCGGCCAGCGGGGGATCCTCGAGCTGAACAGCGGGGACATTCGCGCGGAGACCACCACCTTACAGCATTTCCTCGATTTCCGGGTGGATGCGATCGTGCTTTTCGGGACGCGTCTGGCGGACAATCAGCCAATCATCCAGGAGATCCTCACACGAGGAATTCCCCTTTTGGCGGCGGATCCGGAGTTTGACCTGCCGGTTCCGACCGTGCGGCTTGATCGTGAGGAGGCGATGCGTCTCTGCATCAAGCACCTCCTGGATCTTGGCCACCGGCGTTTTGCCCTCCTCGGGTTGAACAGTGATCCCATTTATGGGCCGGTCCGGATGCGCGGCCTGCAGGTGGCCCTGAGGGAAAACGGCATCAATCCCGCCGACGCCCTGCAGGTTGTGGACGGTCCCAAGAGCGACCTGTGGACCTACGAATACGGGCACCGGCTTGGCCAACAGTGGATGGATCTTCCGAATCCGCCAACGGCGGCGATTGGCCTGAACGACCGGATCGCAATCGGAGCGATGCGGGCAGTGCGGGAACGGAGCAAGCGGGTCGCGGAGGACTTTTCGATTATCGGATTCGACAATCTCGAAATCAGCCAGTGGACGGATCCCGCCCTGACAACGGTCTCACAGGAAACCACTCAATCGACACAAGCCATTGTCGACAACCTCCAGAAGCTCATCGGCAACCGGAAGGCCGACGGCGCCGCCCGCTCCATGACGATCGTTCCCCACCTGCTCGTGCGCCAATCGACCGGACCGGCGGCAGAATAGACCGGGCCGTCTACCGCTCACGGCCCGGCGGCATTTTTCAGAGGGATCGATGAAGGCCTTCGGCCCGGATCGTCCAACGGCCATCTTTGGGGAATCCCGGGGTTGTCTCCCCCGCTCCGTCCCACCCGGCGACCATCAGGGCAAGGGCGGCAAGAAAGGCACCATTCGCGGGCAGGTATGCAGCGATTTCCGAGCGTCCCGCATCCTCGCTTGATTGCGTGCGGTCACTGCGTTGCGGGCAATGTCCATTGGGCATGTAGCGGTTGTTTGGGCCGTTTCTCATGAGCACCTCCACGGCTTCTTCGGGGCGACCGAGGCGAGCAGCCGTCATCGCCACCATCGGATAATCCCATCCCCAGATCTTCGTTTCCCAATCCCACTCTTCAAGGACGGCAGTCAACGTGCGATCCATCGTTGCGCAATCGACATAAGACGTCTGCGGCAGAAAACCCAGAGGCATGAGCATCTGCGGGTGATCGTGCCGGCTTGCTAGGTTATGCCAGGTGTCGGGATGTGATTCCAGCGCCACATATTTTCCGTCCGTTTCCGGCAGCGGCGGCAGATGAGCGATCCGGTGGTCCCATTGCTCCTCCCGCGGCTGCCCGGAGAGCTGGCGCCACCTCTGCGCGGTCTCCAAAGCCCAGCGGAAATAAGCCAGCTCAAAGGAGGGATTCTGACTTTCAGCGGGATCATGAATCTCCTGGGCAATCCAGAGAGGCGGCCCCAACACATAGGTGCCTCGCTCCTCCTCAAAGATCAGCATCGACGCCAGGCACTCGGCTGTTTCCTGAACGAGGTCCCGGTATTTCTCC
>CAZVQJ010000040.1:0-16715 GCA_964629165.1 uncultured Puniceicoccaceae bacterium
CGGCCATCCGTATAACGTCCGCCTGTCCGGTGAGCAGGAAGGTGTTCCAGAGCCTGATATCAGGCGATAGTTCCGAGTTTGCCCAAGCGAATCCTCCGACATCGTAGCGCCAGACATGGCGATCGTAGTCATAACTGTGCATGACGTCACCGTAGTTCCAGAAGCCGTACCAATGCCGCTGCTCCACTTCGCGTTTATAATGTTCGAAATAGAAATCCAACTGATCCTCGATGGCGGCTTTGGCTGGCGTGGAGCGATCGGGCAGGTTCCAGAGTGCATCGGCAAAAACTCCGGCCGCCTTGTAATCCTCCGGTCGGGCCACGAGTTGTGGGGGGGCCGACAAGGTCTCCGCCATGCGCACGATGCGCGCGCGCTCGGGAGTGCCCGCCAGCGCCCAGATCCGCAATTCGCTGGTGCGCGCCACGCCTTTGGCGTCGCCGAAACCGGGCTCGAAGTCCTCGTAGGTCACGTCCATCGCGGCGAGTTGCTTTGCGTGCGTGTCCAGGCCCATGCCGTCGTGATAGAAGCGCATGTCCATGCTCCGCGCGTCGGGGGCCCAGAGCCACAAGGTCACTTCGGCCTCGTCCGTCACCGCACCGCGGATATCAAGCTGGGAAGGATGACTCTGCCAAAAGTCCCGGATGCCGAAGGCAACGCCTCCCTCCGGGCTGCCGAGGTAGGCCAGTCCGCTCGAGCGTCCACCGTGGGCGCTGTCCAGCCAGGCATACCCGGCTTTTGTCCGTTTGCGGATGGAGAACGAGTCGGCCGTCGGCTGGAAGAGGGAAAAATCGCCAAAGGCGGGAATCATTTCGAGACCACGGGACACGCGTTCGGACCATTCCTTGAGCGGTGGTGTTGCCCGGCCCGCGATCTGCGCCTCCCGCACCGCTTCGCCGGGGTCGCGACGCAGGCCGGTGATACCGCGGACCGCCTCGCCCCAGAGACCACCGTCTTCTCCCGAAAACCGCACGTGCCGGTCGTGGAGGGGGCCGCGCATGGGGGTGTTGAAGCGCACCCCCAATCCGCGGATAAAGTCTTCGTTCACCTCCCCGTCATAGATGAAGGTGTGCAGCATCCTCAGGGAATCATCACCCGCGTAAAAATAGAGCCGGACGACGTAAGGCAGCCAAGCGCGATTTTCCTCGCTCACATGCATGCCTTCAAATCGAACCACTGCGCGCTGCGGACCGGACTGTTCCAGGACTACGTGATCGATGCGGCTACGGAAATCGGTCACCATCATCGGTTCGCCCGCTTCTGGAGCCTCCTTGTCCTGCGCCACCGCGACGAGGTGACCATCAGTGAGCGAAGGTTGGCCGTCGCGCTCGATGGACGCGATCAGGGTGGCGCCGGATTTCGGGATGCGCACGACGATTCGGCCGGTGTCGATCCTGATGGTGTCGCCGGTTTCCGCGGTGTCGAGCGATCCTGCCACGATGGCATCGGCATCCGGGCGGAGGCGGAAGCCAGTGGTATGAAAATGCTCGGGGGCGATCGCATGGCCGCTCCACTTGAGGGAGCCGTCCGGCCAATAGGCTAAAGGCCAGCTCTGCACCGGTGTCGATTCCCCGGACAACGCCTCGAGCCGAAAACCGCTTTTCGCATCGACAGACCCCATCGGCCAGGCGGTTCCCAGCGTGCTCCCCGCGGGCACTTTGGCGTCATTGGATTCCAGCCAGTTCAGTTGGACCATCGGATCCGCGCCGGAGAGGCCGGACCAGCAGAGGAAATTCAAGGCGAAGCCGCACAGCAGTCGCAGGAGGAAGGATGATTTGCGAGGACTCAAAGCGGGTCGTGGCATAGGGAAGGAATGGTTGATGTGCAGTCTGATGGGTACGGGGTCACCCGGGATGAAGATGACGCCAGAGTAGCGCGGCGGAAACAGAAAAGAGGAAAAAGCTCCTTCCGGCCTTCAGGAAATCGAGGGAGGGGCGTCAGACGGGATCCACGGTGTCTCCGGGGAGCGGGTCTTCGACGGGTGCTTCCCCGTTCTCGTCGGTGATCCAGAAATTCCTAGAAAGTCGGATATCCGCGGAGGACGCCCCCACCATGAGCGTGAAGCGGCCGGGCTCGACGACCCATTCCTGCGCTGCATTGAACAACTGGAGGTGTTCGCGGTTGAGGAAGAACTTCGCCGTGCGGGTCTCACCCGGCTTCAGGTGCATGCGTTCAAAGCCGACGAGGCGTTGTTCGAACGTGGTGACACTGCTGTAATCGTCCCTGAGGTAGAGCTGAACTACTTCGTCTCCCGCACGTTCTCCCGTGTTTGTCACTTTTACTTCAACCTCGATAGCGGGAGCATCGATCGAAGAGCGGCTGGGGTTCACCTCAAGATCACTGTAGGCGAAGGCCGTGTAGCTGAGCCCGTGACCAAAGGGAAAAAGTGCGCCCTCCACCTGACCGTAGTCCCGATCCTGTGCGCCGGGCTTTGAGGGAAAGTTGAAGGGAAGCTGGCCGACCGATTGGGGAACGGTGACGGGCAACCTTCCCGCTGGATTGTAGTGACCAAACAGGACGTCGGCCAGTGCGGTGCCGCCGTCTTCGCCGGGAAACCACATTTCCACCATCGCGGGAACACGCCGCGCGGCGAACTGGGTGCTGAGGGGGCGGCCGTTCGAGAGGACGAGGACGACCGGCTTGCCGGTGGCGTGGAGGGCGCGGAGCAGTTCCTCCTGATAGCCGGGAAGATCCAGGCTGATCCGGCTGTAGGATTCCCGGCACTGTTCGTCGGTTTCCCCGAGCAGGGCGATAATCACATCGACATCCCGGGCCGCTGCGACGGCTGCGTCGATGCCTGCCTGGACGTCGGCCGAAGGGCTTTCCTTGAACACATCGCTGAGGGGCCAGTTCTCGTCGGCGGCCTCGACGCCTTTGACGTAATCGACCACTGCGATGCCCTCGAGGGCCGCGCGGATGCCTTCGAGCGGTGTCACAAAATCGAGATGCTGGGCCCCGTATCGGCTCCACCAGGCACGCTCGTGGTGGGCGAGAGGGCCGGCCACGAGAACACGATCCAGGCGGTCCGGATCGAGCGGGAGGAGCGCGTCCTCGTTTTTCAGGAGGATGATGGATTCGCGCGCGGCCCGGGCCGCGATGGCGAGATGATCCGGGTGGCGAACGACTCCTGCAGCCCCGTCGGGGTCGCTCCGGTAGGGCTGATCAAAGAGGCCGAGTCGGAATTTCACGCGCAGGATGTCGCGGACGCGGTCATCGATCGTTTCGATGGATAGAAGACCGTCTCGAACGAGTTCCCGGAGCGGCTCGGCGTATTCTTCAGGTTTGGTGAAATTGGTGCGGATGTTCAATCCGGCTTCGACCGAGAGGCGGATCGCTTCCTTCGGAGTGGGCGCGACACGGTGTTTCTCGTGGATGAACTCCACCGCGGCGCTATCGGAGACGATGTAGCCCTCGAATCCCCATTCCTCCCGCAGGATCTCCTTCAGAAAGAGCGAGCTGCTTTGGACGGGAACGCCATCGTAGTCATTATAGGAGGCCATCACTCCCAGCGCGCCGCCCTGCCGGATGGCTTTGCGAAAAGGGGCGAGGTGGACCGTCTGCACTTCGCTCCACGTAGCATGCGGGTCGGTGCGCGCATGACCGTCCCGTCCCCCCTTGGGAATTCCGTAGACCGCGTAGTGTTTCAGGGTCGAGGCAACGCCTTGTTCCTGAATGCCGAGAACCTGCTGCAGGCCGAGTTCAGAAATGAGAAACGGATCCTCCCCATAGCTCTCGATGATGCGTCCCCAGCGAGGATCCCGGGAAACGTCGAGAACGGGTGAATACACGTTTGTGTAGCCCAGCGCCCTTGCTTCGCGTCCGGTCGTGCGGCCGATCTCGCGGACAAGCGCGGTATTCCAGGTACTCGCGACGCCGAGTTGGGCGGGAAAGCTGGTAGCTTTCGAATGCATCAGGCCCCGGATCCCTTCATTCGTGAAATCGACCGGGATCCCGAGGCGGGTGTTTTCGACAAACCAGCGCTGCACCTCATTGATCGCCCGGGCATGGGTGGACCACGGCAAGTCATGCTCGGGATTCGGGAGATTCCCGCTCCAGCCTTCGTTCCCGTTCATGTGCTCGTCGATATTCCCGATACCGTCTTTCCACATCCGCTCACTCCAGCGCTCGGTCGGCAGCTCGTCCTTGAGCACCCGCGGATACCCGTAAAGGGTCGTCATCTGGGCGGTCTTTTCTTCCAGCGTCATGCGGGAGAGGAGATCTTCGATCCGGACGTCTTCCGGCAGCGTCGCATCCTCATACGGGTCAAGCTCACCGTTCTTGTTGAAATCGATCCATCCTTCATGGTGAATCTGCGTGGACGGTGTGCGGGTCATGAAAATATCGGCCGACGGGGCGACCGCGCCTTGGAGGGCAGAGACCGCCGCGAGCGTCGCGTAAAGGCTGAATCCGGAAGATTTCATGCGGAGGGAAAAAGGGTTCACGGGTGCAACGTGTTGGGGCAAGAACGAGAATGCCACCCGCAAAGCGTGTTGTTTTGCGATAAGATAGTGACATTTTGCGCAACACGTTCTTCTCTTGAGCCATCGTGGGAGCCGTCTCCAGAAATGCCACTCAAAATGTTCCATGGCACGCCCGGAGACGGGTCCTGATCGCTCTTTACTGGTGGGAGGACCGTGTCTTTGAAGGTGTCGCAAAAGTGGCAGCGGAACGAGGATGGGTCCTCGATTGCCGGATGCGCTGGCGCAATATCATCCCGGATCTCCCCAGTTGGCGGGGCGATGGCATCATCGCAAATCCCGGCCTCTCGAATCCGATTACACCTCTCGTCGAACTCATCGAACGCTCCGGGATCCCGACTGTCGGATTGCAGCGCTTCGGGGAGTATCCCTGCACCACCCGCGTCGTCCTGGACCACGAGGCGATCGGAAAAACAGCGGGTGAGTATCTGCTCTCGCTCGGGTTCCGAAGACTCGGCTACGTTTCCTTCGCTGACAACGCGATTGAGAAGGCGCGCTGCCGCGGGTTTGTCAAAGCGGTGGAGGATGCCGGTGCGGCCGTCTTTCAGATACCTTTCGTGGGATTGAAGGAGTGGGTTTCCGCACAGCCCAAGCCGATTGCCCTCTGGGCCGTCAATGATCTCAATGCGGTCGAAGTCACCACAGCCTGTCTCGACGCCGGCCTGCGCGTTCCCGAGGAAGTGGCGGTCCTCGGGGCGGACGATTCGCACACGCTCTGCGAATTTTCGGAAGTGCCTCTGTCCAGTGTGCGCTGTAATTTCGAAGAGCAGGGGACGCTCGCCGCGACGATCCTGCATCAGCTGATGGAGGGTGAGAAGAGGGACCCCGGCCCTTTCGTCATTCAACCGGCCGGAGTCAGCGGTCGGCGGTCGACCGATACCATCGCGGTTCCCGACCTGGACGTCACCCGGGCGCTCCGGCTGATCCGGGATCGCTTCCGGGAGCCCCTGACGGTGGAGGAGATTGCCGCCGAGGTGGGAGTTTCGCTGCGGCGGTTGCAGGATGCGTTCCAGCGTCACCTGCCGTTCACGATGGTTCAGGAAGTGGCGAGGGTGCGCGTCGAGCATGCGCGGACGCTCCTCGCCGACCGACGCCTCAAGCTGGATGCGGTGGCCCTGGAATGTGGTTTTTCAAGCCGGTTTCATTTTATCCGCACCTTCGAGCGCGTGACGGGAGAAACACCCACCGCGTGGAGGAAACGGATGGAGAACGAATCCGCAGAGGCATTGGACAGGGCGGACAATATTGCGTAAATCAGCACTGATTTCGCGCAAATAGACACTCGTTGCGCATCGCATCCGGTCCCGGCTCGGTGAAAACTCGCTCGTGTCGAAACCTGAGAACCTTCCGAAACCCTTTCTGTTTTCTTTGAATCCGCGCTATTCACTCTCCTTACGGATCGCTCACGGCTCCCCGATTCGCCCTTTTCGCACGCTCTTCGGCCTGCTTTTCCTGTTCGTGCTGATCACGCCCCAACTGGTGTTGGGAGCGCCCGAACGCTTGCGGCTCAACTTCAACCCCGATTGGCGCATGGGTGTCGGCGATTTTCCGGGTGCCGAGGCGCCGGACTTCGACGATTCGGCATTCGAGCCGGTCACGTTGCCCCGGGCGTGGAACGAGGACGACGCGTTTCATCTCTCCATCCACGAGCACCGGACGGGGATTGCCTGGTATCGCAAGACATTCAGGTTGCCCGAAAGGAGCGAACCGGGAAAAGTGTACATCGAGTTCGAAGGCGCGCGCCAGCAAGCGCTCGTATGGGTCAACGGCGTGCGCGTGGGATCGCACGAAAATGGCGTCATGGCATTCGGATTCGACCTCACGAACCATCTGAAACCATGGCCGGAGACGAACGTCATCGCGGTGCGGACCAACAATGCCTGGAACTATCGCGAGGAGGTCTCGGGACAGACCTTCCAGTGGGCGGATCGGAATTTCAATGCCAACTACGGTGGTCTCGTAAAGAACGTCAACCTGCACCTCACGGGGGTCCTGCACCAGACCCTTCCGCTATATTCCAGCCTCGGGTACACCGGCGTCTATGTCTATGCCAGCCAGATGGATGTGGCGAACCGGAGTGCCGTGATCAATGTCGAATCCGAAGTCGTTTTCGAACCGCGGCGAAATCAGGATTTTGACTTTGAGGTGGAGATCCGCGACCGCGACGGAAAGCTTGTGAAGGCGTTTTCGGGCGGGAAGCACACGGCGCCATCAAGAGGACGTGTGATCGCCCGGGCATCGGCGAAGGTCGACGACCTTGAGTTCTGGAGCTGGGGCTACGGTTATCTTTACGAAGTGACGACGAAGCTCAAGGTCGATGGCGAGGTCGTTGATGAGGTTCGAACGATGACCGGGTTCCGCAAGACCGCGTTCGAAGATGGTGTCGTAAAACTCAACGACCGCATCCTTCACGTGAAGGGGTATGCGCAAAGAACTTCCAACGAGTGGCCTGCGATCGGCCTCTCGGTACCCCCTTGGTTGAGCGATTATTCGAACGGACTGATGATCGAGAGCGGGGCCAACATGGTCCGCTGGATGCACGTCACTCCGTGGCGGCAGGATGTCGAATCCTCCGACCGCGTAGGCCTGATGCAGATGCTTCCGGCAGGCGATTCCGAGCGGGATGCGGTCGGTCGTAAATGGCTGCAGCGAGTTGAGTTGATGCGCGATGCGATCGTCTACTACCGGAACAATCCCAGCGTAATCGTTTACGAGGCCGGCAACAATGGCATCAGCGAAGAGCACATGGCGGAGATGAAGGCGATCCGCAACCAGTTTGACCCGCACGGCGGCCGGGCGGTCGGAAGCCGGGATATGTTGGGATCGAAAGAAGCCGAGTATGGCGGGGAGATGCTCTATATTAACAAGAGTGCGAGCCAGCCGTATTGGCAAACCGAATACTCCAGGGATGAAGGGTTGCGGAAGTATTGGGACGAATATTCGCCTCCCTACCACAAGGACGGGGACGGGCCGCTCTACAACGGTCAATCCGCCCGCTCCTACAACCGCAACCAGGACTCCCACGCGATCGAGAACGTGATCCGCTGGTATGACTACTGGCGTGAACGGCCGGGGACCGGAAAGCGCGTGAATGGTGGAGGACTGAATATCATTTTTTCGGATACAAACACGCACTACCGTGGAGCGGAGAACTACCGCCGGAGCGGCGAAGTGGATGCCATGCGAATCCCGAAGGACGGATTTTTTGCCCATCAGGTGATGTGGAATGGCTGGGTCGATCCCGCCGAACCGAAGGCACATATCCTCGGACACTGGAATTACGCGGACGGCACGGTGAAAGACATCTATGTCGTGGCGAACACGGAATCGGTCGAGTTGAAGGTGAACGGAAAGGCGCTGGGCAAAGGGGTTCGCAGCCACCGCTTCCTTTTCACATTCGAGAACGTTTCCTGGGAACCGGGCGTGATCGAGGCCATCGGCAGGGACGGGGCGGGGAAGGTGGTTTCTTCCGCCCGCCACGAAACGGCGGGTGCTCCCGCCGCCCTCAGGCTGCAGCTGATCGGACCAGGTGGAAACCTGCGAGCCGATGGAGCCGATGTTTTCCTGGCGCAAGTGGAAGTGGTCGACAGCAAAGGCAACCGTTGTCCGACCGCCCTCGACATGGTTGAGTTTTCACTGGAAGGACCGGCCGAGTGGCGCGGCGGGATCGCTCAGGGGCCGGACAACCACATCCTGTCAAAGTCCCTTCCGGTCGAAGGCGGTGTCAATCGGGTGCTCGTCCGAAGCACCCCCGAGAGCGGCCGGATCGTGCTGCGCGCCGCATCAGAAGGCCTGGAAGGGGCCACGCTGTCGATCGAATCGCAGGCGGTTTCCACGACGGACGGCTGGAGTGAATCATTTCCCGCTGATACTCTCAGCGGCTCGCTCCTGAAGGGGCCGACACCTCCTGGAGTTTCCATCACATCGACGCGCAAGGCAGTGGCGATCAAACGTGCGGGGAGCGTCTCGGGCAACGATCCGAGGCTCGCTTTCGATGACAATGAGGCGAGTGCATGGATTGGATACGGGTCCATCGAATTTGAGCTGGAGCGTGAGGCAATACTCAGCGAGATCACGATGAAAACGGGTGGCTTTCGTGCCCGCAGCTATCCGATTCGGGTGCGCGTGGGGGCAAAAGTGGTCTACGAAGGCGCCACCCCGCGCAGTCTCGGATACATCACCCTGCCGCTTGAACCGACGACCGGGGACCGCGTTACGATCGAGATCCTCTCGGGCAGCGAGGCCCGCGATGCCTTCGGCGAGTTGACCGAACTTATCGATCAAGGCAACGCGACCACCGGGGAGGAGAAGGTCGGGGAAGCAGAACTTTCCATCATCGAAATCGAATTCTACGAGCCGATCGAAAACACGCTAACGCTCTAACCGTTATTTCAAACCTGTATTCTACTCGCGTCCGATAGCAGTTGATCGGGCCTCTGAGCCCGGGAGGCGCCTCAGAATCTTCTATTACACCTTCGTCGCATTATGAAACTGTCCTCAAAATTGATCTACTGGAATACCCACCGGCGTGTCCTCATGACACTCCTGTCCGCGCTTCTCTTGTTCGTGAACGTCAACGCGCAGCGCCAGATGGAAAATCTCGGCCGGGGAATGGTCGCGGTGAGAGCGGAGAACGACCGCGTCTTCGTGAGCTGGCGGCTGCTTGGCCACGAACCGCAGAATCTTCCCTTCAACCTCTACCGCTCGGCGAACGGCGGGGCTCCGGAGAAGATCAATGCCGATCCGATTGTGACCGGCACGAATTTCACCGACACGACCGTCGATCCCACTCTGGAGAACGCCTATTTCGTGCGGCCGGTGATCAACGGGGTGGAACTCGAGGAGAGCGCTGCCTATACGCTGCCTGCGAACGCCCCGGACCGGCCGTATTTCACGGTGCCGCTTGAACCGACCGATTTCGAGACCTATGTCCACATGGTCTGGGTGGGGGACCTCGATGGAGATGGAGAGTATGATTATGTGGTGACGCGTATTCCCGAAGGCACGGGGGATCCACGTCTGCTCGACGCCTACCTCAGTGACGGCACCTTTCTCTGGCGGGTGAACTTCGGTCCCAATTCGGTCGATCCGAACAACATTGAACCCCCCGCTTCCACGATCAACGCCGGGCATAATGACGGAGTGACGGTTTACGATCTCGATGGAGATGGGCGATCGGAAGTCGTGATCATCTCCGCCAATGGGGTGACCTACGGCGACGGCGACGTCCTCACTTACGGCGACGATGTTACCCAGTTTATTTCGGTCCTCGATGGCGAAACCGGTGCGCTCCGGGCGCGTGCGCAAGTGCCGGATGACTACATTGAGGAGGGACCGATGGCCGGCCATTTCGGCATTGCTTATCTCGACGGCGTGCACCCCAGCTTTGTCTTCAAGGGCAAGAACCGGATCGGAAGCGGAGCATTCAACCTGATGGTGACGACCTGGGATTTTGATGGCACGGATCTGACCGAGCGCTGGAAGTTCTCTCCCGGCACGGCGGATTTCCCCAACTTCCACCAGATCCGGATCATTGACCTGGATGGTGACGGACGCGACGAAATCGCAGACGGTGGCTACGTCCTCGATGATGACGGTTCGGTCCTCTACAACCTTGCCGATGAGGGGGTCGTGCACGGCGACCGTTTTCATATCGGGGACCTCGATCCGAATCGGCCGGGACTCGAAGGGTTTGCGGTCCAGCAGAATAATCCCAGTGGCCTTCGCTATTACATCTATGACGCCGCGACGGGAGAGATGATCCACAAGCACCATGGTGCGATATCCGACATCGGGCGGGGGATCGTGGCGGATATCAGCGCCGATCATGTCGGTTACGAGTACTGGGCCTTCGATGGCATCCACGAAATCCAGACCGGTGAGGTTATTTCGCCTGAGCCGCGTCGCCCATGGCCCAACTTCCGGATCTGGTGGGATGGCGACGTCATGAGTGAGGTCCTCAACCGGGAACTCGTTGAAAAGTGGAACCCGGAGGATCCCGCCAACCACACGCGTTTGCTCTCGGCGGGCAATGACGGAGCGGTCGATTCCTGGCGCGATGCCGCGCAGTTCTACGGCGATATCCTCGGAGACTGGCGTGAAGAAATCATCTACGAAAAGTCCGATCACTCTGCCCTGATGATTTATACGACGCCGATTCCGACGGACGTTCGACTCTACACCCTGCCTCACAACCCCGGGTACCGGGCCGGATTCACGGTGAAGGGCTACCTGCAGTCACACATGGTCGATTACTACCTCGGCCACGGCATGACGACACCGCCCGCACCGGATATTCTCCCCGTCCTCGGCGGAGGCACAGAGATGGCGATCATCGCCGGTTTTCATCCCGACACGGGACACGACGACAATGACCGGATTACCAACAACAGCACGCCCACGGTTGCAGGCATCGCTCCTCCCGGTTCGACCGTCACGCTTTCGCGCATTGGTGCAGGCGACGATATTCCGGTCGTGGCGGACGGTGACGGGAACTGGACCCACACCTACACCTCACCCCTGGCCGATGGGGAACACTACTTTCTTGCCCGCCTCGACGGCATGGAGGCTCGATACTCCCCGCCGTTTCTCATCGAAATTGAAACCGTTGCCCCGTCCATGCCGGTGATCGAACTCGTGGCGGCTTCCGGGGCGGACGGCTTCACCGTGATGGGAACGGCGGAGCCTGCCTCCCGGATGTTCGTGCATATTCTTGGCGTTCCGGGCTCTGAGAGCACGATGGTCGATGAAGACGGCTTCTGGTCTGTTTCCTTCGAAGACCTCGGCTCCGTCGGAGCGATGGAAATGATCTCCGCCCATTCCGAAGATGTTGCCGGCAACCTCAGTGGCTCCGCGATGGCGCCGATCAACTTTTCGATGACGGTTCCGGAGATCACAGCGGTCTCTCCGGATACGGGGGTGGATGCAAATGACGGGGTGACCATCGGCGGGAACCTCGTCCTCCACGGAACAGCCGCACCGGATGCCGAGGTCTCCATCCTGCTGATAGGAGAGGGACTGATCGGTGAAACGACAGCCGACGTCGATGGGCTGTGGGAGTTCAATCATCCGGACGCAAACCTTCCCGATGGCGTCTACACGTTCAGTGCGGTGGAGACAGGTGGACTCGGGGCGGAACCATTCACCGTGAAGATAGATGCGACTGAGCCGGTTGTCTCGGCGGTTGGCCTGCACGCGCCCACCACAGATACCTCCAGTGCCACCGAGATCACTTTCCGGGTGAATTTCTCCGAGCCGGTTGCAGGCGTGAGCGAGTCCGCCTTCGATCTCGTGACGACCGGGTCGCTTACCGGGCTTGTGGGGTCCGTCGAATCGGTCGAGTCGTCCGGAGCACAATCATTCGATGTGGTTGTCGAATCACTTTCGGGTGAGGGCACCATCCAGCTCACGGTGAACGACAGCGGCACCGGGATCACCGACATCGCGGGGAATGTGCTCGCCGATGGATTCTCGGACGGAGCCGTCTTCAACCGCATTTTGCTCGGAAACGGCACATGGACCCGTACGTTGACAGGGGGTAACTGGAGCACGAACAGCAACTGGCAGGGAGGGATTATCGCCCACGGGTTCGATACGACGGCCGATTTTAGCACCCTCGAGCTGTCGGAAGATATCGAGGTCATTCTCGATGAGTCTCGAATCATTACGCAGTTGGTCTTTGGCGACCAGGACGTGAGTTCCGCCGCCGGTTGGCTCGTGCGTGGTGACGACTCCGATGCCGTATTGGAGTTTGTCAGCGATCTCGAGACTCCTGGCATCACCGTCGGAGACCTTGCCGACGGGCATGCTGTCACGATCGCCGCCAGACTCGGTGGGGCAGGCTTTGCGAAGGACGGATCGGGGACGTTGGTCCTCACCGGCGAAGGCACCCTGAGCGGCCGGGTTGGCGTGGATGAGGGTGAAATGAGGATCGGTACCGGCGCCCGCTTCCAGCCTGGTTCGGTCGTCGTCAACGGCTCCGAGACTGTATTCAGGATTTCGGACGGTGAGGTCGTCAGCGGGGGAACCGTCGATCTGAACGGTGACGCCACCTTGATCATCGATGGCGGCATCGTGAGCGTTAACGGGCTCCGTGGTTCCGATAATAGTTCAGGAAATTCGATCCATTTCAACGGTGGTCAGCTGAGCACCGGATACGTCGAGATCCGCCGAAGCACCGACAGCAATCTCCGTTTCAACACTGGCTTCGTTCTCCCTGGCGGAGAGGCTCAGATTGGGGAAATCCGCCTCGGCACCTCCAATTCTAACGGCATGATGTCGGTGGAAGGTGCCGACGTTGAGGTGACCGGCTCGATCGAGCTCGGCAATCAGAACACGGGAGGACGCGGCGGTCATATACGGGTAACCGATGGCAGCCTGCAGGTGGGTGAAGGTATCGTCATGGTCCTTCGGGACACCAACGCTGCCTCCACGAGCTTCCTCGGTGGCGTGAGCACGATCGAGAAGTTCACCCTCGGCAGTGACGCGAGCATCGAGAACGGAACCGCGACCATCCTCCTCGATGGCGGCACGCTTTATCTTGGCGCGGGTGGAATCGTCTCCCATGGGGTGGAGTCCTTCGCTGCCAACGTCGAGCTTGCCAGTGGTGTCCTTGCCGCAAAGTCGGGTTGGTCGACAACGCTGCCGATGACGTTGATCACGGAAGATAGCACCGTCACGGTTCAGGCCGCCAACGCTACGGGATCTGCCCGGGAGATTCTCCTCGGCGGAGAGATTTCGGGTCCGGGCGGCCTTCTCAAGACGGGCACGGGTCGATTGATCCTTGCCGGTGAGAATTCGTTTGTGGGACCGCTTTTCGCGCACGACGGCGAACTGGTCGTCAATGGTGAGATCGCGGCGGGAGCAGGTGTCGAAATCCTGGATCATGCCCGACTGAGTGGAGCGGGTTCGATCGCTCGCGCAGTGGCCCTCCAGCCAGGTGGCACAATCTCACCGGGGGCCGGTTCCTCAGGGTCTCTTCTTTCCCTCGATTCCCTGGAGTGGCACGCCGGCGGTGTGCTCGAATTTACCCTCGGCGATGGCGCACGACAGCTCGAGGTGAATGGGGAACTGAGCAAAACCGGGAGCGGCACCCATGCGATTGTGATCGACGGCGCGGATGGCCTCGAGGCAGGGCAGTCCTACACGCTCGTCAGCTTCGCCTCGACCGATTTTTCGGCCGAAGACTTCACCCTCGTGTCGACGCCTCCAGGCCTCGAGGGAGACCTCACGTTGAGCGGAAACAATCTCATCTTGACGATTGCGACCCCGCCGCCGCCGACTCCCTACGAGGAGTTCGCCGACACCACCTTCCCGGAAGGCGCCGAGAAGACCGGTCCCGAGGAGGACTACAACGGTGATGGCATCAGCAACTTCCTCTCGTTCGCCTTTGGCGTCGATCCGATCACCGGCGAAGGCAGCGAGAACCTGCCCCGCTTGGTAAAGGCGGAATCGGATGGTGCCGATGGCCTTGTTGCGGAGATCGAGTTTACGCGGCCTCAGGACAGCCCGTTGCACTACGGTTACGAGGCTTCCTCCGACCTCCATTCATGGAGCCCTCTGGAGTTGGATGACATGACGGATGGATACACCGTCGATCTTCTCGAGAACGACGAAGAAAGCGGAACGGTTGTACAGGCGCGAGTCAGCCACCCGGATCATTCGACATTCTTCGTTCGCGTGATTGTCGAGTGAGTGACAAGATGTTACGTCCACTACGGAAGCAGAACATGATGATGAAACTTGACCGAAAATACCTCTCAGCCCGTCGGGCCTTCGTTATGCCGCTCTTCGTGGCGGCGACCTTCTTCACCGGTTCGGTGTCGTCACAGGTGATCGATGGCGTCGATTACACCGCGCGAGCGGGTGATGCCGCGAACACGTTCGACATGACGAACACCGATATTCTCGGACAACGTTTCGCATCCGAACACCGCGTCATCGAAGACGAGGTCACGGGAGTCCCGGTCATCGCCTTGACGACCTCTCGGCACAACAACTCCAAGTTCTACCAGACGCACCCGCAATGGACGCCCGACGGCAAATACATCATCTTCCCCTCGAGCCGCGGCGGGGGTGAAGGCAGGCGTGGGCTCGCTTATGCAATCTCGATGGAGACCTACGAAATTGTCCAGGTGACGACGGCAGACTGGGGGAGCAACCTCCACCTCGGGTGGCATGAGAATCGCGCCTATTTCTTCCGGGATCGCGAGCTGATCGCCCTCGACCTGGGGCGGCTTCTGGCGGACAGCGAACGCGGGCAGGTGGGAGCACCCGAGAGCTATCTCGAAACGATTGCGGAACTGCCCGCGGGCGTGCGTCCCTCAGGTGGAACCGGGTTGGACGCAAACGAAGACCGGATCTTCTTCGCGGCCAGATCGACGGGTGATCTTTCCGCCATCTATAGCATCGAGTTCTCGTCCGGAGAATTACGCAAACTTGTGGAAGTCCCGTTCCGCGCCAATCACCTGCAAGCCAATCCGTACGTCTCCGGCGAGATCATGTATTGCTGGGAAACCGGAGGTGACGCCCCGCAGCGGATGTGGTACCTCAGCATCGATGATTCCGGGGAGGTGCATAACCGCCCCATCTATGTCGAGCATCCGGCCGAATGGGTCACCCACGAACTGTTCACCGGTCCAGACCATATTCTGTTCAACGTCATGGCCCACATCGATCGCCTTCGGGAGCGGCCCACTGGCATCTTTTCGCTCAACATCCGGACGGGGGAACACAAGAACCACGGGCAGATCGGAAAGGGCGGATTCTGGCATTGCGACGCCACCGAGGATCAGAAGTGGGCGGTCGGGGATACCTTCGACGGTGAACTCTACCGCATCGACATGGCTACCGGCGAGCAGACGCTGCTGACCACCGGCCACCGGCCCAACAGCAAGGGTCCCTTCAGCAACGAAGCCCACTCCCATCACAATATCAGCCCCGACGAAAAATGGGTGTTGCTGACATCCAGCATGTTGACCGGTCGCGATATCATGCTGGTGCCACTCCACCCCTGATCAAGACGAGGGGATGCGGGGCTGAGAGACTCTTGCGGGATCGAAGTCCACGGTGGCATCCGGCCCGGTTCGGCCCCTTGCAATCGGCTGGCCGGTTCAGGATCGGCGTGTGAGCGTTGTCTCGGACGAGGATGATCATACGGACCGAAGTACCCGCCGATGCCGGCGCCATTGAAGGATTGACCGTCGCGGCTTTCCGCGGGGCTCCGCACAGCAGCCAAACGGAGCATCAGATCATCCACGCACTGCGGGAAGCGGGAAAACTCGCCCTTTCCCTGGTGGCGGAAATCGATGGCGTGGTAGTCGGACACCTGGCCGCGTCGCCCGTGAGGATATCTGACGGGACCAGCGGGTGGTATGGGCTCGGCCCCCTCTCGGTGGCGCCAGAGCACCAGAGGCAAGGGATTGGCGGCGCACTCGTGAAAAACGCATTGGCAGAATTGCGGAATCGAGGTGCTGCCGGGTGTGTCGTTCTCGGAGAACCCCGATACTATGGACGCTTCGGTTTCAGAGCCCAGCCTGCGCTGGTTCTGCCAGGTGTTCCGCCCGAATATTTCCAAGC
Organism: uncultured Puniceicoccaceae bacterium; assembly: GCA_964629165.1. Lineage (GTDB taxonomy): Bacteria > Verrucomicrobiota > Verrucomicrobiia > Opitutales > Oceanipulchritudinaceae > CAWVVV01. The sequence continues at coordinate 16,053 of CAZVQJ010000040.1, forward strand.
CCTCGCCATCCGGGGAGCCCTGCCCACTGGAACCGTCTCCTATCACCGAGCCTTCGAGGTTGGCCCGTAGCAGCATGCCCGGGGATCCCGAAGGATGCACCCTTCGTCGACGACGGGCGGCCTCGACCTCATGGATCGACCGTCGCTCATCGCCCACAATAACGGGATGGACGACTTCCGGCGAGTGTAACAAGTTCCCTTCGAGATGAACCATCCGAACGTCGTCGGCACGGATACCCACCCCCCATGGGAGCGCCTGCATCCCCGTGACGCTCGCCTTGCTCGACTGGCGGCTACCGGGCGATGGGGTTGCCTCCGGCATGTTTTTTGGTGAGACAGTTCCTTGCGCCGCGACCGCGCATGGACAATCATAACGACGCATTTCAAACATCACTCAATCATCACTACCAACCCAATGAAACGACTCCCCCTCTTCAGCTCCGGCCTTCTCATGGCCTCGTTTGCCTCCGCTGAGACTCTTCAAATGACCGTGGATACCGACGGTACGAACGGTCACATCAGCGAGCACCTCTACGGCCATTTCGCCGAGCATCTCGGCCGCGGCATCTACGACGGCTTCTGGCGGCAGGACGAGTCGGGCGAGTACGTCATCCGCGGCCAGGTCGTCGAGGCCATGAAGGAGCTGGGCGTGCCGAACATCCG
>CAZVQJ010000041.1:0-16531 GCA_964629165.1 uncultured Puniceicoccaceae bacterium
GTTCACCGGGTCGAGCCCCGAGAAAGGTTCGTCCAGTATGAGCAGGCGGGGAGCCGCGAGGACCGCTGCGATGAACTGGACTTTCTGGCTCATGCCCTTCGAAAGTGTTTCCGTTTTCTCGCCCCACCACTCCTCCAGGCCGAGGCGCTCGAGCCAGCCCTTCGCAGCTTTCTTGGCCGCTCGTCCGGACAGGCCCTTGAGTCGGCCAAAATAAATCAGTTGGGCTCCGACCCTGAGCTTTCGGTAGAGACCTCGTTCCTCCGGCAGATAGGCGACCGCATCGTTCGCAGCGGAGGCCGCAAGCTTCCCCAGAACCCGGATCGTGCCGGAGTCCGGTGCAATGATGCGCAGGATCATCCGAATCGAAGTGGTCTTGCCGGACCCGTTGGGACCGATGAACCCATACACGGAACCCTCCGGAACGACAAGATCGACGCGATCGACTGCCCGGTGACTCCCGAAGGTCTTTGTCACTTCCACCAATTCGACCGCCGACATGGCCGTGAGCATCAAAACCGACGTGTCGGAGTCAACTGCGGGTACGCGGGAGAAAGAGACGCCCCCCTTCGAGGCAGTCCGCCAGTTCAGTGTAAACCGCGACAAGCCGCTCACGGGTCACCTCCGCGCCGACCGCACCCTGCAGGCGCGTGGCGAGGTTCCCGTGCCTGAGGATCTGCCCGAAAATGGTCTCCGCCGATCGTGCCGACCACCCCACCCGATCGGCCAGCGCCTGCACGACGGTAAGCATGGTCGGGTGGCTGTCCGGACTCAGTCCGAGCCGTTGCAGCCATTCGGCGTTGCGCACTTCGGCAGCCAGCCCGTGTGTGACCGCCCGCTCAAAGAGGTCGGCGAGCGCCTCGGTCTCGAGCGGGTTTTCACCGGCTCGCAGCATCCGTGAATCTTCGACCAGCTCACGGGTGACGGCGACCAGAAACTGGAGGATCGCGAGGTCCGCAGCCGGGCATTCCTGCACATCCATGACGCGTAACTCGATCGTGCCCCGGTCAAAGCGGGCGATCGTTCCGCGCGCGTTTACCCATTCCTCGCGGAGAATCCCCCCCGGGTCGAGCGGTGCAAGATCGGCGTAGATGCGTCCGAGGATGTCGCGTTCGTATTGCGCGCGCGAGGCCACCGGCTCGGGAACAATCCGCCCACTTACCGAGGGGATGCGGGCACAGTTTTCCCGGTAAGCGACAAGGCGGGCATCAAGCACGCCGGCGGCACCCCCGTCATGAAACGGTGAGCTGGCGGCGATCGCCGGGACCAGCGGTAGAATCGTCCGCAAGGCTTCATGCAGAGCCGCAAATTCGGTGTCGTTGGAAAACGGCAGGTTCAGATGGGTCGATTGGAGGTTGGACCAACCATGCCCCCGGCAATCAAAGATCCGGTTGAACGTGTCGTAGATTTCGCGATCGCCGTGCGGCCATAACTGAGTCTCGGAGAAGGGGTCCATCCACGGGTGCATCGCGCCGGGGAGCAGCCGCAGTCCGTCCCTCGCGAGGCATTCATTGACCGAACGCACACCTGCCTGGAATTTCTCCGCAAGCCCATCAAGCGTCGAGACAGGCCCGTCTGTCTTGAATTCCAGGACATGGAGCACCAGTTCATTGGAGAGCCTCAGATCGCCCCACTGCATCTCGTTCTTCCGGTCTTTGCCGACCTGATGGAGGAACTGATCGGCGGCCGGGGCAACAGCGAGCGAATCCGCGCGCACGAGCATGTATTCCAGCTCGACGCCAAAGCGGGAGAAAAGCGTATTAACGGTACTGCTCATACCGGCGCTGCAGGCGTTCCAGAAACACTTTCATGATCTCCTGATAAAGGCCCTCCCGGACCACTTTGTCCTCCACCCCGGACTCGAGACTCGGGTTGTCGTTGATCTCGATGATCAGGGGACGCCCGTCAATTTCCTTCACATCGACTCCGTAGAGCCCCCGGCCGATAAGGTCCGCGCCGCGCACCGCCGCATCGACGATCAAGGGAGGCACTGTTTCGAGCGGAAAAGTCTCCGCGTTGCCCGTCTCCATGCCCCGGCGACCGGCATGATTGTAGATCTGCCAGTGCCCGCGCGCCATGTAGTACCTGCACGCGTAGAGCGGTCGCCCGTCGAGCACGCCGATCCGCCAGTCAAATTCCGTCGGCACATACTCCTGGACCAGCACGAGATCCGACTCCTCGAGCATGCGCTTCCCTTCCTCAAGAAATTCCTCCGCGGTCGAAGCCTTCTTGACCCCTTGCGAAAACGATGAATCCGGCTGCTTGAGGATCTGCGGATACGAGAGGGAACGAGCTAGTTTCTTCAGGTTTTCCTTGTGCAGGACAAGGGTTGTCGGGACGGGCAGACGACTGCGTTGCAGCAGCTCATGCAGGAAGACCTTGTTCGTGCATCGAAGGATAGACGTCGGATCGTCGATCACGACGAGACCCAGCGACTCGGCGCGGCGCGCGAAGCGGTAGGTGTAGTGATTGACCGAAGTCGTCGTGCGGATGAAGAGCGCATCGTACTGGGAAAGCTCACCGTAGTCCTCCGCCGTGATACGGTCAGGGCGGATCCCCGCGGCCAGAGCATGTTTTTCGAACAACCTGAGAGCCCCTTCATCCGAGGGCGGGAGCTTTTCCTTTGGGTCGATGAGAATGGCGAGGTCGAAGCGGGCGGAAGGCTGCGGCTTGCGGATCCGGTGTCTTCGCAGAAGCCAGTCGCGGGCGGCTTCGTGTGCAAAATCGACGTGTTGCGCGGGAATGTCGTTGGTCGCGATGGGAGAGATGTTCTGGAGTGTCCAGACATCGTCCATGCGCCTGAAACGGGCCCGCAGAAGCGGCGCTTCGAAGAGATTGAAAAGCTGACGGCTGAGCCGGTCATAGCGGCTCGCGAGATTTCTCGAGAAGTAGATCGACAACTCGAAGGTGTCCGACTTCAAGGGCGCGAGGGACTGTTGAATGAGTCGGTCCAGATCTGTCGAGATGGCCCGGATGATCGAGGGGGACCGGAAGTCCTGCATCGTCCGGACACTCGGCATCGGCCGGTGACCCCGCGCTTCCGCGAGCAGCGAGACGTAGTAACCGATCGACTGATAGCGGTAACTCCGGCAGAGATTGACGATCCGGAGGCGCCGATTCGACCCGTACTCCGGGACTGTCAGATAATCCCGCGCGGAGACAACCGTGACGCCTTCGATCTTCATCGACCAGCGCTCCGGATTGGTGACTACAAGAAGAAGCGAACTCATTTTCGGGGCTTGATGATCAGTAAATTTGCGTCGTAGGTGAGAATCCCGAGGAGGATCGATGTGATCAGGCGATCGGCTGAAACCGCATAGTGGTTGCCGTGGGGCCAAGGGTTCATTTCGTAAGGATCCGCGACGTGATACTCCCGCCGGGAGCGGTCGTAGCCAGCGAGGACGACAAAGTGCCCAAGAGGCGCGCCACGTTCATCATCATCCTCACCCGTCTCGGGAATTTCCCGGGGACAGCGGTAGAGAAATGTTGCGCTCAATCCGGTGATGATCGGCGCGTTTTGCTTCAGATAACCTACGAGGAGTTGCCCGCTGAGGTCCCGCATTTCGATCTTTCCGCCGAGGTCGAGGAACTCAAGATAGGCGTAGACCGCCCGTTGCTCTTTCGGCGATGAGCGATACTCCAACTGCGTCGCCAGCTTCGCACGGAAACGGGTCCGGTCCAAACCGAACCAGGTGGGATCAAAGATGTTCAGGTTGAACGTGACGAGCGTGGCGCTGAATCCATGACGCAAGGCATGCACACCCAGATTCACCCCGAGGGTTCCCCCCGTCTCGAGCATCGGAATCTCGCCAATCAGTTCCGAGAGCGGGCGCTCATGCCCGTAATACCGGTAGATCGCGTCGAGGCAGGTGGGACCGCAACTACTGTCCGACGGCTGCGCGACCATTTCGATCCTGAGCCGTGCGCGCTCACCGAGGTCAGCATCCATACATCGGGGAGAAAGCCGCCGCCGTTCGAGAGCTGTCGCCCGGACGCGGATCAAGAGGAACGTTTAGAACGTGTCGGTGCAAAGGGCGCATGACTGGAGCAGCGCCGACAGCATCGCCTCTCCCCGCCCAAATGCAATCGTCTTCAACGCTCTGGTTTGCGCACGACCCAGAAACGACATTCATCGGAAAACTCGCGAACGGCCTCGGATTCATTCGCCAACTCCTGGCGCAGAGGCGATTCCAGAAGCGCCCAATCCGTCGCCACGAGATCTTCCCGAACTTCTTCCATCGAGGGAATATGCACAAAAAATTCACCCCGGTCCTCCCGCACGATGCGGTCTCCGAACTCGATCAGAGCCGCCTCCTGCTTTCCGGAGGCCCAGCGTTCCTCCTCCTGCCGCCAAAAATTGCGGTGATGGCCGATCCCCCGGTCGTGCGTTGAGAAAATGAAGCAGGATCCCGGGGCCATCACCCGCCGGATCTCGCGCAACGCCCGCCGCCTCCTCTCCCGCCGGGGAATCTGCATGATCCCATTGAAACCAAAAATGGCTCCGGTGAAGGCACCCTCCTCGAAGCGCAGCGCCGTAGCGTCTCCCACCTCAAAGGGAATGGGCTGCTCAAGGGTGCGGGCGGCGAGCTTCGCCTCCTCGATCATCGCCGGCGAGAGGTCGACCCCGAGAAGATCGGTGAAGCCCAGTTCATACAGGCCGCTCGCGATACGCCCGGCTCCACACCCGACTTCGAGCAGTCGATCGTCCTTCCGGAAATACCGTTCGAAGAGGATCTCTTCAGAGCGCCAGAGCCCAACCCCGGTCGTTGCGCGCAAATAGTAGATCAACACTTCCGGGCGCTTGAAATACGCGCTCACAATCTCGTCGAGCTTGTCGTGCATGGCATGCAGAAAGGCAGCGCCACAGGATAGCGAACAGAAAAATCGGCGAATCAACCGGAGGACCCGACGGAGTCGGCCATCGCGCCCGACACCCCCGGATTCCCGGATTGCCAGAAACTGTCGATCAAATGGACCGTCGGATGGCCGACCGGGCCATGCTTATGGATGCGCATGAGACCGGTCAGCTGTTCCACCGCGTACCGGCCCACTTCCTCATGGTTCTGGACGATTCCGGCGGATTCGTCGTCGTTCCGGTCAACGTCGAGGGGAATCCTCCGGACGGCACATCCGACCGTTCGATTGATCCATTCGATGACCGGATCGAGTTCGTGCCAATTGCTGACGATCACTTCAACCCGGTGCGCACGAACCCATTGACCGACCTCTTCGGCATCCTTTTCGAGATGCTTGCCGTCGAACACGAGAATCGGGATGCGGTCTTCCGGATCAAAAATCGTCTGTCCCACGAAGTAGCCCGCCGAAAACAGGTTGCGCGTGTGGTCTTCATCGTGCTGGCCAATCGCCATGCCCACGCGGCGGTACCCCATTTCGCGTGCCTTCTCCATCGCGAGGCGCGTTGCTTGCATCTGGTTGTTCTGCACGACGTCGAACGGCAGGTTGAAAGGCAGCATTTCGATCTTGATCACGCTGTAGTGTTCCCACGTCAGCTCGAGATCGGTCCGGCTGTCCCAGAATGCACCGAGTATGAGGCCCTCGATATTGCGCGTTCGGAGCGTGCGGTCGAGCGTGCGGGACTGGTAAAAAGCGGGAGCATAATAGAACACTTCGAGCCGATACCCCAATTCTTCCGCCCGGCCCCTCGCGTGGTTCAGGAAGAGCTGTCGCGGCGGTGACTGCCGAAGCGCCTCGGGCCCCGCCAGATCCATGATATAACCAATCGATGGCGCGTTCACCGGCGTGCGGCTTCGACGGCGATACGCGGCGAGATTTGCCAACATCGGATCCGGGCGATAGCCCATTTTCCGGGCGATCTCCTGAATGCGCGTTCGGGTACCTTTCGGCAGGCTCGGATGGTTCCGCAGCGCGAGGGAAACGGTCGTCTGGTGGACTCCAGCCACCTTCGCCACGTCCTTCATCGTCACACGCTCCCGATTCATGCATCCCTTCGTAAGCAGGCTCTGCTTTCCGAGGCAACCGTTTGCCGACTTTTCCGCGTTACTTCCCGTTATCGATTCGCGCGAGTTTGTCCGGATTCCGGTGCAGGAAGATGCGGGAAATGCGCGTGCCCTCGATCGCAATCCCGACGGCGCTGACGATCCCGGCGTCGTCCCTGAAAACGAGGCCCGGCAAGCCATTCATCTGGATGAACGTTGTCTTCAATTCTCTCCCTCGCCTCTTCGCCTTGCCAAAGAAGCCGATAAAGAGGCGCGCCGCGATGTCGTCCGTCCGAAGAATTTTGCGTGCCGCCAACGCCTTGCCGCCACTGTCGGAAGTCACGGAAACATCGGCCCTGAGGAGCGACTTCAAACTCTCCATGTCGCCTTCCGCACACGCACGGGCGAACGCCTTCAACAATTCGCGGTGCACGTTCTGGTCAGTCACAAAGCGGGCCGGTCGAGATCGCAAGGCCCGACGGGCGCGGGAGGCCAGTTGTCGGCACGCCGTCTCACCTTTCCCAAGGATCCCGGCGATCTCGTCATAGCCGAAGTCGAACACGTCGTGGAGGATGAAAGCGGCACGCTCCGCCGCGGACAGTTGGTCCATCGCCACCATCATCGCGAGGGTGATGGATTCATCGAGGAGAAGTTCGTCCGCCGGTGAACGATCCTCGACCAACCACGGATCCGGAAGCCATGGTCCGACATACTCTTCCCGGTGCCGGCGGGCCGACTTGAGGCGGTCGAGTGCCAACCGCGAAGCGGTTTTGAGAAACCATGACCGCGGCTGCCCGACCGTAGCTTGGTCGACCCGATTCCACCGCAGCCACGTTTCCTGCGCAATGTCTTCCGCATCGGCATGAGACCCAAGCATCCGGTACGCGAGGCCTTCGATTGCCCGACGATGGTGCTCAAACTCTAATCCTGCGTGCACCGTCATACCTGGATCCGCATTGTGCGGGCACTTTCGAAATACCCCAACACCTTCTTGATCATCGGAAAAACGCCGGCCGCCGCAATCAGCAGGGCAATTTCCACCATGACCTCTTCTCCCCACTGCAGACGCAGGCGCCCGCGCTGCTCCGGCGAGATCGATGCCTCCCCAAAGAGCGAGCGGACGAAGGTGCGTATGTCCGCGAGATCCTCGGGCAAAGATGATGGCTCTTCAAGCACGGCCTGGATCCGCGCCGGCGGGATTCCGTCCGCTCTGGCCCGGTCGATGGCCAGTTGGAGGCACGGCCCACAGTCAAGCATCTGAAAGGCTGCAAGCTTCACCACGTGAGATACCTCCGCGGTCGTCGATCGCCGGAACTCCACCATCGGAAGGACGGCCTGAAAAACGGAGAACGCCTCGGGATGCGCCCGCAACATGTGTTTCATATAGGCAGAGTCGTAGTGCCAGCGCGCCTCAAACGCTTCAATCTGCGCCAGGACCCGGCTCGTTTCTGTATCGGGATGTTTATTCATCACCTACAACGACGAGATACCGGCGCGATCTGTGACAGGAAAACAATCGGTTTGGCCCCCCCCCGGCCGTCCCCCACCACGGATTCCCTATGCAGGCTTGCCTTGTGACATCCTCAAATGGCGACGAAAGGATGTCGTCTCTGCCCCATCCCACCCCCTGGAGGCGGCGCTCCGACGACCGGTGCCGGTTCACATCCTGTATCGAGATCGCGGACGATCCGACCGGAATTCACCTTCACAACCCCGCGAGCTATTTCTCGCCAGCGGCCTGGACGGGTGCGAGGTCGATGCGGCGAGGGTGATTTTTGATGAGACTTTTTTTGGCACCCTGGAGGAGCTTGTAGCGATAGGAATCCCGGATCGCCTCCCAGCTCGCCTCGATGATGTTGGGATTGGCCCCGCACGTCCACCAGCTGTTTTCGCCGTCGGAGGAAAGGATGAGAACTTGGACAAGAGAATCGGTTCCAAGCCCGGTCTGGAGAATCCGCACCTTGTAATCGACGAGGTGAACCGAGCGCAGTTCCGGAAAATGGGCGCCGAAAGCGAGGCGCGTGGCGTGATCGAGTGCCCCGACCGGTCCCACCGACTCAGCGACGGTCATCTTGATCTCCTCTTCCCCCTCGACCCGGATTTTCACGACCGCTTCGGACAGGTTTTCGTCCTGCTCCCGCACGACTTCAGAGATGATGCGGTAGCTCACGAGACGGAACGAATCGTCATACTGATGAAAATGACGCCACAAAAGCACCTCAAACGAGGCGTCCGCATTTTCGAACGCGTATCCCTGATTTTCGAGTTCCTTGATCAGAAGGAGGAAACTGCGCATTTCGGGCGATTTTTCGTCAACCTCGAGGCCCAGTTCCCGCGCTTTCATCACAATGCTCGCGCCGCCGGACATGTCCGATAGCAGTATGCGCTGCTCGTTGCCGACCAGCTTCGGGTCAATATGCTCGTAGCTCCGTGCGACCTTGTTGGCCGCATTGGCGTGCACGCCTCCCTTGTGCGCAAATGCGCTGTGCCCCACAAACGGGGCCTTGCTGTCAGGGGGGAGATTAGCGGTTCGCGAGACCGCGAGGGAAAACTCCCGCCAGCTCGGCAACTGTGGCGCGGCGTTCACGGTTCGCCCGTATTTCAGGGTGAGGTTCGGCACAATCGTCGTCAGGTTGGCGTTGCCGACCCGTTCACCGTAGCCATTCATCGTGCCCTGCACAAGGGTGGCGCCCGCCTCGACTCCGATCAGGGTCAAGGCGACTCCCATCCCGCCATCGTTATGGGTGTGCATCCCGATGCAGGTTCCCGGGAATGCCGCGACCACGGCGCTGACCGAGCGTTCGAGTTGCCGCGGCAACATCCCACCATTGGTGTCGCAAAGCGTCAGGCAATCAGCTCCGCCGCGGTGCGCCGCCCGCAGCGTCTCCAGGGCGTATTCCGGATTCTCTGCATACCCGTCGAAAAAGTGCTCTGCGTCATAGATCACTTCGCGTCCGGCCGCCTTCAGAAACCGCACCGAATCTTCAATCATCGCGAGGTTCTCTTCCGGGGCGGTGCGAAGAACCTCCGTCACATGGAGGATCCACGTTTTTCCGAAAATCGTCACGACGGGTGTCTGCGCGGCGAGCAGCGTGGCCAGTTGGGGATCGTCCGAGGCGGCAACCTGTGCGCGCCGCGTGGAACCGAAAGCCGCCAGTTTTGCATGGCGCAGCGGAATCGCTCTCATCCGATCAAAGAACTCCATGTCGCGCGGATTGGAGCCCGGCCAACCGCCCTCGATATAATCAATTTTCATGGCGTCCATGCGCTGCGCGAGGACGACCTTGTCGTTGGCGGAAAAGGAGACGTTTTCGCCCTGCGTGCCGTCACGCAAGGTGGTGTCATAGATCAAGACCTGAGAGGTGTGAGACATGAAGGATCCTCAAGAAAAACGGGAAAGGGGCGGAACGGTGGCGGACGAAAAGCGGAGGGTCACCGGAACTGGACACGCCTGGGCCAGTCCCTCAAGGAATCATGAGGATCTCAATCTCGAATCCAAACCCGGAAAGCAGCACCATTTCCGCGAGGCAAGCAGATGGCAGCGGCGTGTCAAGGATGCGGCGGTCTCTCGAGTACCTCCACGCTTGATCTGGACGGCAAGACCTCACCATTATTTGAACCTTCGACCGGTCTGCCGGTCTTTCATGAGGGTCATTCCGATCCCGCACCTGCCGTTATGTCCGAACCATTCAATCTCGAAGCCATTAATCAGCGCGTGAAGGAAGCCTCCAGCTGGATTCCTCAACTCGAAGCCGAGATCGCGAAGGTGATCGTCGGCCAAAAGTACCTTATCGACCGGCTGATTGTCGGTCTTCTCGCCAACGGGCATGTTTTGCTCGAGGGGGTGCCAGGATTGGCCAAGACCCTCTCCATCCGTACCCTCGCAGATAGCGTCCAGGCGAAGTTCTCCCGCATCCAGTTCACGCCCGATCTGCTGCCCGCCGACATTGTCGGCACGCTCATCTACAACCCGAAGAGCGGTGATTTCACGACCAAGCAAGGCCCCGTTTTCGCGAACCTTGTGCTCGCCGACGAAATCAACCGGGCCCCCGCAAAAGTGCAAAGTGCGCTGCTCGAAGCGATGCAGGAGCGTCAGGTCACGATCGGGGATCAAACATTCCCGCTGCCGAAACCCTTCCTTGTTCTCGCAACGGAAAACCCGATCGACCAGGAAGGCACCTATCCGTTGCCCGAAGCGCAGGTTGACCGTTTCATGCTCAAGCTTCAGGTCGGCTATCCGTCACGGGAGGAGGAACGCAAGATCCTCGACACCATGGCGACGACCGGTGTGACGCCGCAGGCTCATGGCGTGATCACCCCAGAGCAGATTCTGGCCGCCCGGGAGGTCGTCAACGCGGTGTATGTCGATGACAAGGTGAAAGACTACATTGTCGAAGTCGTCTTCGCCACGCGGGTCCCCGCCGACTACGGGCTCGCCGATATTCGCGACTTCATCCAGTTCGGGGCCAGTCCCCGCGCAACGATTGCTCTGACCCTCGCGGCGAAGGCATGGGCGTTCATGCAAGGGCGCGGATATGTCACCCCGCAGGACGTGAAGACGATCGGGATGGATGTGCTCCGTCACCGCGTGATTGTCACCTACGAAGCGGAGGCCGAAGAGATCACGAGCGAGGACATTGTTCGGAAGATTTTCGAAACCGTCGCGGTTCCCTGACGACTTGCCTGCGCTCCCCGCTCACCCGGGGTCGCACATGAACGCCGTCAGGAAGACGCGTTCTTTTTGTGCAGCCATGAATCACAGCGAAATCACGCGCGAGATCCTCAAAAAGGTTCGCCAGGTCGAAATCCGCAGCCGGCGCTTCGTCGATGATACTCTCGTCGGCGCCTACCACAGCGTGTTCAAAGGCCAGGGCATGGATTTTGCCGAGGTGCGGGAATACATGCCCGGGGACGATGTGCGCTCGATCGACTGGAATGTCACGGCCAAGATGGACCGGCCGTTCGTCAAGTTGTTCGAGGAAGAACGCGAGCTGACGATCGTTTTGGCGATCGACCTTTCCGCCTCCGGCTATTTTGGCTCGCTCGAGCGCAGCAAGCGCGAACTGGCGGCAGAACTGGCGTGCGTCCTGGCGTTTTCCGCTACCCGCAACAATGACAAGGTCGGGCTCCTCCTCTTCACCGACGAAGTGGAAGCGTATATCCCGCCGAAAAAGGGCCGCGCGCATATCCTCCGGGTTATTCGGGACACTCTCTTTTTTGAACCGCGCAAACGTGGAACCAACATCGTGAACGCACTCCAGACGCTCAATCGCCTGGTGAAGAGGAAGGCGGTCGTGTTTCTGCTGAGCGATTTTCTGACCGACGACAGCCTCTCCTGGATCCGGCCCGCGACGCGACGCCAAGGGGACCTGCCGCGCATGCTCCGCCTGACAAACCGACGGCACGACCTGATTTGCATCGACCTGTCGGACCCGCGGGAATTCGAGCTGCCTTCGGTCGGCATCGTCTCCCTGGAAGACGCCGAGACCGGTGAACAGGTGGAGGTGGATACCGGCAACGCGGAGGTTCGCCGCCTCTATGCCCGCCAGAACCGGGTCCGGCACGACGCCCTCCTCGAAGGATTTCGCAAGAGCGGGGTCGATCACTTCAGCGTGACGACGGACACTCCCTATATCAATGCCCTGCGGGCGTTTTTCAACCGAAGGAGAGCCCGTCGATGAGTCATCCGAAGCGCTTCTCTGTCATCCTCGCGATCGGCGGAACTCTTTTTGCGCAGTCCCTGGCCGCGCAGAGTGCCGCGCAGGCACTGGCTGACATCCGGGATCCCGTGCGATTTGTCCCATGGCTCCTTGTCCTGGCCAGCATTCTCGCGGTGCTCCTCACCGCCCTCGCCCTCTGGCTCTTCATCCGCTATCGCCGCAGACAGGCGGCCACCGCCACCGTGGCTCCGACCATTCCACCCGCCGAATGGGCACGCCGGGAACTCGACCGACTGGAGAGCGGGAGTACCACCCTGGACGATAAAACCTTCGCAAGCGGAGTGGCCGATGTGCTCCGGGAATACCTCGAACGCGCCTTCGCCCTCCCCGCCCCCGAACGCACAACCGAAGAATTTCTCCAGCTCGTCTCCGGGAACCCGTATTTTCGGGAAGATCTGAAAAATGCCCTCCAGACATTTCTGACCCGCTCGGACCTCGTGAAGTTCGCCCGGCAGAACCTGGGTGCGGAGATGCGCGGACCGATCATTGCGGAGGCTCGCGAAGTCGTCCGGGAAGCGGAGGAACAGCGCCAGAGAGCGTCGGCAAGATCGACCGAGAATCCACCGGGAGAGGCTGCGTCATGATTTTTCGTTTTGCCCAGCCCGAGGCGTTTTTTCTCCTCCTCATCCCACTCGCACTGCTCCTCTTGCAGGGCCGGATTGGAAAACAGGCCGCCGTCCGCTTCCCGTCTGTTGCGCTTGCGAAACAGGTTTCCGCCTTCGTGCGGAGCCGCCCCGGCAGATTCCGGGGGTGGTTGCGCGCCCTCATTCTCGTTGCCGTCATTGTGGCCCTTGCCCGCCCCCAGGCCGGTGAAGAAGCGACCGAGATTACTTCCAGCGGAGTCGACATCGTCCTCGCGGTCGATCTCTCGGGTTCCATGTGGGCGCACGATTTCAGCCTCGGTGGCGAATTGCAGGATCGGCTGACGGTCGTCAAGCGGGTGATCCGTGAGTTCATCGAAAAGCGACCGAGCGACCGCATCGGTCTGGTCGCGTTCTCCGGCGAACCCTATCTCGTGAGTCCGCTCACGCTCAATCACAACTGGCTCCTGCAACGTCTCGACGAACTGGAGATCGGCATGGGCCCGGACGGCACTGCGATCGGCAGCGCGATCGGAACCAGCGTCAACCGCCTGCTCGACCAGGAAGCCGAAACCCGACTCATCGTCCTCCTGACGGATGGCGCCAACAATCGGGGTCAGCTCCAACCGATCGCGGCCGCCGAGGCCGCCGCCGCCTTCGATATCCGGATTTATGCGGTCGGGGTCGGACGCGACGGCATTGTTCGTTATCCGCTGGTCGATCGACGCACGAATCGACCCGTCGTGGACGCGCGGGGTCGCAAGCAATTCGAGAACGGGCGCTCCGAGATCGACCTCGCAACCCTGCAGGAGGTCGCCGACGCGACGAATGGCCGCTACTACCACGCGACCGATACCGAACAGTTGATGAGCATTTACGAAGAAATCGATCAACTCGAAAAAACGGAGATCACTCAGCACATCCGGCGTCTCTTCGATGACTACTTCTGGATTCCACTGCTCGGCGCTTTGGCGTTCCTCGGACTCGAACAGATCCTCGCCCACACCCGCTACCGTCGCCTCCCCTGAGGCCCCGCCCGTGATGCGCCTATCCTGATTCCCACATGAGTTTCGGAAATACCCTCTGGCTCTACATCCTGCCCGCCGTCATCGCCGGGCTGGTCCTCTTTTTCCTCTGGAGTGAGCGGCGGACGCACGCGCGCTTAGAGGCGTTTGCCTCAAGCAAACTGGCCGCTTCGCTGACCGCCAATTTCAGCCTGACGCGTCAACGAATTAAAATGGGGCTGATCATCACCGCGTCCGCTCTGCTCTGCCTGGCCCTCGCCCAGCCGCGGCACGGAGTCGTTCTCGAAGAGTCCGAAGCCCGCGGGATCGACCTCATGATCGCGCTGGATACATCGCGCTCAATGCTCGCCGAGGATGTCCGCCCAAACCGCCTCGAGCGTGCGAAACTGGCAGTCCTTGATCTTGTTGACGGGATGAGAGGCGATCGTGTCGGCCTCATCGCTTTCGCCGGCGACGCCTTTCTGCAGTGTCCGCTGACGCTCGATTACGACGCCTTCCGGGCGACTCTCGACGCCGTGGATACGGATACGATCACACGGGGTGGCACCGATCTCTCGATTGCGATCGAGGAGGCCTCCGCCGCTCTCAGCGACAATCGCAACTTCAAACTTCTCGTGCTCCTGACGGACGGCGAAGACCTCGAGGCTTCCGGTATCGTGGCCGCGAGGGCTGCCGCCGAAAATGGGTTGCGTATCTTCACCGTCGGGATCGGGAGTGGTGAAGGCGAATTGATTCCAATCCGCGACGCGCAGGGAAATCTCAACTACCTTCGGGATGCGAGCGGCAACCTTGTCCGTTCCTCGCTCGATGAAACGACTCTCCAGGAAATCGCCTCGGTGAGCGGAGGGTTCTATGCCTCGCTGGGTTCGGGCGGTGGCTTGCAGGCGCTCTACGAACAGTTGATTGCCGAACTCCCGGCCGAAGAACTGGGCACCCGGATGCAAGAGATTCCACTCGAGCGCTACCAGTGGCCGCTCACGATCGCGCTCGCGCTGCTCTTCCTCGAGCCTCTCGTCGGCACCCGGCGTCGCCGCCCGACCGGCCCCCTCGCCTCGCTGCCCGTCCTCGCCCTCTTCCTTTTTCTCGTCGCGCCAATCGGCGAACTTTCCGCGTCCCCCGTTCGCGCTGTGAAATTGTATGAGCGCGGCGAATATGAGCAGGCCGTCGGGGAATTGCAGAAGGCGCTGGAGGAGAACCCGTTTGACGCCCGCTTGCGCTACAATCTAGGCAACGCCCTCTACAAGCTGGAACGGTGGAACGAGGCCCGAAGCGCGTTTCGCTCCGCCCTCGAGACGTCTGACCCCAAATTGCAGGCGGATGCCTTTTTCAACCTCGGCAATACGTTTTTCCAGGAGGGCGGCAGCCAACCGGAAACGATGGAAGGCCGCCGCAACCGGCTCGCACTCTGGGAAAATGCCCTGGACGCCTACGGAAATTCGCGGGCCCTCGATGCCGAACGTCCGGATATCGCCCGGAATGTCGATATCGTGAGCGGCGCCATCGACGACCTCACTTCCGTGCTGACGGTCGTGCCGGAGCCGACTGCTGGTGGTGAAGCGGGCCCGAGCGGGCGGTTCGTCCGCGAAGCCCCCGTCGAAGTCAGCGCCAAACCACAGGAAGGTTGGATCTTTCGCCGATGGAGCGGAGCAGATGTGACCGAGCCGGAGAGCGAACAAACGACCATCCACCTCGTCGAGGACGCCATTCTCACCGCCCACTTCGTGAAAACCTGGAAGCTGGATGTGGTTTCCGCGCAAACGGAGCGGGGCACCGCCGGTGAATCGGGTATCTACCCCGAGGACGAGCCTGTAACGATCTCGGCCAAGGCAAATGAGGGCTACGTTTTTGACCGCTGGACCTCCGAAGAAGCGACAATCGAGCCGGCGAACGAACCAGAAGCCCAGGTGACGCTGACACAGGATGCCACCGTAACCGCCACGTTCGTGGATGCCTTTCATCTGGAAGTGGAAAGCGAGCCTCGGCTGGGAGGATTCGCCGGAGATACCGGGTGGTACGCGGTCGATACCGCAGTGCCGATCCACGCGGAGCCGCGCGCCGGCTTCAGCTGGGTTGGCTGGCAGGGCACAGGCATCGACGATGTGTCTGCCCCCGAGACCGCCATCCACCTCACCGATCACCGTCAGGTCGTCGCAAAGTTCAACCGAGAATGGAACCTCATCGTTTTGCCGAACGATCCCGAAGGCGGCACCGTGACCGGGGGCGGTGACTTCCCGCTCGGCACGCTCAATCCTGTCACGGCGATTCCAGGCGAAGGGTATCGATTCGAGCATTGGGAAGGGCCCGGCGTCCTCGATGCGACCGCCGCGGAGACTTCCGTTCGCGTCGAAAGCGAAGAACACGATGTGATCGCGGTCTTTGTACCGGAAGACGATTCGCAGGACGACCAGGACGATTCGCAGGACGACCAGGACGATTCGCAGGATGACCAGGATTCACAGGATGATTCGCAGGATGAGAGCGAGGGGGCCGATGACGCGGAGGATTCTTCCGAAGGCGAATCCCGGGACGGCGAGGACGGCGAAGAGACTCCCGAAGGCGAACAGCCGGAAGGAACCGAGGATGAGGCGTCGCCGCCCGAGGAAAGCGATGAAGAGGCACCACCATCCGAACCAGAGGAAGGCGAAGGCGCCCCCGAGGAACCGGCCGAGGAGGATACATCGCCGGCCGATCCTGCACTGGAGGAAGCCGGGAATGAAGCATCCTCTCCGATCGCTGAGCCGGGAGAGATGACACAGGAGGAAGCACGGCAACTTTTGAATGCCCTCCGCGAGTCGGAACAAAAACTGCCCGCAGTTCGAACGCACCTGAATGAAGACACGTCCACAGGACGGGATTGGTAATGAATATTTTGCGACGCAGCCACTGGCTTTTCGGTATCCTTTTGGCAGCCCTGACACCGGATGCCATCGCGCAGGTGGCCACCGTCACCGCACGCTTCCAGCCCGAAATTGTATCGGTTGGCGACGTCGCGGTGTATGCGATTGTTTTCGAAAACCTGTCGATGAACCGTCTTCCCGGGGTGCGTTCACCGAGCGCCCCCGGTCTCCGCGTGATTGGCACCACGCCCCAACAGTCCCAACGTACGAGCATCATCAATGGTCGGGCCTCCTCGGAGGTGTCCCTTCTCTGGCAGATCTCGGCGACGCGTGAAGGCACGATCACCGTTCCCGGCCAGACTGTCCGTGTGAACGGTGAAATCTACGAGGTTCCCAAAGCCACCCTGCGGGTGG
>CAZVQJ010000042.1:0-16469 GCA_964629165.1 uncultured Puniceicoccaceae bacterium
TGGGGAGAGGACCTGGAAAACGTGACGATTTCCGGTTCAGGCTTGATCGACGGGGCGGGACTTCTCCGCCACGCTGGATACGGTGGGCGTCTTGATCCGGTCGGACAGGGTAATAAGGCGATCGCCTTGAAGAACTGTCGCAATGTCACCCTGCGCGATTTTTCCGTTCTCAACGGCGGTCACTTTGCGCTCCTTGCGACGGGCGTGGACAACCTGACAATCGAGGGCCTCCGGGTGGATACGAATCGCGATGGCCTGGATATTGATGCCTGCCGCAATGTTCGTATCTCGAACTGCAGCATCAACTCACCGATGGATGACGCGATCGTCCTGAAGGCCAGCTACGGATTGGGTGAACGTCGCAACTGCGAGGACATCACCATCACGAACTGCCTCGTCAGCGGCTTTGACGTGGGCACCCTGCTCGACGGCACCTATCAAACGAGCGTGCAGGCGGCACCCGACCGCGACGGCCCGACCGGGCGGATCAAGATAGGGACCGAGTCCAACGGTGACTTTCGGAATATCACCATCACGAACTGCGTCTTCCGGCGTTCACGTGGATTGGCGATCGAAAGCGTCGATGGCGGAATCATCGAAGATATGGTGGTATCCAACATCGTCATGCACGATGTGAGCAATGCGCCGGTGTTTCTCCGGTTGGGCAACCGTGCGCGCGGACCGGAGGGAATTTCGCCGGGTGCCGTCCGCCGGATCAAGATCAGTCAGGTTTCAGTGAACGGGTCGGACGGTCGATTCCCCATTATCCTGTCGGGACTGCCCGGTCATCCGATCGAAGAGATCACCCTCGACGGCATTCGTGTTGTCTCCGAGGGCGGTGTGACTCTGGAGCAGGTTGCCGAACAGCCATCCTCGATGGTGAACGCCTTCTTCCTGCGCGGGGATGAACCGGGAGTGACCGGTCCACGCGAACCCTTCGCGGTCCCGATGCGGGAGACGGCTTATCCGGAACCGAGCATGTTCGGGCTTCTGCCCGCGTCGGTGCTGTACGCACGGCACGTCAGCGACTTGGTCGTACGGGATTTTCGGTACAGTTTTGTGGAAGCCGACACACGCCCGTTGGTGGTCCTCGATCACGTTGAAGGCGCCACCTTCGAGACCTTTTCCGCCCCTCCGCCAGCGGCCGGATCGTTCCGCCTGAACGGCGTCCGGGATTTCGAAGTATGGCGTAGCCAGTTTGTGCCCGATACGATTTTTGAGACGGCCGACAGCGAATCCCTGTGAGCGTGTCCGGTCAGGGCGGACTACGGAGCTTCGCCAAACTTGCGGTGAAAACGCTGTGCGAGGAGCGCCAACTCATCGGGTGGTGAGGAGTCCTCTGCGAGGGCCCGGAAGATGAAGTGCCGGGCGCGGGCGGGGTCGCCGTCGTTAATCGCGTAATGGGCCATGCTCGTGAGAGCTTGAGGATGGTGCGGATTGATCACGAGCGCGGATTCCATGGCCTCGGTTCCCTCTCGTGATTTACCCCGGCGAAAGAGAACCTGAGCGAGAACAGTGTGAATCATGGCCTCATCCGGCGCGAGCCGGCTGGCCTCCTGTAGTTGAATTTCTGCGGCTGCCAATTCTCCCAGATGAGCGAGCCGAAGACCCTCTGCGAAGCGCAGGCCGGAGGATTCCGGCTGTTGGGACAGCCCTTCGGCGAGGGCGCGATCGAGGCCGACGCTGTCGCCTTGGGAGAGGATGAGGTTGATCAATGCGAGCCACGTCTCGCTGTCATTCGAACCCAACCGGACGGCGTGCTGGAGGTGATCTCGAGCGGTTGCCGAATCTCCTGCCCTGATGAGCAATTTTGCATAGAGAAGGTGACTGGAACCATCTTGCGGATCGAGGCGCAGCGCCCGCTGGATAAGCCTTGCGGCTTCTTCGGGTTCATCTCGAAGGAATGCGGAATCCGCTGCCACGCGTAGCTGGTAGGGATCATAACTGCTGTCCATCAGCGCATCGATCCAGGGATCGCGAGCGGTGTTCTTCGGGGGCACTTCCTGTGCACGGGTGCGGGCGTCGAGGCTGGCGTCGGTTTTCCCTTGTGCTTGATAGACGGATGCGAGGAGTGACCAGGCGGCACCAAAGCGTGGATCGGCTTTCGTCGCACGAAGAAGACGATCGGCGGCGAGGTCCCAATTTTCCTCGGCAATGTTCACCCGGGCGAGGGCAAGGAGAGCGAACGGATTTTCCGGTTCCTTTGCCACGAGTCCATGATATGTCGCGAGGGCGGCATCCGTTTCGCCGGACCGTGTGAGGGCGTCCGCCAGTCGAAGTTGCGCGGGTGCATAATCCGGGGCCAGTTCGACGGAACGTTCGAGGAGGGGAACAGCAGACGCCGTTTGGCCGTAACGGATCAGGATGTCGGCGTGCAGATAGGGCCAGTGCACCTCTTCGGGTTCCATGGTGGAGAGCGCTTCATAGAGGGCCACTGCCTGTCTGCGGAAGGCGTTGGCGTGGTAGATCCGGGCAAGCCGGCCCAAAGCCGCGATGGCGTCCGATCCGCCTTTGCGGGCAGCGTCTTCGGTTTGCTCGATTCGAAAGGTGAGCTCGGGCAGCCGATCCTCCATCGCCGGGCGAGGGGGAATCGCGGCTTCGATTTTCGAGGATGCACGGGATTTCTGCCATACCCCGGCGGCACCGAGGAGGAGGGCTCCGGCGGCGATCAGGAGGATAATGGAGCGAGCAGGTTTTCCGGACTTGAGGACGGCGCGCATGCTGCGTTCTCGCGGAAGATGCGCCGCAAGTCGATCGGTAAACCGGCATGAACCATTGTAACCATGGTGGACTTGCCAGCGAAAAGCTCTCCGAATGCAACCTATGTCCGTTGTCCCGATCGTTGAAGCGACCGACTTGCGCGTCGATTATGGAACCGTCACGGCGGTGGATAATCTGTCTCTTACGATCGAGCCGGGACAGATCCTCGGACTGGTCGGCCCGAACGGTGCGGGTAAGACGAGCACGATCCGGGTCCTTGCGACACTCCTCGAACCCACCCATGGCGAAGTCCGTATCTGCGGCCATGACATCTTTGAATCACCGGCGGAGGCGAGGCGAAGGATCGGATATATGCCCGATCTTGCGCCGGTGAATCCGGATCTGCGGGTGGGGGAGTTTCTCGAACTTTATGACCGGGCCTACGGCATGCCTGATCGGACCCGGCGGGCCCGCATGGACGAGGCGCTGCAGTCGGTTGGTCTGGAGGCGAACCGGGAAGCGAAGGCGAAAAACCTCTCGCGCGGGATGACACAGCGCCTCGTCCTTGCGAAGACACTTCTGCACGAGCCGAAGTTTCTATTGCTCGATGAGCCCGCCAGCGGAATGGATCCGTTGGCCCGCCGTGACCTGCGCGACATCCTCAGGGCGCAGGCCGCGCTGGGGCGATCCGTTCTCATTTCATCGCACATCCTCACGGAACTTGCCGATATGTGCACCCATATCGCGATCATGCACCGCGGGCGACTGCGCGCATCGGGACCTGTCGATGCGATCGCCGATGCGTTTAGCCGTTCGGCGGCCCGACCGGTTTGTGTGCAGCTCATGGAAGATGCCGCCGGGCTGGAAAACTGGCTCGCCGGGCGGGAGGAAGTGCATGCTGTGCAGCGGCGGGAACGGAGTGTGCGCTTTACCTGCGACGGGGATGAAGCGGCTTGTGCCGATCTCTTGCGGGCGATTGTTTCGGCCGGATTTGCGGTCGTCGGATTTCAGGTGGAACGGGCCTCCCTCGAGAACATTTTGACCGAACTGCACGCGGAAAACCCGGAGGCAGGTTTATGAACGACAATACCGGTGCGCTGCCGCCCTTGTGGAAAATCTGGCGAAATCCGCTCATTTGGCGATATGCGCGCAGCCGACTGCGATGGAAACGCACGCTCTTCTGGGTTCTCCTCGTGGGCATCCTGACGACGTTTTGCAGTCTCATCGCGTATCTCCCCGCGACACAGCGGGCGATGATCGAGCCAACGATGGCTGCTCGCTGGATTTTCGGTCCCATCCTCGTCATCCAGGGGATCGTCCTTCTCCTCATGGGCACGGGGTCGGTGGCTTCCGGAATGGTCGATGAGCGGCTTTCCGGGGCGCTTGACTACCAGCGCATGGCCCCGCTCTCTCCCGCGCACAAAATTGTCGGCTACCTGTTCGGGCTTCCGATTCGGGAGTACCTGCTCTTCGCCATAACGCTCCCGTTTGTGGCCTTCGCCACGGTGCGCGGAGGCATTCCGGTGCATGAAGTGGTCATCGTCTATCTTCTGTTCTGGACATCGGCCATGCTCTATCATTTCACCGCGATGGCGGCAGGCATGGTCGTCCAGCGGTGGCGCATGGCCTCCCGTCTCACACAGCTGGCGATCATTCTGCTCTACCTTGTTCTTCCGCAGCTCTCGCAACTGAACATCTTCATTTTCGAGAGCCTCACGGTGCGTCCGGCAATCGCTGAACACCTCGGTCCGTATTTGATCGAAGCGGGGTGGGGGACGAGGACGGGAATGGTCGGGGCCTTTGGCGAACGTCTCGTTCCGGTATTCAACTACAGTGTTTCGCAGACCTGGTTCTCGCTCTTTCTGCAGGGCGGGTTGATGAGCCTCTTTTTTGTCATGCTCCTGCGAAAATGGGTGCGGGACCACCACCACCCCTTGAACAAGGTGCAGGTCCTTGTTGTCCTGGCGTTCTTCCAATTTTTGCTCCTTGCGAACCTCTGGCCGATTTTCACGACCGATCTCTCCGGAGCGGTGCAGTCGCAGTTTCCCTTGCCGATCCCTGTCCAGGCGGTTTCCGGCGCCATCACGCTTGTCGTGGTTCTGCTCTCGGGTGCACTTGGGTTGTGGCTGTTGCTCATGGTCACGCCCACCTGGGCGAGCTATGCGCGCGGTTGGCGCCGGGCGCGGAAACTCGGGAAATCGTCGATTCCGTCCGCTTGGGATGAAAGTCCGGCCTTTGGCGTTTGCGCGGTGATTGCCGGGGTGAGTGCCGCGAGTGTTGTTCTTGTTCTCTGGCTGCTCAACCGCACGGGATACTTCGCGTTCACCTCAGGGGGCTGGGGTGAGCAGTTGCCGGTGGCGGTGGCGCTTGGTGGGGGGCTTTTCACCTTTGGCTGCGCCCTCGCGCGATGGGAAGGTGGCCGGACAATGGTGGCTGTCCTCCTCGTCGGCCTGCTCCCGATCCTTATGGCGATCGTCTTGGCGGCAGTGGATGAATCGACTTTCGCCCACCCGGCTTTTCTTCTTACCTCGTTGTCGCCTTTGGGAACCCTCGTCCTCGCCCTTGTCGAACCGAATCTTCCGCCGAATGAGCTGCCCGAGCTGCAGATGATGCGCCCGGCGATGTGGGCCGGGCTCTGCTGGATGACGATCTACAGTGCGGTCCTTGTTTCTCGATGGCGTTCTGTCGCGCGCTCTGTTGCCGAGCCCGGACACGGCGCTTGAGCGGAGGGTTTCCACGCGAGGAGACGCAGTCCGTTCAGGCAGACGAGGACGGTGCCACCCTCGTGTGCAAGGACCCCGAGAGGGAGAGGGACCTCCAGCCCGGAAGCGAGCACCGGAAGGAACAGCGTTGCAAGGACCATGAGGACAATGATCCCTCCGGCAAAAGAGAGATTCTGCCAGACAATCCTCCGGGTGGCACGGCTGAGCGCGAGCACGTGGGGAAGCCTCGTAAGGTCGTTTGAGAGGAGCACGACATCGGCGCTTTCCATCGCGATGTCGCTCCCGGCCGCACCCATCGCGATGCCGAGACTGGCGGTGGCGAGGGCGGGAGCGTCGTTGGCACCGTCTCCGACCATCGCGACCTCGTCGTCGCGGGTAAGTTCGCGGAGAACACGCACTTTATCTTCGGGAAGCAACTCGGCATGGACCTCGTCGAGGCCAATTTCAGCGGCGATGGCATGGGCAACGGTGCGATCGTCCCCGGTCAACATGGCAACGCGGGAGACGCCTTGGGCGTGGAGCGTCTGGAGAACTTCTTTCGCTTCCGGCCGAACGGGGTCGGCGATCGCCAGCAGGCCGAGAAGGACGCCGGTCTCGTCATCGGCATTCCGGAGCACGGTGGCGATGATCGTTCGGCCCTTCGCGGACCACGTCTCGAATATGGTCCGCGCATTGGCCGGGAACTCGATCTCACCGCTCATCCAGCGGGCGCTTCCGACAACGAGGCGGTGCCCCTGCACCGTCCCGGTGACTCCTCGACCGGGCTGCGACGAGAACTGGGTGGCTTCCGGAATTTCGAGCTTTGCCTGAACCGCATATTCAACGACTGCGTTGGCGAGCGGGTGTTCGGAGCGCCGCTCGACGGCTGCCGTGAGGGCCAGGAGTTCCTCCGACGAAACTTCGTCCTGGGCACACCAGAGATCCACGACAACGGGGCGACCCTCGGTCAGCGTGCCGGTCTTGTCGAACGCTACGGTGCGGACGAGAGCGGCCTTTTCCAGCTGGGCACCCCCTTTGAAGAGAATCCCGTGGCGGGCCGCATTGGCGATCGCGGAGAGAATCGAGGCCGGGGTGCTGATGACAAGCGCGCAGGGCGAGGCGACGACCATGACAGTGATTGCGCGATAGAATCCGTCACTCCAGCCGAGGCCGAAGATTGTCGGCAGAGAGAGGGCCAGGAAGACGGTGAACGCAATCACGCCGAGGGCATAGCGTTTCTCCGCCTTTTCGAGGAAACGCTGGGCCGTCGCCTTGCGGGCCTGGGCCTCTTCAACCAGCGCGATCATGCGGGCCAAGGTGGAGTCGTTGGCCGTGCGAACAACACGCGCGGTGATTCCGCCGAGCTGGTTTTGCGTCCCCGCAAAGAGAGGATCGCCCGGGTGCTTGTTCACGGGGATAGATTCTCCGGTGACGGCGCTTTGGTCGACCGAGCTCTCCCCCTCGATGACGAGAGCGTCAAGAGGGACCTGCTCGCCCGGGCGGAGGATGATCTCGTCGCCGACACGCACCTCCGCGAGCGGAAGATCGACGGTCTCCTGATCCCGCTTCACATGGGCCACTTGCGGACGCAGCTTTGCGAGGCCTTCGATCGCCGAACGGGTCCGGCCCATCGCGTAAGTCTGCAAGACGTTCGAAAGAGCAAAGAGGAATAGGAGCATGGCGCCCTCGAACGGCGCACCGACAGCCGCCGCACCAAGGGCGGCGAGAATCATCAGAAGATCGATATCAACCTCTTTTTCCTTCAGTGATTCGTAGGCTGATGCCGTTCCGAAATAGCCTCCCGTGAGGTAGCTGAGCACGTAGAACGTGATCGCAAGCGCACCCATCCCGCTCGTGAATTCGACGATGCCGCCGGCCACCATCGTCACGAGAGCGGCACCCACGAGGACCCGTTCGAGTGGATCTCCCGACAACCAGAAGCGCAGACGCTGGAGGAGCGTGCCGTGCTGGAGGGAGGATGCGTGTGCCCGTGCGGTCAGCGCTTCGTCCGCAGAGAGCACGGCAAGACCCTCATCGCGGGCCGCCTGGAGAACTTGTGCCTCATTGGTCATGGCGGGCTCGAAGGTGACCGTGACGGTTCCGCCAATGTAGCTGGCGATTGCGCGTCGGACGCCCGGGCGCTTGTCCAGGAACTGCGCGGCACGCGCGCCATGGCGCTCCGTTCTTCGGCCCTTGAGGTGGACGACAGAGCGCTGTACGGCGGCCGCCTGCATCGCTGGGCCGAGGCGTTGGGCGGCCTTGCGGACGGTGTCTTCGCTCACCGCCTCGGGGTCAAAATCGAAGGCGACCTCTCCGCGGGCATGATTGACCCGGGCACTCGTCATTCCGCTCTCCTGGCGGGTTCGTTCTGCCAGCAAATCAAGACAGGTGAACGGCGGCACATCATTCGACCGATCGGAAAAAGCCATGGAGCAAATTCGAGCATCGAAGTTGTCGCAGCGCCATGGTAAAAGCAGCCTCCTGCCGCTCCCATGTGATCCCATTTCCCCCCTCTGATTGCGTCTGTCGGGGCGCTGCGTGATGGTGCCTTTTGCGTCCACCATCAGCCGTAACGATCCTCTCATGAAATCTCTCCGCCTTCTCCTCCACGCGGCGACCGTGCTCTCCGTCGCCCCCTTGATCCACGCCCACCTTCCGGATGCGTCGCACATCACGGTTTACGGAGAGGCTGTGACCGAAGTGTCCCCGGATGTCCTCCAGTGGACGGTGGGAATTTTCGATGTCGAGGATACCCCGGCAGCGGCGGCGAAAGCGGCTTCCGGCGCCATTGAGGGGGTCCTCCGTTTTCTGCGCGAGCGCGGCATTGCGGAGGAGGACATCCAGACTTCGCTTCTGTCGATTGGGGAAGAGCACGAGCATCGCATGTCCAACTGGGTCAAGATCGGCTACCGCGCAGGTGCCTCGGTGGAATTTGAACAACACGAGCTGGGTGCGACGGTGGCGCTCTGGAGCGGGCTCTCGGAACTCGACGGTATCCAGAGTATCCACGTGAGTCGGAGTATCGACAACCGATCCGCGATTGAGGACGAAACCCGTCTCAACGCGCTGGCGAATGCCCATGAAAAGGCCTCTGCCTTGGCGGAAGCGGCTGCCGTGAGATTGGTGGAGCCGCTGCTAATCGAGGAGATCGTCGATGCGAACGCTCCGCCCATGGCGCGGATGGCCTACGCATCTTCCGAAGCGGGTTCGCCGGGGCTCGTCGCCCCCGGCCGCCTCTCCGTCACGATGCGGATCAAGGTCACGTATCGGATCACGGGGAAGTAGCGGTTCCTCCATCGCTCGCGGAAGTGAGCACCCGCCACGCTCCGGGAGCGAGATCGTCGGTGCGGTGTTCTCCGAACTGTTCCCGGTGGAGTGTGAGCACATGGCAGCCGAAATGCGCGAACATACGCTTAACCTGGTGAAACCGTCCCTCCGTCAGCGTCAGGCGGGCGCGAAGCGGTTCGAGAATCTCGAGTCGAGCGGGCCGACAGGGTTTTTCGTCCTCCTCCAGCTGGAGCCGTCCACTGGCAAAGTGACCGATCATGTCTTCCTCGAGGGGCGAGTCGACGGTCGCGAGGTAGGTTTTCTCCAGCTGATGATTCGGTGATGTCCATCGATGGTTCAGCTGACCATCATCCGTGAGGAGGAGGACTCCGGTCGTGTCCTTGTCGAGGCGACCGACGGTCTCGATCCGGGGATTCCGGTGGAGCCAGCGTTCAGGAAAAAGCGAGTAGACGCTCGGTCCTTCCTTCGGATCATGAGAGCAAACGTAGCCAGCAGGTTTGTGCAGGAGGATGAGAAGCCCTCGGGGATGTTCGAGAGGCTCGCCATCGACGAGCACGGCGTCCGGGCTGACCTTGATCGCAGGATTCCGTTCGGGTGTCCCGTTTACGAGCACGTCGTGATGGCGGAGGAACGATTTCGCCTCCCGGCGACTGCAGTAGCCAAGGGAGCTGAGGATCTGATCGAGACGACGGGTCATGATTGGATGCGGGACGTCTGCCGCTTCGCAGGCGCAGGGTCAAGAACGGCTCAGGCGTGTGCGCCCGTTTCCGGCGACGGTGTTGCCATGAGAGTTGCCAAATCACAGCCTCGCTTCCCTTGTGAGGCATGCGGATTTACCGGAAGATGCGATGAACGAGGTCGACGGCAGGGACGGGATTGAACGGGACTTCCCGGCGGGGATCTGGCGCGAGCTTGTCGCGACCGCCCGCCGGATCCAGTCGCTGCGCCCGTGGGAACGGAGCGAAGGCAAGCTGACGTTCGCGATTGAAGATTCCGCAACGGGACTCCCGGTGGGGGTCTCCATTCCGGGCGAACGGGAAGAGGTTGTGGGGGTCACCTTCTATATGGGGATTCAGGGCATCGACTTTCTTGTCCGGCTGGTGAACGAGTTCTATGGGGAGGATGAAGGGCGGGACGCGATGATGCGCCTGCACGCCTACATGCTTGAGTTTGAGGAAGAACGTTATCTCGAGCCGGAAGACCGGACGCTGCTCGAAGTGGCCGGAGACCCGGCCGGAGGGAACGAGATCGCCTACCCGGTGTTTCGATGTGCGGCCCCGGGAGAGCTTCCCTGGCTGTGCGAGAGCGAGGATGCGCGGGTTTTCTTGCGGCTCCTGCAGGCGTGTGCCGATGCGCTCGAGGCGACGGAAGCGGCCCCGACACTTCTCGAATACGATTACCTCGGCCTTGCGGAGGCAGACGATGGGGACGTTTCCAAAGTCCTGAACGAGGAGATCACGACCGACAAGGTGATCGATTTTATGCACGAGAACGCGATGGAGCTGGATTTTGCGGTGGGAGAAGCTCTGCACGAACAGACCGTCGAGAACTTCCCGATCTGGCGCGTGCGAGACGGGCAGGGCCGCGTCGAGCGCGACAACTTCGATGTGCGGGAGCTTCCCGCAGGACGGATTCATTTCGAGGATTTGACCCGGGCGACGCTCCAGCGACTGATGGAGGAGCCGGGCCGGGGGGTCTGGGAAATCGGGCGTCGCCTCGGGGTCCCCGTGGGGCAACCGGGTGCCCGATATTATCATACCGAAATCCTTGCGATCCGCAGTGCGGACAGTGGCGCAGTCCTTGCGGCGGAAGTGGGAAAGGTGGCGGAACGCTCACGGCTGCTCGGGCGCATGCTCAAACGCACGATCTTCGATCAGGACACCCTGCCTGAAAAGGTGCGCTCCGATGACGAGGAGTTACTCGTTTTACTGGACAGCTTCGGCCGTGAATATGGCGTCGCGATCGAGGGCGACGAGTGCCGTTCTCTCGACCAGCAGCTCGATGAACTCGTGCAGCGGATGCTCGGAAGCTGATGGACGGATTCCTTCCCAATTGAGTTTGCGGAACGGTCCTCTCTGCCACGATATTCGAGCCGATGAAGGCGTTAATCTACACGAACGAATATCCGCCCTACAACTATGGGGGGGCGGGCGTGCATGTGGAGTATCTGAGCCGGGAGCTGGCGCGCCTCATCGACGTCGATGTGCGGACGTTTGGAGACCAGAACCTTCCGCAAGGGAATCCGACGGTGAAGGGGTACCCACTCTTGCCCCACACCTATCAGGCACCCCGCAACCTCCATAGCGTCTTTGGGTCGGCGCAGCGTTGCCTTGATTTCAATGCCGACGGGAATTCGGCCGATCTCGTGCACTGTCATACCTGGTACACCCATTTGGCCGGGATTCTCACGAAGCTGAATTACGGAATTCCGCTTGTCGTCACGGTGCATTCACTGGAACCGCTGCGCCCATGGAAACGCGAACAACTGGGGGGCGGGTATGACTTCAGTTGCTGGGTGGAGCGAACCGCGCTTGAGATGGCGGATGCGGTCATCGCCGTCTCGGAGGAGACGCAGAGCGATGTTCTGAAGCTGTTTTCGGTCGATCCGGCGAAGTTGCACATCATCTACAACGGCATCGATACGGAGCAATATCGGGTGGTCGATGCGGGCCCGACCCTCCAGCGATTCGGCATCCCGGAAGATAAGCCGTTTCTGCTTTTTGTGGGTCGCATTACGCGGCAAAAGGGGATCATCCACCTGGTCGAGGCCATCCGTCATATGCGCGGAGACTACAACGTGGTTCTCTGTGCCGGGGCACCCGATACACCGGAGATTGCGAGCGAAATGCGGACGGCGGTGGATGCGGTGCAGAGGCAGCGGGAGGGCGTTTACTGGATCGATGAAGTCCTCCCGAAAGAAGCGATCATCCAGCTCTATTCCGGGGCGTCGGTTTTTTGCTGCCCTTCAATCTATGAGCCGTTCGGGATCATCAATCTCGAAGCAATGGCGTGTGGCAGCCCGGTCGTGGCCTCCATGGTGGGCGGAATCCCGGAAGTGGTCGTGCACGACGAAACCGGTTTTCTGGTCCCGGTCGCGCGCTCGCACGAAAGTCCCTTCGCGCCGCTGCACCCGGAGGAGTTTTCGAAGGACCTCGCACGTCACATCGATCGTCTGATGGCGAACCCGGAACGGCGCAGGGCGTTCGCCGAGGCGGGACGGCGGCGAGCGGTGGAAATGTTCAGCTGGCGTTCCATCGCGGAACAGACAACCCAGCTTTACGACTCACTCTTGAACCGGTAACGTTCCCGGATCTTACTTTTCAGTTATGCCGAAACTCGATTCCCGGGCGGGCCTCCGCCGTGTTGTCATCGACCGCGTGACGCCTTCCGTTGACGGTGGCGAATTCCCCTTCAAACGGGTCATCGGAGATCGCGTTGTTTTTCGCGCCGATGTTTTCGCGGACAGCCATGACCTGCTCAAGGTGGAACTGCGGGTTCGGCTTGCGGGCAAAACCAAGTGGATGACGGTGCCGATGTGGCCGGCCGGAAACGATGAATTCATCGCCGATTACGATCCTCCCTCGATCGGGCTGTATGAATTCCAGGTGCTCGGCATGATCGATCACTTCGGCAGCTGGCTCGATGCCTTTCGCAAGAAGCGCGACAGCGGGGAACCGCTCGATGTCGAGTTACAGATCGGGGCGGACCTCCTGGCGGGAGTGGCGGGGCGGGCGCAGGGTGAGGAGCGCCAGCGTCTTTCGGAGTGGGCGAACTTTCTTCGGGACAGCGAACGGGATCTGATGCAGCGGGTGCAACTAGCTGTAAGTAAGGCACTTGTGGAGACGGCATCGGCTTATCCGAATCGTGACCTCGCCACCCTTGGTCCGCTCTCGCTGATGCTCATCGAGCGCGAAAGGGCGGCTTTCAGCGCATGGTATGAGTTTTTCCCGCGCAGCAGCGTCAATGATGGTCAGACCCACGGCACCTTTGCGGACGCCCGGACATGCCTCGCGGAGATCGCACGGATGGGTTTCAACATCGTCTATTTTCCGCCCATCCACCCGATTGGTCGCGCCTTCCGGAAGGGACGCAACAATGCCCTTGAATGTGGTCCGGACGACGTTGGTAGCCCCTGGGCCATCGGAGCGGAAGAAGGCGGACACAAGGATATCCTTCCGGAGCTGGGCACGCTCGAGGACTTCGAGGAGTTCCTTCTCGCAGCGAACGATCTTGGACTCGAAACAGCGCTCGACATCGCGTTTCAATGTTCGCCCGATCACCCGTGGGTAAAGGAGCATCCGCAATGGTTTTCATGGCGCCCGGACGGGACGGTCCAATATGCTGAGAATCCGCCGAAAAAATACCAGGACATCCTTCCCCTGAACTTCGAGACGCCTGACTGGAAAAACCTCTGGCAGGAACTGAAGTCGGTTTTCGACCACTGGATCCGGGTGGGGGTGAAGATCTTCCGGGTCGACAACCCGCACACGAAGTCATTCGAGTTCTGGAGGTGGTGCATTCTGGCGATCAAACGGGAGCATCCGGAGGTCATTTTCCTCGCTGAGGCCTTCACCCGACCGAAGCGGAAGTACCGTTTGGCGAAAGGCGGATTCACGCACGGTTACACCTACTTCACCTGGCGGAATCATCCGCGCGAGATGCAGGAATACCTCGTTGAGCTGACGCAGAGTCCGGTCAAGGAGTACTTCTGGCCAAACTTCTGGCCGAACACGCCGGACATTCTTCATGCGGACCTGCAGTTCGGCAACCGGGCGACCTTTGTCGGACGCTATGTGCTCGCGGCGACATTGTCCTCGAACTACGGCATTTATGGTCCTGCCTATGAACTGATGGACCAGGAGCCCTTCCCGGGGAAGGAAGAATACAACCACAACGAAAAGTATCAGCTCAAAGTCTGGAACCGCGAACGGAGCGGCCACCTCCGGCCCGAGATCACCCGTCTCAATCGAATCCGGCGGGAGCACGCGGCCTTTCAGCGCACCTTCAACCTCACTTTCATTCCGTGTGACAATCCGCATTTCATCGCTTATCTGAAGCAGGATTTCGGGCGGATCGACCAGTGCATCGTCGTCGTGAACATGGATTGGGAACACGCCCAGGAAGGCACCATCGACGTGCCCCTCGAGAAGCTGGGATTCGGATCGGACGCCGAATACACGGTGCAGGACCTTTTCGATCCCGCCCGGCCGGAATATCGCTGGCGCGGGGCCCGCAACTACATCCGGCTGGATCCGGCGGTCTCTCCCGCCCATGTGTTCAGCCTCTGGCGGTAGAGGGCCGACAAACTCCTTTGGGTTTCGACCCACGGTGGGGGCTGCGCATCGCCGTCCGGTGCGCAGGAAGCCGTCTCCGCTGGGGTGCGGGATCGGTCGACAGGGAACTGCGCGGAAAAGCGAAGGGTCCTGTATATCCGCTCGCGCCTGCCTGCTGGCTCTCCGCGCCGCCTACACTTCGAAGTCGACGACAGCGCGTTCGCTCACGACCTCGCGAAAGAAGTCGACCACTTTCTGGTGATCCGGATGAGCACCGTAAGTTTTCAGATCCTCGGAGGAATCGAAGACACTGTAGAGGCCGAGGTCAAAGGAGGCCGGACTGCCGCTGATATCGCTCCCGACCTTGAACTCACGGATTTCCGGGATCCGGTCGGGGAGCGCCCGCAGCATCCTTTCGGCGCGCGCCCTGTTTTCCTGTGCGGAATGGCCATTTGCGGATTCCTTGAAGCGGAAGAAGACGAGATGTACGATCATAAGCGGTGGGTGATCAGCGCAGAACCTGCGCTTCAATCATGTCAGCCAGTTTTTCGCTGTCGGCCGCAAATCGGCGGATCCCGTCCGCCAACTGATGGGTCGCCATGGGATCCTCGTTCATCTCCCAACGGAATGTCTTTTCATCATATTCGAGTCTCTTCAGCGAATCCCCCCGGACATGTGCCGGGTCCAGCTTGCGCTCGAGCGGTCCGGTCGTTTCTGCAAGCTGCTTGAGCAGATCGGGGCTGATTGTGAGCAGATCGCAACCGGCCAGTTCCTGAATTTCTCCGATATTGCGGAAGCTGGCACCCATGATTTCAGTCGGAATGTCAAAGTGCTTATAGTAGTGATAAATCTGCGTCACTGATTGCACGCCCGGGTCCTCTGATGGGGAATAGTCGCGGCCGACGTTTGCCTTGTACCAGTCGAGGATGCGCCCGACAAACGGGCTGATCAGCTGCGCACGATTCTGGGCGGCGACAGCTGCCTGGCAAAGGGAGAAAAGGAGCGTCATGTTGCAGCGAATCCCTTCCTCCTGCAGAACGCGCGCCGCGCTCAATCCCTCCCAGGTGGATGGCAACTTGATGAGCACCCGTGCGCGGTCCACGTCCTTGCTCTCATAGAGCCGGATGATCTCGTGGGCTTTTGCAATGCTCCCCTCTATGTCGAAGGCGAGCCGTGCGTCGATTTCCGTGCTCACACGGCCTGGGATGATTTTCAGGATTTCGAGGCCAAAGAGGATGAGGAGGTGGTCCATGACCTTATCGACAAGGTCGGCCGCATCCTTCGGGTGCTCCTGTTTTACCTCGGCGACCGCTCTTTCGAGCAGGGGCGCATAGGCGTCCTGTTGCACCGCTTTATAAATGAGGCTTGGATTGGTCGTCGCGTCCTGAGGTTCAAATGCCTTGATCGATCCAAAGTCGCCTGTGTCCGCGACGACGGTCGTATACTGCTTCAGTTGGGACAACTGATCGGGAAGAGTGTCGGTGTTGGCCATGCAGGCACTCTTCAAGGGTGTCTTACGGGCCGCAACCGGGAAACAACTTTCTTCGGTGACAAATTGGAAAAATATCACACTTTCCTCCTGCCAGGATCATATCGATGGCATCCGCTGCCAGTCCGCGTGCTTTCTTGACATGGGAGGGAACCCTATCGATCGTGATACTGACCAGACGAACCTTCGACAAACCAACTACAATGAAAATGAACAGAAACCTGCTGGCTCTCGGAGCTGCTTCAGTGGTCGCCGTTGCTTCGGTGACCGCTCAGGAAGAAATCTCCGTGACGACAACCTTCGCGTGGGAAAGTGCCTACGTTTTTCGCGGTGTCCAATTGGCTGAGCACGCCTACATGCCGAGCGTCGACGTGACATACGGCAGTGGCTACTTCGGCGTCTGGGCAGCGATGCCTGTCCAGAAGGACGATAGCAACGAAGTTGACTTCTACGCCGGATACAACTTCGAGATCGAAAACGGCCTGACGCTGGATGTGGGTCTGACCTATTACACCTATCCGGACCAAGCCAAGAAGACCTTCGACAACGATTTCAACACGGTCGAAGCCTACATCGGGACGACGTTCAGCGGATTTCTCAATCCGTCCGTCTACCTGTATCACGACTTCGATCTCGAATCGTACACGCTCGAACTCTCAGGCGGTCACAGCATTGAGCTCGTGGAGCGGACGACACTCGACTTCGGGGGCGCGATTGGCTGGTCCGACGCGGATAGGAGCGACGACTACGTCTATTTCCTCGCTTCCGCCGGAATCGGTTATGCGATCAATGACTACGTCAGCAGCTCGTTCTACGTGAACTACAGCGTGAGTTCCGAGAACTACATGTTTGGCTACAATGATGACGATAAGCTCTGGGTCGGTCTTTCGATCACCGGTGGCTTCTGATCCGTCTATCCTGTAAGTCATAGCCTTTCGGGTCGCTCCACAGTGTGGAGCGGCCTTTTTTTTGGTTCATCGTCGATTTCCGGGGAAGGCGTGCTTGATTTTCAGGAAG
>CAZVQJ010000043.1:0-16403 GCA_964629165.1 uncultured Puniceicoccaceae bacterium
CGCCACGATGTGGTGTGAGAGTAGGTTATCGCCAGGTTTATGCCCCGGCGCATCCGTAAGGAAGCGTCGGGGCTTCTTGTTTTCCAGATTTGGTGCGGGCGCGATTGGTTTTCCTACGGGCTCGACGATTTCGTGTCGAGAAGGAGGATGCCGAAGCGATCGTCCGGATCGGTCCAGGCGTGGGAGAGCCGGAAACCGGCGGTCGCGGCCAACCGGGAAAAGCTCTCGAGAGTGTATTTGTAGGAGTACTCGGTGAGGATGGAGCGACCCTCGGGGAAGGGGAATGGTTCGCGCTCGACGGTGATCCACTGTTCTCGCGTACTCACGAGGCTCATTTCAATGCGGTGTTTATCCTGATTATAGATCGCCTGGTGGGCGAAATCCTCGGGTGCCACCTGTGCGTCGAATTCTCTTTGGGCTCGCCAGAGAACATTTCGGTTGAAACGGGCGGTGATCCCTTTCGCGTCGTCATAGGCCCGCTGGAGAATGCCGGGGTCTGTCTGCAGGGCGATTCCTATCAGGAGGCTGCAGGTTTCGGCACATTGTCGGCGTACTTGGGCGAGGAATTGCGCAGCTTTTTCGGGGAGAAAATTCCCGATCGTAGATCCCGGAAAGAAGATCACGGTTTGGTGGTATGCGGTCTCGGTGGTGGGCAGAGAAAATGGCTTCGTGTAATCAGCGCAGACGGGGAGGATTTCGAGTTCGGGATGTAGAGACTTGAGCTTGAAGGATGCCTTTCGCAGGGGCTCTCGTGAAATGTCGAAGGGGATGTAGACAGCGGGCGCGTTGAGCGCCGCGAGCAAGAGGCGTGTTTTCCTACCGCTCCCGCTCCCAAACTCCACGATACGGGCAGATGGTCCGATTGCGTTGCGAATTTTGGAGCCAAAACGTTCGAGTAGCGCCACCTCGGTCCTTGCCGGAAAATACTCTTCCAGATCACAGATCTGTTCATACAGCCGCGAACCGATCTCGTCGTAGAAATACTTCGAGGGTATCTCCGGTTGGTCCCTGCGCATACCGGCGACAAAATCCGCCTTGAAGTCGGCGCTTTCCGGATTCGGATCAGTGACGGGAATCGACGGTCGTGGAGCTACGCAGTCCCGCTTCATGAGAGGTCCCGGGCGAGGCGAAAGCCGGAAAACTGCCACCGTTTGTCCGGGGGGAAGAAATTCCGGTAGGTGGTTCGAAGATGGCTGCGGGCGGTCGCACAAGAGCCGCCACGAAGGACGTATTGGTTGCACATGAACTTGCCATTGTACTCCCCGAGTGCGCCGAAGGCGGCTTCATAGCCGGGATACGGCGAGTAGCTGCTGCGGGTCCATTCCCAGACATCGCCGTAGAGCTGGTGGAGTGGTTGTTCCGGATCGGAGGATTTTGACGGGGGAGCGGGATGATGGCGCCGGGATTCCAGGAAATTGCCGCTGATCGGCTGTTCCTGCGCGGCGATTTCCCATTCTCCTTCTTCGGGGAGGCGCGCGCGCGCCCAACGGGCATATGCGGCCGCTTCGAAGAAGCTCACATGGCAGACGGGCTCGTGGAGATTCAGATGTCGGCAGCCGCTGAGCGTAAACACGGTCCACCGCCCGTCGGTATTCTCCCAGTAGAGCGGAGCTTCCCATCCTGCCTCCTGAAGTTTCGCCCATCCGAGGGAGTGCCAGAATTCAGGGCGTCGATATCCGCCGTCCTGGATGAAATCCAGATAGTCCCCAACGCTGACGGGGCGGTCCGCGAGGGCGAAAGCACGCAGGAAAATTCGATGGCGCGGGCATTCGTTGTCGTAGTGAAAACCTTCGCCTAGGTGCCCGATCTCATAGAGGCCCTCCTCATAGCTGCGCCACCCGGCTCGCGTTGCCGGCGGGTTGTCCTCGTCGCTCTTTCGTGCGAGGTAGACGGGCTTCAGCGGGCTCTCGTTGAAGACATGTTTGATGTCCGTCAGGATCAACTCCTGATGCTGATGCTCATGGTGGATACCGGTGAGAATGAGTGGTTTCCATTTTTCGAATGTAGCTGCCGAGGCTTCCTTCAAGAACTTGTTGAGCGACTCGTCGATCCTTCGGCGGTAGTCGAAAATCTGCGACACGGTCGGCCGGGAAAGATGTCCACGACGCGCCCGACAATGCATGGGGCCAGCAGCCTGGTAGTAAGAATTGAAGATGTAGGGATACTCTTTGACCGGATTTTGGTATCCGGGGATCGCTTCCCGAAGGATGAAGGTTTCAAAAAACCAGCTGGTGTGTGCGAGATGCCATTTCGTCGGAGACACTTCAGGATCTGTCTGTACCACCATATCTTCAGGCTCCAGAGGCTCGCAGAGCTTTTCGGTGGAACGGCGAACGTTCCGGTAGGCTTCGATCAGCTCCTCTCGCTCTGAACCCAGGAGCGGCACGGGTGAAAAGAACGAAGTTGTCATATTCTCGACTCCTGCAGGGAAGACGCCAAATGGGAGCCATCGCGGCGATTTCGACGGCGCGCGGGGTTCTCGGCGGGATCTGTTCACCATTTGCCGGGCATCCCGGCCGTGCAGGGGATGCAGGTTGCACGCATGGAATGAGGCCGTGCGACGCAATTCGCCCGTCTTTTTCACTCCCGCGGGGGCTGCGCAGGAAGTTGCTCAATCAGGTCGAGGACGAGCGGCGGTTGCGGCTGACGAAGTGGTCGATATCGCGCAGAGCCTCGTCGCAACAGACAATCCGCGCATAGCGATCCCGGAGTGTCTGGAGGGAAGCTTGGTGAAGCTGCTCCGTGACGGTAGCGCAGGCATCTTCCACGAGGGTGACGAGATAGCCGAGGTCACAGGCATCGCGCACGGTGGTTTCGACGCATTCATTCGTATAGACGCCGACGACATAGAGGGCTCCGATGTCCAGGTTCTGGAGCACGTAGTGAAGGTTGGTTGACGAGAAGACGCCGCTTGCGGTCTTGTTGATAACGATCTCATCGCCGCTTGGAGCGACGTCTTCGAGAAACTCCGCTTCCTTGGAGCCGGGGGCGGCGAGGAGGTTCAGTCGTTTGTGACCTGCGCTGCGGTCTCTGCCATCGCGGGTGAGCGCTTGGATGCGAGTATGAATCACCTCGAGGCGATGGGCACGGAAACTTCCTTGAAGGCGACGCACATTGGGCAAGGTGACTTCATCGAGGCGGTTGAAGTAATATTCCTGAAACTCGAGCGGCACGCCGGCCTGCGTGACATCCTTGAAAACACCGTGTCCTCGGGCAGCGTCGAGATACTGCATATCGATGCAGAGGAGGGCGGCATTCCCGCGGTGTAGGTGTTCGTAGTGGCCAGGATCCGCCACGATCGAAGTGTGGTAGACGGTTTCGAGCGGATCGGCCCCAGCGCCGGAAATGGGATCAGTGGGCGCGGCTTTCAGCTCGGGTTCCGTTGTGGGAGAGGTACGGTCCTGCATAGGTTTAGCTTTTTGAGCACGTAACGAGCCGAATGATCGACTGGAGGGCGAGGTTGGCGGCAGATTCGATGTCCTTGAAGGACGACCATTCCGCGGGAGAATGGCTTATGCCGTCGCGGCTGGGGACGAAGATCATCGCGATCGGCGTGAGGCGGGCCATGATCTGCGCGTCATGGGCGGCGCCGCTGGGCATGCGAAGGTAACTGATGCCGAGTTGCTCGGCGAATTCTTCGAGGGTCTTCACCATCTCCGCATCGCAGGCGACCGGCTCGATTCTGCTGAGTTCGTCGAACTCGAACCGGAGCTGTCGGCGGCGTGCGATGGCCGATAGCGTCTTGCGCAGCGCATTCGCGAGTTCGTCGAGGACTGGTGAGGAGGTATCGCGAACATCGAGTGAAAACTCGACGAGGCCGGGTACGGTGTTGGGGGCCCCCGGGACGATCTGCACCCGACCGATCGTCGCACGGCTGCGCTCGGTCCCGTTCTCGTCGAGGACGCGGGGAACCTCGTGCGCAAAATCGGCCAGGCCCATGAAGGCATCGCGTCGCATCATCATCGGGGTGGTGCCCGCGTGATTACTCTCGCCGATGAGACGCACGGACCATCGAAAAAGGCCGGTGATTTCATCAACGACTCCGACCGAGATTCCCTCCCGGAAGAGGACCGGACCCTGCTCGATATGAACCTCGAGGTAACGGAAAATTTCCTTTGGGGCCCGTGCTGATTCGAGGATCGCCCGTGCATCCAGTCCTTGCGCGGCCATCGCATCGCGGAGGGTGACGCCATCGAGATCTCTTGCGAGAAGCCCTTCCGGGGAGACCTCCCCGACGACGGCCTGCGACCCGAGCATGCCGCCGAAACGGCCTTCCTCATCGCTGAACGCCACCAACTCAACGGGACGGGAGAGGGCAAGACCCGACTCCTGCAGCACACGCATGCATTCGAGGCCGACAAGCACGCCGAGGGATCCGTCGAGGGTTCCGGCGCAGGGGACGGTATCGAGGTGCGAGCCAATGACGAGAGCGCCATCGGCCGGGATGCTTTCCGATTCCAGGCGAGCCCACACATTGGCGGCCCCATCGCGCCACGGCTGGAGACCGATTGCGCGCAGCCGTTCATCAAGCCATTGCTTGCCAGCCATATCGGCGTCGGTGAAAGCCATCCGGTAAAGCCCCTGATCCTCCTCATGCAAACCGATTCGGGCAAGGTCGTGCAGGTCGCTTTTGAGGCGATCGAGGTTGACGCGAAGAGAGCGGCTCGGTTCGGAAGGGGAAGCGACCATGGCTAATTCCCTACCATGAACCCGAAGTCCACACAAGGACGGGTGGAAAAAGGTCCAAGGAAACCTCTCTACCATGCGGGTTCGGGGCCTGTTACGCCTTTAGACTGGCATCAACCCTTGCCAATCGGGCAATCCTTCCACTCGATGGACATTTCTTCGATCCAGTCGCCAACTTCTCGGACGACATTGGGAATGCCAAGAATGTGCAGAGCAAACGGTGGCGGACGGCGGTGGAACCGCATTGTCCGGGCCGTATCAGGAACCTGGATGTGGATGATGCTCGGGTCTGCATTGACGCTACCCGTCCAAGGGGCTTCAGCGGTCTTCACAGAACCGGCGGAAGGTTCCGTAATCTCGAGGGAAGGCCACTTTACTTTGCATTGGGAAACGGGGCAGCCAAGCGAGGAGCGGGTGGTCATTTATCAACTGGAGCAATCCTCCTCGCCGCAATTCGAGTCGGCTTTCCGCATCTATGAAGGGCCGGACCGGGGCAAATTCGTATCCGGGCTTCCGTCGGGTGAGACCTACTACCGCGTTCGTGCCGGCGTCTCCGGCACCCATCGATTCGGGGAGTGGAGCGACGTCATTACAATACATGTCCAATATCCGGAACGTCGGCAACTGGTCGTCCTGATCAGCGGGGGCGTGTGCATGCTCCTGATCCTGCTCGTGTCTGTTTTTCGCGGAGCGCGCCTCACGGCGGTAAAATCCTAGCTGATGGCTGATCATAACACTGTCCTGAGTCCCAGCCTCGGCTGGGTCGTCCTTGTCATTTTCGGAATTTCCTGGATTTCCCTTGGCTGGTGGTGGGGACGTAAGGCGAAAGATGTCGAAGGTTTCATGCTCGCAGGTCGCAATGTCGGCCTCGCCCTTGGTTCGGCGACCACGATGGCGACCTGGGTGACCTCGAACACCATCCTGCTCGCTCCGCTCTTCGCGCTTCAATTGGGAATCTGGGGCATGCTGGCCTACTCGACGGCGAGCTTCGGTCTGTTCATCTTTGCGCCCATGGCGGGCCGGATCCGGCGGCTCATGCCGAAAGGGTTTACGAGTGGAGACTTTATCCGGCTGCGCTACGGGCGGGCTGCCTGGTACGTCTTCCTCGTGATCTCTCTCGTCTATTCGATGGCGTGGCTCGTCAGCATGGCGATGGCTGGTGGGATTGTTCTCAAGGCTCTTGCGGGCATTCCCTACGAGTATGGGATGAGCGTGATCCTCTTTGTCTGCGTGGTGTATACGCTGTTCGGCGGGCTCTACGCGGTTATCGGAACCGATTTCATCCAGAGCGTGATCATTCTTATCGGGGTGCTCATCGTGGGCACGATCGTCTTCACGCGTCTGGACCCGGGGACTGTGTATGAGAATCTTGCCGACACCCAGCCATCACTGCTGAACATGCTGATGCCGGTGGCGCTACTATCGCTTTTCAATAACATGTTCTTTGGATTCGGCGAAGTTTTCCACAACAACGTGTGGTGGAGCCGTGCCTTTGCGATGCGTGACGGTGTTGCCCCTCGGGCGTTTGTCCTTGCTGGCTTTCTGTGGCTCCCCATCCCGGTGGCGGCGGGGTTCATCGCCTTGGCGGCGGGTTCGCTAGGCATCAACATCATTGATGCGGACATGAGCGGTCCCTTGATCGCCGGAGAGGTCCTCGGTTCGGTCGGAGCGGTGTTGGTCTTCATTGTCGTCTTCTGTTCCCTTGGATCGAGCATCGACAGCTTGCTGGCCGCGACCTCCGACCTGCTCGCGGAGGATGTTTTCAAGAAGATGATCTGTCCGGAGGTGAGCGACGCAACGCTCCGGCGGGTCGCTTCGTTCATCATTGTCGGTCTTGGACTGGTGACGTGGCTGATCTGTCTGCCACGCCTCGGGCGCTTGAACGAAGTGCTGTTCGCATCGGGCCCGCTCGTAGGCAGTGCGATCTGGCCGATCATCTTTGGACTGTATTTCAGGCGGATCAATCGAACGGCGGCCCTGGCCGCGATGATCCTGGGGAGCGTTCTCGGGCTCTACGCTTATTTTCAGATCGGCTGGTACACGGCGTCATTGGTGGGGGCCGGAGTTTCGCTTCTGATCGTCGGAATGGGCACGCTATTTGCGCCTCAGGATTACGATTGGTCCAACCTCAACGAACATACCGGCAAAACCGAAAACCCGTGATCCTGTTCCCACAACTTGTTGTCTCGATCCTTATCGTCGGCTCCCTCGTCCTGACGGCGGTCGGGCTGTGTACTCTCCTCGTCCTGATCTGGAAGGACTCCCGCAACGATTCAATTTGGTAATGACCATGGTAGACGAACTTGGACCCAACGAGGCGGGCCGCGCGCTCAAGCCACCGGAAGGAGATGCGTCCCTGCATCCGCAAGCGAGTGCCCTTCTGCAGCATCCCATCAACCTCTCAGTCCTGGGTGAGCTGGAGGGAACCTCGATCACCTCGGCCCAGCAGTTCTCCCGCGAGCAGGTGGTTGAGCTGTGCAAATTGGCGGCGGTGCTCGAGACACTGGAGATCGCGCGTTCGCATCCTCTCGACGGCAAACTCGTCATCACGGCCTTCTTCGAAGCCAGCACGCGCACCCGCCTTTCGTTTGAAAGTGCCGTTCTGCGGCTCGACGGTCGCGTCATCTCCATTCCCGACGGGGGAACGACGGGCACGGCGAAGGGTGAATCGCTGCGCGATATCGGGGAGATGTTCAATGCCTACGGCGATCTCGTCATTCTGCGGCACCGGGAAACGGAAGCTCTCGAGTTGATTCGGGAACGGCTCCGCATCCCGGTGATCAACGCGGGCAACGGAAGCGGCGAACATCCCACACAGGCGCTGGCTGACTGGTATGCGCTTCTCAAATGGAATCAGGACCTCCTCAACGATCAACCGCAGAAGGATCCGCTTTCGCTGGGCATCCTCGGTACGCCCGGGAGCATGCGGGCGGTGAAGAGTTTTCTGCTGCTCTCCCTCCTCTTTCGCAATCACATCGGGGATGTGAAAGTGATTTCGGAATTGTCGGATCCGTTTGGAGACGAGGTCACCAAGATTCTCGAGCGCGATCAGATTCCGGTAACGGTGCACCACCGGCTGACCGAGCACGCCTCGAATATTGACGTGATCTACATGAACTCGATCACGCTGGTGGGCGACCATTATACGAGCATGGGTGAAGACTTCCGACTGTCGGCGGGGAGCGAGTTGCGTCCAGGGGCTGTCATCCTGCACCCCCTGGCACGTCTCGAAGAGCTGGATACATCGCTTGATGAGACACCTCACAATCTGTATTTTTCGCAGGCCCATGGCGCCGTTTTCATTCGGCAGGCTCTGCTCATGGCGGTGCTTGGTCGGTTGGACCGGTTGCCGTCACAGATCGCCACGATCACCTAACCTTTCATAACATTATGTGTGGCATTACTGGATTTTTCCGCGCGGGTCCTCTGCGTGGTTCGGACGAACCGGCCTTGACGGCCATGATGGACACGTTGCATCACCGCGGCCCCGATGGGCAGGGTGCTCACGTCGTGCCGGAGCGTGGCATTGCGATGGGGCACACCCGGCTCTCGATCAACGATCTGGAGACGGGGCATCAACCACTGTATTCGGCGGATCAGCGCTTTACGATTACGGTCAACGGCGAGTTTTACGACTTCAAGAAACACCGCGCGCTCGCGATGGCGGAAGGCGATCGTTTCGACTGCAAGTCCGACAGCGAGATTGCGCTGTCGTTGTATCGCAAATACGGGCTCGGGTTTACCGAGCATCTTCGCGGCGAATTTGCGTTTGTGCTCTACGACCACCAAGAGGATACCCTGATCCTTGTTCGCGACCGTTTTGGCATCCGGCCTTTGTTTTTCCGTTTCGACGGTGCGAACCTCTTTTACGGTTCTGAGGTGAAAAGCATCCTCGCCCATCCGGATGTTCCGGTGGAGCTGGATGCGCAGGCTACCCTGAACCAGTTGATGCAGGTGATGGTTCCGCGGACGAGCGCATTCAAGGGCATCCATGCGATCCCGCCGGGACACATGCTTGTTGTGAAGCGGAGACAGGAACGCCTCGAACTGAGCGAGCACAAGTATTGGGATCTCGATTTTCCCCTCGATGCGGACCGCCCGCACAACCCGGATCCGCAGGAGCATATTCAGCGTATCCGGGAAAAGCTCATTGAATCGATCGTCTTCCGCCTCGAAGCGGATGTTCCGGTGGGGTGTTATCTTTCGGGTGGGATTGACAGCTGTTGCATCCTCGGCCTCGCGACCGGGGCGATGCAAAGTCCGGTCAAAGCCTTCACGATCAGCTTCGACAATGCGGAGTATGACGAGTCGCAGATCGCGCGTGAGATGGCGGCGAGCATGAACGCAGATCAGGAGATGATTCACCTGAAGGCGGCTGACCTCTATGGGAAAAACTACCGCGATACGGTACATTTCACCGAGAGGAGCTTTTACAACACCCTTGGTGTAGCCAAGATGCTGATGAGTCGTCGTGTCCGCGAGTGCGGGTACAAGACGGTTATTACGGGGGAGGGGTCGGACGAACTCTTCGGGGGCTATCCTGCTCTAAAACGGGACATGTTCCTGCACGGGCTGAAGGATCCGGCGGAGC
Source organism: uncultured Puniceicoccaceae bacterium (assembly GCA_964629165.1). Classification (GTDB taxonomy): domain Bacteria; phylum Verrucomicrobiota; class Verrucomicrobiia; order Opitutales; family Oceanipulchritudinaceae; genus CAWVVV01. The sequence continues at coordinate 9,278 of CAZVQJ010000043.1, forward strand.
GGGCTCGTTATCAGGAGATGCTGAAGGAGTCGAATCGGCTCTTCACGGGTGCGATCCTTGCCGAAGAGGAGGCACACCACACCGCGTGGAACGACATTTGCGGATTCACGCCCTCCTGGATCCAACCGTGGATGGCGACGCTGAAGCTCGCTGAACCTCTTCTGAGCGATGAATTACGCGATGCGCTGCGGGACTACGACCCCGTCGCGGCGATCGCCGAACAAATCGATCCGGCGATGGTGCGGGGGCGTCATCCGCTCGACATCGCCCAGTACACCTGGGTCAAATGCCAGCTTGAGGGGCAGATCCTGAACTGGGGAGGGGATCGGGTGGATATGGCAAACTCGATGGAATCGCGACCGGCCTTCCTTGATCACCATGTGGCGGAGGCGGCTGTGCAGGTTCCACCCGAATTCCGGATCCGGGGAAACATCGAAAAGTGGGTCCTCCGGGAAGCGGTGCGCGGGGTCCTTCCAGACGTCCTCTACCGGCGCGAGAAGTTCGCCTTCATGGCGCCTCCTGCCCATACCGATCCGCTGAAGCAGGCCGAGGTGAACAAGCTGATTGACGCGCATCTCACGCCCGATCAGCTGGCCACGACAGGTCTCTTTGATCCGCGGGCGATCGATCGTTTTCTCTCCGACTACCGGACAGATACGGACGGGATTTCCCTCACCCGCAAGGACACGCTCCTGAATCATCTTCTGTGTCTGCAGATCCTCCACGACGATTTCGTGGCGGCGTAGTCTTTGCGCGCGGGCGCCAGCGCTGGATCGGCTCTTAGAAACTCCAGAAGATCGGAATGAGGATGACGGATCCGATCATGTAGAGAATGTTCAGAGGGATGCCCACCTTCAGAAAGTCGGCGAACTTGTAACCACCCGCGCCGTAAACGTAGGTGTTCGTCTGGTAGCCAATCGGCGTGGCAAAGCTCGCGGAGGCTCCTACGCATGTGGCGATCACGAAAGGCCGCGGATCCACGCCGATGACAACACCCAATCCTATTGCGATCGGAGTCATCAGGACGACTGTCGCATTGTTGGAGAGCATCTCGGTCATGACGGTCGTGACAAGATAGAGCGCAAGGAGGAGCACATATGGCTGCCAGCTTGGGGAGATTCCCACCTGCGTCAGCCCGACGAGGCTCTGCGCGATGAGCTGACTGGCCCCGGTGCTTTCCATCGCCATGCCGAGACCGAGCATGCTGTAGATGAGGATGAGCAGCCCGAGATCGATCGCATTATACCCGTCTTTGGGCCGGATGGAACCGGTCAGAAAGAGGATAATGACACCCAGAATGGCGGCTTGTGCAATGGGGATGATCCCGAACGAGACGGTCGAAATGATGCCCACCATCACCGCGAGCACGATCGGCTGTTTTGCCCGCATGTTGGTAGTGGGGGTCGGAGGATGGTCGAGAAGGAGGATATCGTCGCCGCGACGGATCTGGTCCTTCGCCTGGTCCGTTCCCATCATCAGGATGGTGTCTCCGATCTCGAGGGGGAGCGTATCGATCTTGTCGCGCATGTTCATCCCGCGCCGGTGCACCGCGATGAGGATCATGCGGAACCGTTGACGGAAGTTCAGGTCTCGCATCGTCTTGCCCGCAATGCTCGAGCGTGGCGCGATGACGCCCTCGACGATCGAACCTTCATGCGCGGCAATCGTTTCGAGACCGGCGACTTCTCCTCCCATCAGGTCGAGGCCATCGACGGACGAAGCTTGGACGATGCCGGAGGGGCGGCAGGAGAGGATGAGGCGATCGCCCGCCTGAAGGAAGATTTCATCGAGATCCTGCTTCACGGCGACCTCGTTACGCACCATCTCAAGAATGCGAACGCCACGCTGTTTCTTGATTCCACTCTCCTTGATCGTCTTCCCGATCAGAGCCGAGCCAGGGCGCACATAGGCCTCGGTAAGGAATTCCCGGCGCTCCTCGTCGGAGAGGATGGCAGTCAGGCTCTGGCGGCTGGGGAGAATGCGTTGCCCCACGAAAACCAGATAGAGGGCTCCGAGCAGGAGGAGCGGCCCGCCGAGCTTGCTCAGCTCGAACATGGATAGGGGAGCGTGCCCCGACTTGGCCAGAATGTCGCTGGCGAGAATATTGGTGCTCGTGCCCACGAGCGTGCACACGCCGCCGAAAATCGAGGCGTAGGAGAGCGGGATGAGGAGCTTTGACGCCGGCGTATCCATCTGCCGGGCGAGACTGAGCACCACGGGAAGGAAAATCACGACCACGGGGGTGTTGTTCATGAACGCGGAAATCGCGGCAACGAACACGACCATCAAGAGGATCACGGCAGCATAGCCGAGCTTTGCGAGGCGTCCGAGTCGGCTCGCGATCATTTCGATGACCCCCGTCTTTTCAAGGGCGGCGCTGATGATGAACATCGCCGCGATGGTGAGGGGCGCTTCACTCGAAAATACGGTCAGAAGCTGATCAATCCCTGGCAGGCTCTCAGAAAAGGGCAGGCTGCCGGCCACCAGGAGAGTTCCGAAGACGGCGAGTGCCGTCACGTCGGTGCTCACTTTCTCCCAGATAAAACTCCCAACCGCGAAGACCAGCAGGATGAAGATGAAGACAATTTCCCAGCTCATGTTTCCGTGCCCTGGCCGTGCATAATTCCGCTCAGAGTGGCGGCAGCGATGGCGGGTGGTAAAGGGGAATCTTCGACGGTCCACCTCTTGTCGCTGCACGTGTCATGTGTTCCTTCATGAGACGATCGGGAGGCAATCGTGGCACGGATGGAGGGCGTGGGGGACCGGCGTTCGTCGAGAGAACCACCCGCGGCACGGAAAAAGCTCGTTTTCAGGCGCACACTCGATTCACCTGAAGGCCGCTTATGGTTGAACGGAAAAACGCCTACAATCGCGACGAGCTAATCCAGTGTGGTCATGGCCAGCTTTTTGAGCCGGGGCATGCGCAGTTGCCGTTGCCGAACATGCTGATGTTCGACCGGATCACGCAGGTTGAGAACGAAGGGGGTGCCTACGGGAAGGGCTACGCGGAGGCGGAACTGGATATTCACCCGGACCTCTGGTTCTTCTCCTGTCATTTTGCGGGGGATCCCGTCATGCCCGGCTGCCTCGGCCTGGACGCGCTCTGGCAGCTCGTTGGTTTTTATATCGCATGGGCCGGTCATCTCGGCAAAGGACGGGCTCTGGGAGTGGGTGAAGTGAAGTTTACCGGACAGATCCTCCCGACGCACAAGAAGGTGAGCTACCACCTCGACATCAAGCGGCTCCTCAAAGGTCGGCTGAAGATGGCCATCGCGGATGGGGAAGTGCGCGTGGACGACAAGAAGATCTATACTGCGTCCGGGCTGCGCGTGGGGCTCTTCACGGATCTCTCCGCCCTTTAGCACCCGTTTGGATCTCCCCAGAACGCACTTGCGCCCATCCTGCGGGCATCCCTGAATGCTTCTCGTTCCAATGGGTACCATTTGATTTCTATCCTTTTTCACTAGCTTAGTTATTCATGCAACGTCGTGTCGTCATCACTGGAATGGGGATCATCGCTCCGATCGGGAACGATCTGGAGAGCGTCCTCTGCTCCCTCCGCGAGAGTCTCTCCGGGATCGAGCGCAACGAGCGGTATGTGGCAGCTGGCATGCGCAGCCTTGTGGCGGGTACCGTCAAGCAGCGCGAAGAGCTCATCGCTTCCATTGATCGGAAACTTGTGCGTTTCATGGGTGACGCAGCGGCGTGGGCATACCTCGCGATGCAACAGGCGATCGCGCACAGTGGTCTGAGCCCTGAGCTCGTCAGCCATCCCCGGACCGGTCTGATCGCCGGAAGTGGCGGTGGATCTCCCGTCAATCAAGTCGAAGGTGTCGATGTGTTGCGGGAGAAGGGAGTTCGCCGGGTCGGTGCCTTCCGTGTTCCTCGCGTCATGTCCAGTACGGTATCGGCAAACCTCGCGACCGCGTTCGGCATTCTCGGGCTGAATTACTCGATCACGAGTGCCTGTGCCACGAGCAGCCACGCCATCGGTTCAGCTTGGGAGCAGATTGCGTGGGGGCGGCAGGACATTGTCTTTGCCGGAGGCGGGGAAGAGGAATCGGTGGAACTGAGTGCGTTTTTCGACGCCATGGGTGCGCTCACAACCCGACACAACGACACGCCCGGTTCGGCCAGCCGACCCTATGACAAGACCCGCGATGGTTTTGTGGCGGCGGGAGGCGGAGCGATGGTCGTCCTTGAGGAGTATGAACACGCCAAAAAGCGCGGTGCCAACATTCTCGCCGAGGTGGTTGGGTACGGCGCCACGAGCGATGGAGGCGACATGGTGGCGCCCAATGGTGAGGGAGCGTTGCGTTGCATGGAGCAAGCACTTGCCACGGTTGATACACCCATCGATTACATCAACACCCATGGTACGAGCACCCCTGTCGGCGACATGGTGGAACTTCATGCCATCCGGAAGGTATTTGGGCAGGACATCCCGCCGTTGAGCTCGACGAAGGCACTGACGGGGCACAGCCTCGGGGCGACCGGCGCGCAGGAGGCGGTTTATTGTGTGCTCATGATGCAGCATGGCTTTCTCTCACCGAGTGCACATATCACGGAGCTTGATCCGGAGGCGGAGAGTTTCCCCATCGTCCGCGAGTACCGGGAAGAGACGTTGCGCACAACGATGAGCAACAGCTTTGGATTCGGTGGCACGAATGCCAGTATTGTCCTGCGGTCCGTCTGATCGTGTCGCTGTCCTACGGACCAAGGCCGCTACTTTTCGTTGCGGGGGACGATGCCCGGACGCAGGCTCCACAGTGTGAAAATCGGTAATTACGCTCTGCCGCTCTTTGCCTTGGTCAACCGCCACAAGGTCGACCTCGAGAGCCGTCAGCTGAGCGAACTGGCGGAACAGCTCCAAGGCTTTCTCAGCGCGAATATCGGCATCGCGGCCCTCGACAGCCGAATCGAGATCCTTGCCCGGGATCCCTACCTGATCCTCAACGGCGTTTCCGAGGATTCGCTTCCGAGGCTCTTCGCCCTCGCCGACGCGCAACGGACGCAGGTTTTTCGGTATCACCGTCGGAGCGAGGCGGAGGCCACACTGACTCCTCTGGCGGTCGATCCCACCGCGATGGACGATGAGTGAATGCAGGAAAGTCGGTTCTTGGGCTTTTCCCACAGATCTGCGGTGTCTCTCCGCTTGACGCCTCGCAAAGCGAGGCCATATTCCAGCGCCTTTAAACAGGCCGATGGTGTAATGGTAGCACTTCGGATTTTGGTTCCGTCAGTCCAGGTTCGAGCCCTGGTCGGCCTGCCACTTTACCACTCTCACGCATGCAGCGGGCGCATCAGCCCAGGATGTCTGCCCAGGCGGCTTCCCGAAAGCCGGTCGTGCCGCCGTGCGGGGTGACGAGAAAGGGCCGCTTGACCAGGTTCCCATTGCTCCGGAGGAGCACATAGGCTTCGTCGTCGCTCAGGCCGGGGAGTTTCTGGCTCAGCCCGAGCGACCGGTAGTCCAGTCCGGAACTGTTGAAGAGTCGTGTGCGACTGCCCAGTTGGGCATGCATCCAGCGCAGTTCCTCCAGGCTCGGGGGCGTCTCACGAATCGGAAGTTCCCTAAACTCGAGGTTGCGTGCGCGGAGCCAAGCGGTGGCTTTGCGGCAGGTGGAACATTTGGCGTAGGTGTACACGCGGATGGCAGACATGGCGGCAGATTGGCGGGGAGCGATATCCTCGTCCAACCCCGAAGTCGGCAGAATGGACATTCTGGCGGGCGGAGAAGAGCCCGCCACCGTCGGGATTAAGAGTCTCTCTCAGCTCGAGCTTCGGATCGAGGTGGTTGTCCGTGCTCCTTTTCGCCGGTCGTCACCGTAGATGGCAACGGCGGAAGTGATCATGAACCCGAGCGCAATCAATCCGAGGGCGCCAGCCAGCTGCGTCATCCCCGGTTGGTAGATCTCGCGGGGGTAATCGGCCTGCTCAATGGGTTGATCAGTTTCCCGATAGAAGAAGGAACCATCCACTTCGATCACAGTCTGCCCTTTGAGGATCTGCCCGACAGCGGGCTCAACACCACGCTGGAACGGCAACAGGCCGACGACTGCGCCCAGCAGTAATCCGAGGAGGACACCAAGAGTTGCGCTCTGATAGCGTTGAAGAACAATTTTCAGGAGATTGCTGATGCCGGCAATGCCCACCAGCAGACCGATCCCGACAGGGAAAACGAGATTCCAGCCAATCGACAATGCGGTTGTGAGATCAGCAGATGTCACGGCGAGGAAAAACCCTTCGACACCGTTGAGGATTGGAATGTAGACGCCGAGAACGAGCAGGAGATAGCCACCGCTCAGTCCCGGAAGGACCATCGCGGAGGCTCCCAGCAAGCCCGCGAAACACAGGAGGATCCAACTTGCTTCAGTAGCCCCTTGTTGGCCGGCCCCTTGCAATTGCAGGATCCCCAACGCAATCATGCCCAGGAGCCCGGTGGCTGTCCCCAGCCAGAAGGACGATGACTTTGTCGGAAGCATCTTCCAGATCAGGGGAACGCCACCAAGTGTGAAACCGATGAACAGGCTGTACATCACCCAAGTGTGCGCCACAACCAACCGACTGATGAGGCCAGCGAGCGGCCCGATGACGGCGCAGGCGGCAAGCACGACCGTGGCAAGAACGGCAACCGATCGCCGGCTGAAGCGAAACCGACTGAGATCGGCAACCGCATGCACGAAATAAGGAAACACCCCGGCAGCGAGCAGCATCGTGCCTCCGCTGATGCCGGGGACGAGATTGGCCATTCCCATCAGGACTCCCCCGAGGATCGATCGGGTTATCAGCTGTGATAACGGAAGATCCGGGAGTGGCTGGGGTGGAGGGGACGAACGAGGCGATTCGACGGAGGACATAAAGGTAATTCAGGCAGTTGATCGGGCCGTCATTCGCAATCTGGATCGTCTTTTTTCCACCTGAACGATCGCTTCGGGTGAGGCGCCGGGGGTTCTGAAAACTCAGGGAACGACGGTTTCCTGAGGTCCGTCGTAGGATGGCCGAAGACCTCCGAGGTCGATCACAAACTTATCGACGACGACGCCGGCATCAACCGCTGCTAGATGGAGGGTGTGCCAGCCCGGTTCGAGAGGGTCCGGGAGCTGAAGGGTGGTTTCGGTGGCGTTGG
>CAZVQJ010000044.1:0-16224 GCA_964629165.1 uncultured Puniceicoccaceae bacterium
CGCGGTCCTCTGTCGCGGCCCCGACGGCGGTCGCGGTGACGAGGAGGACGGTGAGCGCGATGGCGTACCCGGAGCGGTCGGTCGGCCGCACGATGCCGAGCACCACCGCGGCAAGCACGCAGATGCTGGGGAGCCAGGCGGGCAGTGCTGACCACCCGAGCGCGAGGCCGAGAACGGCGGCCAGGGCCAGGTGGGTCCAGGCACGTGAGGGCTGCGTCGTCACGCGCCGGCCGGTGTCCATCCCGGCGAGCGTAGTTCGGGGGGGGCGCGGGCGCGGCACTCACCAAAGTGAGTGCGCGAAGCCCCCGATCGGGCCTGCTGGCGGGGGTGCCCGCTTCCATAGCGTCGAGGACATGTTCACCGCCTTCCTCGACCTGCTCGACGCACTCGCGGCCCAGCCCGTGCTCGCCGCCCTCCTCATGGGCGGAGCCGCGTGGGCGGAGTCGACGCTCGGCCTCGGCACGCTCGTGCCCGGGGAGACCGCCGTCGCCGTCGGCGCAGGCGCGCTCGGGACGGGGCCGGTGCTGTGGCTGGCGTGGGTGGTGGTCAGTCTCGGCGCGTTCCTCGGGGACCACCTGGGCTACCTCGTGGGACGACGCACCGGGCCGGCGCTCGCCCGCGGCCGCCTCGTCCGCAAGGCCGGGGTGCGCCGGTGGCAGCGTGCCGTCACCCTGCTCGACCGGTACGGCGCCCCCGTGCTCGTCGTCGGGCGCCTGGTCCCCGGCGTGCGGACGCTGCTGGGCGTCGCCGCGGGAGCGGTCGGGATGAGCTACCGGCGCTACGCGGCCGCCGCTGCCCTGGCCGCCCTGCTCTGGTCCGCGATCTTCGTCGGCGGGAGGGCCGCCATCGTGCCCGTGGTGCTCGGCATGAGCCCGCTCCACGCCGTCGCCTGGGCTGCGGCCGATGACATCGGCGAAGCGACAGGGGTGGAAATCGAGATTGGGCCCCAGTTGGATGATCATGTTCTTTCGCTGATGGGTGGTCATGGCCCGTATTCGAGGGGATTCTCGACGAGTTCCTGGCGACCGTCGGGTTGTTTTGCGAAGAGACGGACATGGCGGAATCGCAGCCCGACCTGGCGGCCCGGATGCAACTGCAGCGAGTCCAGCTCGGCGCGTGGGACCTCTGCTTCGAGGATCTCACCGATTCCGACGCGCTCGAGCGTAACCCGCCCCACACTTCCGGCCGAGAATATATGCAAGACCCGGGCATCGACACCGGTCTGTCCGCTACTGGAAAGAATCTGAATGTCGTGGGGACGGACATAGAGGTGATCGCGCGATGGGATCTTCACATGGCCCAACCCACCTTGCACACGGTTCACGTTGCCCATGAACTCGATCACGAACGGGGATGCGGGATGATCGAAAACCTCTTGAGGCGCGCCGACTTGTTCGATGGTGGCGGCATTCATGACGACGACTTCGTCGGCGAGCTCGAGGGCTTCCTCCTGGTCGTGAGTGACAAAGACGGTCGTGAGTTGGATATCTTCATGAAACTGACGAAGCCAGCGGCGCAGGTCTTTGCGCACCTGCGCGTCCAGCGCACCGAAAGGTTCATCCAGGAGAAGGATGCGCGGTCGAATGGCGAGGGCTCGGGCGAGGGCGACGCGTTGGCGTTGTCCGCCGGAGAGTTCGTGCGGGAGTCGGCTGCCATACCCAGTCAGTTGCACCAGGCTGAGCAGTTCCTCGACCCGCTCGCGAATCGCCGCGCGTCCGGGACGTTCGCTTCGTTTGCGAACGGTGAGGCCGAAGGCGACGTTTTGGCTTACGGTCATATGCCGGAAGAGGGCGTAATGTTGAAAGACCATGCCGACCTGCCGCTCCCGGGCGGCGGTGGCACTGACATCTTCACCATGAAACCGTAACGGGCCGCTGTGGGCATCTGGTGTTTCCAGGCCGGCGAGAATACGCAGCAGCGTGGTCTTGCCTGACCCCGAAGGTCCGACGAGTGCGACAAGGTCTCCCTTTCTCACTTCGAGCGAGACGTTGTCGAGGGCGCGGGTGGAGCCGAAGGATTTGGTGATGTGGCGGGCTTCTATGCTCATAATGTGGAAAGGTGATGGAGGGGCGGGTTGTCCGGGCGGCGTTCCCGTTCGCGCTGTTCGGCGTTGTGGGCGATGCGCCATTCGATGATCGATTTGCCCGCGAGGGTAAGGAGGGCGAGAAGCGCCAGCACGGTGGCCATGGCGAAGGCGGCGACGAAGTTGTATTCGTTGTAAAGGATCTCCACGTGGAGGGGGACCGTGTTGGTCAGGCCGCGAATATGGCCGGAGACGACAGAGACCGCGCCGAACTCGCCCATGGCCCGGGCATTGCATAACAATACCCCGTAGAGCAGCGCCCAGCGCACATTGGGAAGAGTTACCCGGCGAAAGATCTGCCAGCCATTGGCACCGAGAAGGTAGGCGGCTTGTTCTTCGTCGCGACCGGCCGCCTGCATCGCGGGGATGAGTTCCCGGGCGACAAACGGAAAAGTGACGAAAATTGTCGCGAGCACGATTCCGGGTACCGCAAAGACGATCTGCAAACCAATCGAATCCAGCCAGGGTCCGATCCACCCGTGCGCGCCAAAGAGGAGGATGAAGACAAGACCCGCTATCACCGGGGAAACCGAGAAGGGCAGATCAATCAAGGTGAGCAGCAGGCTCTTGCCTCGAAAATCGTGTTTGGCGATCAGCCAGCTTGCCACCAGGCCGAAGGCCAGGTTGAGCGGGACGCTGAGCACGGCGACGAGCAGGGTCAGGTAGATCGCATGGAGGGCATCGAGATCGCGAAAAGCTGCGAAAAAGGCTTCAGTCCCCTTGCGGAAGGCCTCGGCAAACACGGCGATCAACGGCGCGACCAGCAGCAGCGCCAGAAAGATGAAGGCGAACCCGAGCAGCGACCAGCGCATCCAGCGCGGATCGTTCACGGCGCGGGGCGCGGGTCCCCGGCGTCGAGTGGAAGGCGGAAGGTTTCCGGACATGTTGAAAGATGGAAGTGGCAGGGGATTCAGGGGAACGCGGTCCAGTGGGGAGCGCGTGCGTGTCTGGATAGATGCGTCTCAATAACCGAGGCGCCGGGCAGACCAGCGTTGCAGGAGATTGATTGCGAAGAGGCAGGAAAACGAGATGAGGAGCATCGCGACGGCGATGGCGGTCGCGCCGGCGTAGTTGTATTGTTCGAGTTGAGTCACGATCAGAAGGGGTGCGATCTCGGTGCGCATTGGCATATTGCCCGAGATGAAAACGACTGAGCCGTATTCCCCGATTCCGCGGGCAAACGAGAGGGCGAACCCGGTGAGGATGGCGGGCAGGAGGGTCGGAATGATCACCATTCGGATCGTTTGCAGCCGGGTGGCACCGAGCATTGCCGCAGCTTCCTCCAGTTCTGCTTCGAAGCTTTCGAGAACGGGCTGAACGGTGCGGACGGCAAACGGAAGTCCGATAAAGATGAGGGCGATGACGATGCCAGGCGGGGCAAAAGCCACCTTCAGGCCGGCGGCCTCGATCGGCCCTCCCAACCAGCCGTTGCGGCTGTAGAGAGCCGTCAGGGAGATCCCTGCCACAGCGGTGGGCAGTGCAAAAGGCAAATCGATGGCCGCATCGACCAGTCGCCGGCCGGGGAATGAATAGCGAGTCAGCACCCATGCCACGAGGGTTCCGCCCACCGCATTGACGAGACCGGCGATCAGGGCCGTGACGAAGGACAGCCGAAGGGCGGCGATCACCCGAGGCTGCATCCACTGTTCCCAGATCCCGTCGATTCCCAGCCCCGACGCCCGGATAAAGATGGCCGAGAGTGGAATGAGCACGATCAGGCTGAGATAACTGAGCGTCAGCCCCATCGTGAGGCCAAACCCCGGAAGGCGGGCCCGGCGCGGATGGGAGGCAAGGGTTTCGGTCATGTCAGGTAAAGGGTTGTGCTCTCAACTTGGCACGGATTGCCGAAGAACAGATGCTCTCTATTTACCGCTGAGGTAGATTTCGTCGAAGAGGCCACCCTCCTTGAAATGGCGCTCGTGAGCGGCCTGCCAGCCACCGAACGCCTCGTCGATCGTGACAAGCTTCACCTCTGGGAAGCGTGCGATATCGTCGGGATCGGCATGCGCCGGCTCAAATGGCCGGTAGTAGTGCTTGGCGGCGAGCTTCTGGGCAAAGGGTGAGTAGAGCCCTTTCAGGTAAGCCCGGGCCGCTTCGAGATTGCCTGCGGGGCCGGCATTGCCATCGACAACGGTGACGGGCGGTTGCGCGAGAATGCTGATCGACGGCACGACGATCTCGAATTCGTCGGGGCCAAGTTCATTGAGTGCGAGGAATGCCTCGTTTTCCCATGCCAGAAGAACATCGCCGATCCCCCGTTGAACGAAGGTCGTCGTCGAACCGCGAGCCCCCGAATCGAGCACGGGGACGTTTCGATAGAGTTGGGAGATGTAGTCCGTTATCTTCGCTTCATCTCCGTCGAACGCATCGCTCGCGTAGGCCCACGCCGCAAGGTAGTTCCAGCGTGCTCCGCCCGATGTCTTCGGATTCGGCGTGATCACTTCAATGCCGGGCTTTGCGAGGTCATCCCAATCCCGAATGCCCTTGGGGTTCCCTTTGCGGACAAGGAAGACGATGGTCGATGTGTAGGGCGCGCTTCCGCTGGCGAGGCGCGATTGCCAGTCCGCAGGGATCTTGCCGGTTTGCTCCGAAATGGCGTCGATGTCGTGGGCGAGGGCCAGTGTGACGACATCCGCCTTGAGCCCGTCGATCACGGCTCGTGCCTGTTTGCCCGCGCCCCCGTGGGACTGGCGGATTCGGAGGTCTTCACCGGTCTCTGCTTTCCACTGTTTCTGGAACCACGGATTGTATTCCGCGTAAAATTCCCGCGTAGGATCGTAAGAGACATTAAGCAAAGTACGATCGGCGGCGAGCGCGCTGCTCGCGACAACAGCTCCGATCAAACTGACGGTGAGTAATTTTTGAATCTTCATGGGATCATCTGATTTGGATAGGTGGTGATGCGTGTTGAACGCTTTTAGAAGTGGACGATAAACGACGAGATGACGGCCTTCTCGGTGTCCCGGTCGGGACCGAGTCCGGAGAAGTGGGTCTCTTCATAGTTGAGTGAGAAACGCAGGTTCTCCGTGAGGTTCCCGTTCAGACCGATGCCCACACTTTCGGCTCTTTGTATGGCATTGGCGTGCGCAAGGCGGGTCGAGAGATCGCCTCTGAAGGCTTCATCGCCCACTTCGAGCACCCCGTAACGCACGGCAATTTCGAGGGAGCCCCAATGGCCGTTGGCCGGATCAAAAGGCCGCTTCGGGCGAACCGCTCCGTAGGATGCGTTCTCCCCCGTAAGGACCCATCCGAGCTGTATGGTGAAGGCATCGGTGCCCACCGTTTGGCGGTTTGTCTCGCGGGTGAGATCGTAGGAGGATCGCAGATACTCCGCGAGCAGACCGAACGGGCCGCGATACCAGCTGAGAAAAGCATTCAGCCGCTCACGTTCTCCGTCGATCACCACGCCCTCGGTGTATCGGAAGAAGGTGCCGCGCCCAGACGTCCGGTAGCGGATTCGCTGATCGCGGTCGGCGTCGGCGATCGTGGTGTTTTCTTTCCCGATCGTGGCGGCGACGCCAACGGTGAGTCCGGCCAGGGCACTTTTCTGGCTCCGAAAGGGCGTCGTGGATAGCCGGACTCCATAATCGAGATCGTTGCCGTGGAGGTTGGCGTTATTTGATTGGTCGGTGTCGTCGAGCGTCCCGTTGTAGGCACCTAGCGTCCATTCAATCAGACCATCACCGGCGGACCCGTTCAGTTGCAGACCGATTTCACGCGAGGGCGTGAGTACGCTCGGAAGTCCCCGCTCAATGAAGAGGGTGTGCGTAAAGGACTGCAGACGCTCGTAGCCAACCGGTCCTTTGAACTTGCCGGCCTGGAGCGAGAAGTTCTCGCGAACCGACAATTGTGCCCAGGCGTCAATGATGCGGACAGTGCCCGCGAATTCCGGCGAGAATCGCCAGGAGAGAGGGCCGGCCTTGCCCTCGAAGACGGGCCGAACCCGGCGGAGCGTGAAGCCGCTGTTGCCGTTTTCCTCGTCGGGAAACAGGTTGGCGACGATCTGGACGCGCGGACGCACCCGGATCTCGAATGTTTTGTCGGCCGATTCGGCGACGAGTCCCCGGCGGTCCACCTGCAAGCTGACGCCGGCGACAGGCCCTGACGAGAGTGGGGGCGATGGAAGCTCGAGTGATTCGAGCCGTGCCTCGATCGCCGCCAATTCGGCGCGGAGTGCCGGGATTTCGCGGTCGGCCGGCTGTGCCGGAAGTGGGCTGAAACCGAACAGCCCAACGGCCCATAGGGTGAATCTCAGTGAAGGGCTTTGAAGAAGCCTTGTTTGCGTGTGCATAGCTGGTTTTCTCAAGGGAAACCAGCTTCCGGTGGACCGGTCAGCGGATGGGAGTCATCGGACTCCCGGAGTGGATATCATGGTAGATGGGAGGGACGCCTCCAGATATATCTCCGGTCGGCGAAAAGGGCGCGCAGCGAGACCGCCTACACGGTTTATGAGCGTTTCGGCTGTATCAACCGGGTGCGCTCCGTCTTTTGAACCTCGATCACCTGACTTTGGTGAATCGTCAAGATGACCTGGCCATACTCGAGTTCATCGACGTAACGCTTCGTCAGCTTCAACCAGTCCGGTGCGGTCGTGGCGGAAGTCTGCGATGGGGAATCGAAGGGTGCTGGCGTGAAAGTGTTCATGCTCGACGTTTAAGTTCGGCTAGAAATCCGTCAGCCGGATCGGCCGGATTCTCCAGTGGAGGGACCGGTAGGGTGTCGTGTTCAGTGAGAAAATAGTGGCCGACTCCATCCCGGCGGATTTTGCGTAGAGTGATTTCGACGACATTGTGCAGGGTGTAGCGGTCGAGGATGTTGGAGACGGCGTTGCGGACATCAATCATCAGCATGCGCAACCCGCAGTGGGTTTCATCCGGGCAGGAACAGCGCTCGTAGGCAGTCCTGCTTGCGCAACCGATCGGCGCCAAGGGTCCGTCCAGCAACCGCACAATTTCGCCCATCTTTATCTCGGAAGTCGACTTGGCCACGAAATACCCGCCGCCTTTGCCGCGCAGCGTGTCCACGTAACCAGCATGGCGGAGCTGGATCAGGATTTGTTCGAGAAACTTCAAGGGCAGGTTGTCGGCCCGCGCGAGAGTCCCGGCCGCCACGCGTGCATGTCCCACCTCTTGGGCAATGCCCAGGTTGATGAGTGCGCGTAGCCCGTATTCCGCCTTCTTCGAAAGTTTCATTGATATCCTACTGAATTAATAGGATTAGATCCGTCAACTATATTTGATGATTTAGTCGGGACAGAGAGAGGACCTCAGAGAGGGCAGTGCCCTGGATCCTCCACCTCCGGGCTGAAGGGGGAGCGCGCAATCCATGCTCCTCCGAGCGGTTGAAGAATGGGTGTGGCGCGGGGCGTGAGGATGCATTGGGGACCTCGATCTGCGCCAGAAGCGGCGAGCTGCGGCTGGACGGAAAAGCTGGAAACTTTGACTTCAGAGTAGTAAGCCCTTCTGAAATGGAACGAGGATACGTGCAGGTTTATACTGGTGAGGGAAAAGGAAAATCGACGGCGGCCTTTGGGCTTGCGCTGCGGGCGTCGGGATTTGGCCTGAAGGTTTATATCGGGCAGTTTATGAAAGGGCAGGACTACAGCGAATTGCGTTCTGTGCCGAATCTTCCGGGGGTCACCCTCGAGCAATATGGCGACCCCGGCTGGGTCTATCGTGACAAGCTCAAGCCCGAGCAGATTGCGCTGGCGAAGACGGGCTGGGAAAAGGGCACCGCGGCCGTCTTTTCCGGCGCGTTTGATATCGTTATTCTCGACGAAATCAACATGGCGGTGTGGTTCGGGCTCCTGCCGCTTCAGCCGCTTCTGGAACTGGTTGAGCGCAAGCCGGCGGGTGTTGAACTGGTCCTGACGGGCCGTCGGGCGGCAGAGGAATTGATTGAAAAGGCCGACCTCGTGACGGAGATGCGTGAGGTGAAACATTATTACACGCAGAACGTGGGTGCCCGGCGCGGCATCGAAAACTAGCGGTTTTCCGGATCGTTTTGAGGATCGGGGAAATTCACTCCATCCGTCTGGCGGAGGAAAGTTGCGCTGTCCGCTAATCGTTTGCCCGAACGAATACGCTGCGTGGTTCGTATTCGTGTGCGATCCGACCGTTAACCGCATCCTTCCGGTTCGTACCGGCATGGCGAAAAAAGGAGCCGTCAACGGAATGCCCACGTGGGTCTTCACTTGTCCGGCCAATCCTTGACGACTCGGTCCCAGCTGTACCTGATCGTGTTTTCTACTTCCCCACGCTCCCCATCCAAGAGCGGCCCCTTACCGGCCGGGCCATTCCCCAATCACCATGAGGCTACCCCTTCTCCTCGTCACCTGTATGCTGCCTGCAGGTTTCCTCTCCATGGCCCATGCGGCCGAAACGGTGCATCTTGCTGCCGAAGACGCCGAACTTGTTGGCTCCGTTATCCTGGACACAACGCAGGACGGCTATTCCGGCGCCGGCTATCTGTCTGGCTTCGACAACAGCGCGGAGAACCATGCAGCCTTTTCCTTCACGGCGGAAGCCGGGCTCTATGATGTTGTCGTCGGCTTCAGCACACCCGAGGGTGAAAAAGGCTATGGATTGACCATCAATGGGGCACCGCTCAATGGCCTCTTGCCCGGAATCGGAAGTACATTCGATCGCCACAATGGTGGCCAGATCCTGCTCCTCGAGGGCGAGAACACGGCCTCCATCGGGGGCTCGTGGGGCTGGTATATCATTGATTACATCGAGTTCATTCCGGCGATGATCGAGCCGCCGGACCTGCCCCCGCGGTGGCTGAGCAATCCCGATGCTTCCCTCACAACCCGGAACTTGCATGACTACCTCATCGACCTCTACGGTCGTCGCGTCCTCGTGGGCCAGCAGGACCTCGGTGAACTCCGGTATCTGGCGGACATTCTCGGGGTCATGCCGGCATTGGGCAGTTTTGATTTCATCGATTATTCACCTTCCCGACGTGAGCACGGCACCCAGCCTGCTGGCGGTCTCGAGAACAGCGAAAACTGGATCGAGTGGCACGAGGAGAACAACGGCATCGTCTCCCTCATGTGGCACTGGAATGCTCCCATCGACCTCATCGATGAGGAGCCCGATCGGCTGTGGTGGAGCGGTTTCTATACCCATGCCACGACTTTCGATCTGGCCGCTGCCCTGGCGGACCCCGGGGGCGAACGTTTTCAGCTGCTCATGCGCGATATGGACGTCATTGCCGAGGAGCTGAAGAAATTCCAGCAAGCCGATATCCCGGTCCTCTGGCGGCCCCTGCACGAAGCCGCCGGCGGGTGGTTCTGGTGGGGTGCGGCCGGCGAAGAGGCCTTCATTGAGCTCTGGAGACTGATGTACGACCGCTATACCGTTCACCACGATCTCGACAACCTTATCTGGGTCTACACCCACGAGATGGGTAGCCCCATGTGGTATCCTGGAGACAGCTACGTAGATATTGTCGGGATCGATATCTATAGCGATCTCGGCGCGAGCATGAGCGGGCAATGGCAGGAGATGACCGAACTTTTTGGAGGGAAGAAACTCCTCGCCCTGACGGAATCGGGCACCCCGCCGGAAGGTCACAGCGTGCGTACTCACGGGACCTGGTGGTCCTGGTTCAGCCTCTGGGTCGGGGAGGGTTTCATCCGTGGTTTTGATGAAGAATACGTGCGCTCGGTGTATCTGGATAACGATTACATGAACGCACCCGACCTCGCTCCCTGGCGGAACTATCACCTCTACCAGCCGCTGTCTTCGATCGAGATGCTTCCCTCGTTCAGCTACGAGCTACAGGTGTCCACCGACCTCATGAGCTGGGAGACGATTCCGTTCCCACTCCCCGGCGCTGAGAGAGTCGAGCGGTATACTCCCGACTCGCGCACTCTGCTGAGCGATTTCGAAATCCTGACGGAGAAGAGCACGGAAACGCGCTTCTATCGCGTGGTGGAGCTTCCATAGAAGCAGGCGTCGATCGGCCATCATTGTGCTCGGTCCGGGGCTTTCCCGGCGGCTCTCTTCGCCTGGAGACTCCCGTGTCATCTCATGGCTTTTCCCGGTGTACCTCGAGCCAGATCCAACCTTGGTTGTTATCGTATTTGTCGATCAGATCCCAGCGTGAGGCGAGGTCGTTGGCGGCGAAGACAAGCTCGCCGTTGCGGGAGGCCGCGAAACCGCTCCGATGACAGGAAGGCGCGTCTTTCTCCGGGCTGAGGGGGAGAGGGTTGAAGTCGTCGTCGTCGATGGCGTAGAGGATGGCAAACCAGGGGGCCTCCCGGACGACGCGCTTTTGCTGGGCTGCTTTGATCATCGCCCGCTGGACCGAGTTGAACTGATGGCGTTTGCCTTCCTTCCATGGTTTGAGCGCATCGGCGGGAGCATCGAGTTCCCATCCGAGCACGCCGCACGGATCCAGATCGCCATCCTTCCAGACCTGGAGAGTCGAGATACGGACGACATAGCGGGCATCCTTCTCAAGGTGGATCCGCGTCCGGTTTCGTTGCGTCGCAGCGAGAACGCGTGCATGGGCGGTCTCTCCCGGCGCGAGAGTTGTCAATTTGGCAGGGGGTTGGCGGATATCATCGATAACGGTCGCTTCAAGCTTCTTGCCGAATTTCGCCTTGAGCCGCGGAGGCCGATAATCGCGATGTTCCTTCCATCGCCTGATGACGGAGGGATCGAGGTCGCTGATCGTGCAGTCCAGGGTGCGGTTCTTCTTGCCATAGATGAAGCTGACGGCGGGATCAAAGTAGACGCTTCCATCGCTCACTGCCTTGTCGGCAAGGCGTTCCAGGTCAACTCCGAGACCGACGTGTTCCGCCGCTTCGTTCAGGATCCAACGCAGTGCGCGGTTGGAAAGTCCGCGTTTCTCCCAGGATCCGCCGCCAACGCTGCCATGATCTCCCGGAAACCACACTTGTTTCAGGGTCTGGTGAGCGGGGGCATCGGGAAGTTTCTCCATGCAGGTGACTTCAAATTCCTTTCGGCGTTCATCGATTGCGACGGCATGCAGGGCGAGGCGCACGTGGGGACCGAGGTTGGTGTCGTGAAACTCGTATTTTTTCCGGGCGATATTATCGAAGGGCAGGAGCGGAATCTTGTCTGGAATGCCGAGTGCGCCCACGGTATCCCAGCAGGCGAGCAGATCGACCGGGATCACGCGGCTGCAGGCGGCGAGGAAGGTATCTTGGGAAGCCCGTTTTCCACTCCGGTAAGCGGTGAGAGCCTGAGGAATGTGAAGCAGGTTCTCCCGGCGGGCGAGACCGACGCGACCGAGCATGCCGGCGAGGCTGCGGACGGTGTAGGCGCCCCGGCTGAAACCGAAGAGGCACACCTCGTCCCGTTCCTCCTCGGTCTCGCCATCGTTGAAATTGAAGCAGAGGAACCGGTAGGCCTCATACATGTTTCGTTCGAGTCCGATGCCGACGCCGCCATCGATGAATCGACTCAGGCCGGAGCTGTCCGCGCCGACACCGTCGTCGTAATAGATCATCTGGGGAACGCCGTCACGGCCTTCGGGGAGGAGTGCCTGCGCAACCCGGCCGACATTTGTGATGTAGCGCATTTCAAGATCATTCCAGGTACCATCGCAGCAGATAATGATTCGTTTTTTCATGGAGACAACGGGGACGGAGAGGAGAGAGGAAGCGGCTGCCAGCCGCTCAACGAACGCATTTCCTCTTATGAATCCACCGTTTCCACAGGTCGAGTGCATTCCTCCGCGGGGGGAACGGCGGCTGATACCGGGCGCCTAGAAGGTCGCGTGCTTCTCGAGGAGGGAGAGCGGGATGATCTCGAGCGCTCGTTGATGGGTCGCGGTTGGCACGACAGGGGCGGCGTATCCCTCATTCACCGCCTCCAGCCAGCGGGTCGCACAGACACACCAGCGATCGCCCGGCTGGAGCCCCGGAAAATCGTATGCGGGCTGTGGTGTCGAGAGATCATTTCCGGTCTGCTTGCTGTATTCGAGAAACGCCTCCGTCACCTCGACGCAAACGGTATGGCAGCCAGCGTCTCCGGCACAGGTGTCACAGTATCCGTTCCGGAAAAACCCGGTCATCGGCGAGGTCGAACACGGCTTGAGTGGTCGATTGAATACATTCCGGGATGGCAGCGCGTCCATCGCCCCCACTATGGGAAAAGCACCGAAAGATTCAACGCAGGGAGGCTACCTTTCTGCCACCCCGGTGGCCGGTATCGGTGCCTGAACATGGAGAAATCGGACGGTCGTTCAACGGTTGCGTTTTCCGCAGAATCGTTCACGAAGTCTCCACAGCTTTTTATCATGTTTCCCGGATTGCGTCTGTCGAACTGTCGTCTGATCGCCCGGCATCCCTGCGGGGCATCCCGTGATGTGCGGCAGGCCGCGCGATGGTGGAAGGCGGAAAAACGATCTCTTCACGGCGTTCCTCTATGATGGGACCTTCCGTTCAATCCTGGATCACCTTGATCCTGATCCACTTGCTGACGTGCACAGCGGTCACGCTGGGGGCTCAGCCAAAGGGAGAGTTTGATGTCAAAGCGACCTTTCTCTATAATCTGCCCAGCTTTGTGCGATGGCCTGAGGGGACTTTTGAGACGCCCCAATCGCCGATTGTGATTGGGATACTGGGGGAGGATCCTTTTGGCCCCGTGATTGATTCTCTGGTGGATGGGGAGCAGGTCGATGGTCGCCCGCTGGAGGTTCGGCGGCTGCGTTCCCTGCATCAGATTTCATCCTGCCATATCCTTTTTATCAGTGGATCGGAGGGCCGCCGAATCCGGAGGATCCTCTCAGAGGCCCGCCGGTATCCGATCTTGACGGTGGCGGACTGGAGCCGATTCCTGGACGCTGGCGGAGCGGTCGAACTGGTGACGATTGATCGCCGTTTGCGCCTCGAGATACAGTTGGAAAGGGTTCACGAAGCAGACCTCATCCTCAGCTCCAAACTACTTCGCATTGCGCACATCGTCGGTGAGGAGGGGTATCTGCGATGAGTTCATTCGGAAACATGCCGATCGAAAAAAAACTACGTCTGGCAATGGTCCTGACCAGTGCGGTGGCGGTGCTAGTCGCGTGCTCGGTTTTCCTTACGCTCCAGTATCTGGATTCGCGCAACAATCTCGGCCAGACGATGCGCACGATCGCGCAGATGACGGCGGACAACAGTACCGCCGCGTTGGCATTCGGGGATGAGGAGGCGGCGGCGGAGATCCTCAGTGCCCTGCGCGCGGAACAGCAGGTTGTCGCAGCCGCTCTCTGGAACGCCGAGGGGGAAATTCTGGCCAGCTATCAGGCGGGAACGGACACCCTCAGCGACGAGGTGCTCCAATACCCGCCGGGAACGCATATTTTCGCCGGGAACGCCTATGTGATCGAGCCTGTCCTTGAAGGCGACCGGCGCTTGGGCACCCTGCGCATGAAGGTATCGCTCGCCGAGATGCGTGGGCGGACGCGGGCATTTGGGCTGGTGGTTCTCGTGGTTCTGCTCTGTTCGATCGTCGTATCCTGGTTTCTGGCATCCGTCATTCGTCGCGTGCTCGCGAAGCCGGTGCTCGAGCTTTCCCATATTGCCTCCTCCATTACTCAGCGGGAGGATTGGTCGCTGCGCGCGCAGCAGTATGGCAACGATGAGCTTGGTCAGCTGACTCTTGCCTTCAACCGGATGCTCGAGCGAACGCAGCAGTCGGTGGTCGCATTGCAGGATAGCGAAGCACAGCTCCGCCTGGTGACCGATTATGCTCCGGTTTACCTCACGCGTCTCGATCGCGATCTCCGCTTGCGTTTCATGAACCGGCTCAGCGCCGACTATGTGGGTATTGTTCCGGGACAGTGCGTGGGTCGGCAGCTTGAAGAGCTGATTGGGGCGGAGGAGCTGGAAAGCCTGCGCCCGTATCTCAAGAAGGCGCTTGGGGGAGAAAGCGTCCAGTTTGAGCTGGAGGTCGATCATCCGCAGCAGGGGCGGCGCTGGATGCAGATCAACTATGTGCCGGATGTGGATCTGGAGGGCACGGTGATCGGCATTGTTTCCGTGCGGAACGACATCACTGATCGGAGGCAAGCCGAGCAGGAGATCGCGCATGCGCGCGACGAGGCGATCGCCGCTTCCCGGGCGAAAGACGATTTTCTGGCATCGCTCTCGCACGAGCTGCGAACGCCCTTGAATCCGGTCCTCCTGCTGGCCAGTGAAGGGGCCGAAGACCCCGAACTTCCACGGAGAGTGCGGGCCGACTTCGAGACGATTCGCCACAACGTTGAGATGGAGGCGCGGCTCATTGACGACCTCCTTGATCTCACGCGCATCGTGCGGGGCAAGCTGGCCCTGACCCGCGAGTGCCTCGACTTGCATCAGGTAATCGATACGGCGCTCGTCTCGGTGCGTCCGGAAGTGGAAGAAAAACAGATCACGATCCAGATCGACTGTTGCACGGAGCAGCATCATGTTCTGGGCGACGCTGCGAGACTGCCTCAGGTGTTCTGGAATATCTTCCGCAATGCCGTCAAATTCACTCCCGAAGGCGGGCACATCGTGGTCGAGAGCGAGATGAAGGGGGAAGATCGCATTCTTGTGCGCTGTCGGGATACGGGGATCGGCATGACGGTCGCCGAACTCCAGCGGGTCTTCGACTCCTTCACGCAGGGCGATCATGCCGAGTCCGGCCCGCACCGTTTTGGTGGTCTCGGACTGGGACTGGCGCTTGCCCGCATGCTTGTGAGGCTGCACGGCGGCGAGATTCATGCCGACAGCGCGGGTCCGGGCAAAGGTTCCACGATCTGGGTGGAGCTCCCGCTCGCTCCAACCGAAACGGCAAAGGAGGCAGAGAGGGCGGCAGCGATGCGCACGATTTCGCCGGCCCGGGGGACGACAACTCCGGACCCCGCGACAAGAACCCGCATCCTTCTTGTCGAAGATCATACGCCGACCCGACAGGCTCTGGAAATTCTCCTGACCCGGCGTGGATACGAAATCACCTCTGCCGCGTCCACCGAAGAGGCCTTGGCGAAAGCAGAGAGTCTCTATTTTGATCTGCTCGTGACGGACATCGGCCTTCCTGACCGCGACGGCTACAGCCTCATGCGAACACTGCGCCTACAACAACCCGACCTGACGGGGATTGCGTTGAGTGGCTACGGGATGGAGGAGGACATCGCCCGCTCGCGTGCCGCCGGATTCTCCGCTCACCTGATCAAGCCGATCAACGCCAGCGATCTGGATCAGACCATCGCCGAGTTGATGCCGTAGTCACGGGATTGGATTTGGGATGATCTCGTAGGAGACGAAGCTGCCGGCGCAAGGATCCCGCACCGCGACGATCGATGAGGGCGGCGATTGGACAATCCGGATGGGGAGGATTACGTTCGGGATCTTGCTTGATTCGTCCACCAGCCGATTCTGCGATGTCTGATTTTGAGGAACAACTGAAGCGGATACGCCATGACAGTGGCTTCATTGCCGCGCTTGATCAAAGTGGAGGTTCCACGCCCAAAGCACTCAACGCATACGGGGTGGCGGAAGGCGCCTATTCCGGCGAGGAGGAGATGTTCGCCCTCGTTCACGAGATGCGGAGCCGGATCCTGTCGAACCGCGCATTTGACTCCCGGAGGATCCTCGGGGCGATTCTCTTCGAGGCGACGATGGATCGCTCGGTCGAGGGTCGCGCCACGGCCGAATATCTCTGGCAGGGCAAACGGATTGTCCCGTTTCTGAAGGTGGACCAGGGGTTGGAGGAAATTCGCGACGGGGTTCAGTTGATGAAGGAGATGACGAAGCTGGAGGGCCTTCTTGCCCGGGCGAAATCAGCCGGGATTTTTGGGACAAAGATGCGTTCGGTCATCCATGAGGCGAATTTCTCCGCGATCGATGAAGTCGTGGAGCAGCAATTCGCTTATGGGCGGCGCATCCTTGAGGCGGGGCTCGTGCCGATCATTGAACCGGAGGTGGATGTCGACTCGTCGGACAAGGCTGAGGCGGAACGTTTGTTACGGGGTTCGCTCCTCTGCCAGCTCGCCTCCCTCGGCGCGGACGAACCGGTCATTTTCAAGCTGACCCTGCCGGAAGAAGCGGGATTTTACGAAGCGTGTCGGCAACATCCGAACGTTGTGCGCGTAGTCGCGCTGTCGGGCGGATATGCACGCGACGAGGCAAACGAGAAGTTGGCTCGCAATCCCGC
>CAZVQJ010000045.1:0-16102 GCA_964629165.1 uncultured Puniceicoccaceae bacterium
GCTGTGTTCCGCCAGCATGGCCTGATCTGTCGTCCAGCCGGGAGGATTCAGGGAACCGTTCGAAAACGGCCAGTCCGGAAAGACCATGCCCGCCTGGATGGTGGTCGTAAAGCCCCCTGCGTAGAGCAAACACAACGTCACGCCGAAAACGAAAAACGTGTAGCCGGAGAGGAAAGCTTGATAGCCCGGGTGGCGATATTTCAGGCGGGACAACATACCGGTAGTCCGCGACCAGACGGGGTCTCTTCACTCACGGACCCAACTGAAGGTCCGTATCGACCCGTAATTGACAATCCCCTACCCCCGGCAGAACCTTATTAGCAGGTTCCCTTAAAGGGCATTATAAAGCTCATTAGTTTTGTTTATGGTACGTAATCCTTTCGTTCTGGGCCTGGATGCCCGTCCACGACATCGTCGTTTGACCGGTTTGATCGGGTTTCTGGCCATCGGAATGGCCGCTTTCTCAGCAACAGCATCGCTCCCCGCCAAGCCGGTGGAAGGCACGGTGACCGCGATCAAGGCAGCAGAAGCGTCTCTCGAGGTGAAGCTGAAGGACGAGGCCGAGGTCCGGGTCGTTCAGGCAGGTCCCGGGGATATCGCGATTGCGGCGACGGGAGACGCCTTTCGCGGAAATCTCGTGAGGCAGGGGCCGGTGTGGTACCTGGAGCGGATCTTTCCCAATGATCCGGCCGAAGGCGGGATTCTCACCCGCATCGGGGAAGACCTCAAACGCGATACCTTCCGGCGCGGTCGAGGCGCTTTCCGGTCAGTGGGGGAAAACATGCCTCCTTTCGCCCTCTGGGATCAGAACGGCGACCTCTTCCAAAGCGAATCGCTCCGGGGAAATTACGTCATCATGAACTTTGTCTTCACCCGCTGCACGATGCAGAACATGTGTCCGGCCTCGACCACGCGCATGATCCAACTCGCTGAACAGGTGAAGGAACGGAGCTGGGACGACGTGAAGCTGGTTTCGATCACCCTCGATCCCGATTATGACACACCCGGCATCTGGACCACCTACGCCCGGACGAATGGCATCGACAGCTCCCTGCACTACCTCCTCGGCGGACCGGCAGACGTCGTCGAAGCCATGAAGAAGCAGATGGGCGTACTGGCCGAGCCAGACGAGGAACAGATCGTGCGCCACACCATGTCAACCGCCCTTATCAGCCCCTCCGGGAAGATCATTTACCGGCTTCCGGGCAGCATGTGGAGTGTCGATACGTTCCTGAAGCAGATCGAACGCGACCGGGATAATCAGTAGGCACCTGGAACGAGGAGCCGAACCCCGACCGGCAGGCACCGCAGCCGGCGATGGCTGCGTTCGATCTTCGACCCGCTCTGGGGTACGCCCCTGCCGACCGAAACGCGCCACCCTTGCGGACCGTGCGGCTCAGCGAGCGTCTGAAGGTGGGGTTTTGACCGAAGTGAGAACCTCGTCAAGGAGGCGCTCGAAGGCGCGGCCATAAGCGACGTAGCTCTCGAAACGCTCTTCGAGATCCGCCTCGCCGGGGTCGTTCCGTGCGTGGAACACGGTCGCGATATGAGGCTCGATGGCGAAGGCTCCCTGATAACCGTCGGCGAGGAGTGCGGCGAGAATCTCCCGCAGGCGCGCCTGCCCATCGCCGGGCATGCAATAACGGGCGGGCTCGGTTTCGCCTTCCGGCGGGTTCAGACAGTCCTTGATGTGCACATGCACGACGTGTTCCCGCACCTGTTCGTAGAACTCGAGAGCGTCCTGCCACGGATGGGGTTCCAGCTTGGAGCGGTCGCGCTGAAAGACCGGGTTGCCGGTATCGAAAACCAGCTTCAACCCCGGCACTTCCTCGATCAGACGCAGGGTGTGAGACGGGGAAAAGCCTCCCCAGTTCATGCAGTTCTCATGCACCGCCTGCAGGCCGGCGCTGGCAAAGCGTTGCACGATCTCGCGCAGGCGGCGGAAGCGCTCGGCCTCGTGCTGGTCTTCGCCCCAGGGTTCCTGGGCGTAGGACATGATGCGGACGAGACGGGTGCCGAGCCTCTGCATCCGCGGGATCGCCCGGTCAATTTCGGTGCGGGTGAGGTCGAAATCAGAATGGATCGACTTGCCCCAGGTGCCGATCAGGGAACCGAATTCGATCACTTGAACGCCGGCCTTCTCGAGGAGATCGGCAACGCGGGTGAAGTCGGCCTCGGGGAGATCGTGGAGATTCTTCCCCTCGATCGTGCGGGCGGAAAGGTGCGTCCAGCCGAGGGCTCGCGTAGCCCGGATCTGTCTATCGACATCAGGGCCCGCCTCGTCAGTGAATCCAGAAAGAATCATGATGGAAAGGTTCGTGGGTCAGATGAGTGGGATCTTGGCGCCGTCCTTGCGCGCTGAGGCGTAGATCGCCTCGATGAGTTCCACGCTTCGACGGGCCTCGGCGGCGGATGTGCGGGGCGTGCGCCCTGCGTTGATCGCGGCCACGACCTCCTCGAAGTTGCGTTGGTGCTGGAGAAAACCGATCGCCTTGGGGTCGTTCGCGCCGGCACCGCCACCGGCCGATCCGAGGTGACGGGACCGGATCATTGCGTCCTCCTCCGCCGGGTGCTTGAAATCCCAGACCTCGAAGGTCTCGTCGGCGAGAAAGACCGAGCCTTCGGTGCCCGCCAGCTGTACCCGCGCGGGGTGCCCCTGTTCGGACCAGGTGCAGGTGCTCCCTTCGATCACCCCCCGAGCGCCATTGGCAAATTCGACGAGGGCCACGGCGATGTCCTCGACCTCGATTCCGTCGTGTGCCAGGCAGGCGGT
Organism: uncultured Puniceicoccaceae bacterium; assembly: GCA_964629165.1. Lineage (GTDB taxonomy): Bacteria > Verrucomicrobiota > Verrucomicrobiia > Opitutales > Oceanipulchritudinaceae > CAWVVV01. Next base: position 2,774 of record CAZVQJ010000045.1, read on the forward strand.
GCTGGCCTGGACCGAGGCGACAGGACCGGCGAGGTAAAGGAGGGCATCGATGGTGTGAATCGACTGGTTCATGAGGGCCCCACCCCCATCCAGTTTCCACGTGCCACGCCAGGGGGCCGAGTCGTAGTAGGCCTGATCCCGATACCACTTCACATAGGCCGAGGCCGAGGTGAGGCGCCCGAAGCGGCCGGCGTCGACGGCCGCCTTGAAGGCGTCCAACGCGGGGTGGAAACGACGGTTGAGAATCGCCGCGAGCACCACCCCGGCCTCCTCGGCGGCTGTGATGAGATCGTCGATACGGGCGGTCGTGACTTCAAGTGGCTTTTCGACGAGGACATGCTTGCCCGCCGCGATGGCGGCGAGGGCGGGTGCGAGGTGAGCGCCGGAAGGCGTTGCGATCGTCACGATCTCGATCCCGGGATCTGCCAGCATCGCCTCGATCGAGGGATAGGGACGACCGCCGTGCTCGCGCGCAAAGCGTTCGGATTTCGCCGCGCTCGTTCCACACACGCCGCCCAGTTCCGCGCCTTCCATCGCACGAATCGCCTGCGCGTGAAAAGCGGCGATCATCCCGGTTCCGATCACTCCAAACTTCATCGTGGCGAGTCCATCAAGTTGCGCGCATGGCGGCGAAAGCCGGTCAGTCCCAGCACTCCGAAGAGAATCAACCCGCCGATTCCGACGAGACCGGGGAGACCGCCATGGGAGAGAAGCCAGACCGAAGCGAAGGTCGCAATCCCGCCCGCGGCGAGGAGCCCGGCATTCATGGCGGTCGACGGTCGGCTTTCGGGGGAGAGCACGGCGCGGCTGTTGATGAGGAGGATAATGGCGAGGTAGGCCAAAGGCAGGAACGCAGTCGCGATGACGGCGGCAGGGATCTGGAGGGCGGCCTTGGCGTCACCACTCCAGGCGAGGGGCGCGAAAATCGCCAGAAGGGCCGGCATCGCCGCCCCGAGAACAAAGGTCTTCGGATCGCCCGGTTTGCCGAATGCCTGGGAGATGGCAAATCCGTTCATGAGCATGTGGACCATCATCGTCGAGAGCACCATGGCGAGGATGCCGATTCCGAAGACGGCGTGGGCCATCCCTTTCCCCATGACCGGAGCCAGCGTGTTGGCGAGCTGTTCCGCATCCCGGTTCGTGAGGGCGGCGGCAAGGTGGCGTTCGCTCTCGGGCAGGGAATCGGCCAATGCCCGCACCGCTGCCGGGTCCTCTGGCAGGGTGCCGAAGGCGGCGAGGCGCGTCTCAAGCAGGTTGTAGTAGCTGCCTTCGAGCGTCGGCACGGGGCGCCCATCGGCCTGCAGGACATCGTCGTGCTGGGCGTGGAAGGCCGAAGAGGCCGAAATCACGAGGAGCGCGGTGGCAATCGAAAAAGGCACGAGGAGCGCCAGTACGAGGTCGTAACGTGAGAGCTGGCGATGCACCCGCGTCCAGCCGCGCCGCAACAGTGTGTAGGGCAGGAGGAAAGTCATGTTGATGCCCACCGCCGTTCCAAAGGCGGCGATCACCCGGCTACGCTGCAAGTCCGCGATGTGGGCGTTCCAAAACTCGGCCGAAGCGCCCGTGGCGGCAATCAGCGGCTCAAGCGACGGCGCCGGACGGAAAAGCGCGGCGGGATTGGGCACGAACCCGAGGAGAACCGCACCCACATCAATCCGCCCGGTGAAAAGAAGAACCCCCGCGGCAGCAGCGAAGGAGATCATAACGACTGCGACAAGCAGCTTGAGTAACTGTTCGAAGCGACGCACGGCGGTGCTCCCGAATGCGTAAAAGGCAGCCGAGACAAAAGCCACCAGGGAGAGAATTGTCGTGATCACGTAAGGATCGAGCGAACGCAGGCCTAGATTCTGTTGCACCGTCGCGACGCCAAGGGCGGATTGCGCGGTGCAGAAGACGACGTTGGCAATCACGGTCGCACCAAGCCAGCCCCAGGCGAGCGCGGGGGAGAGGTGCCGCCGCACGCTTTCGAAGGGGTAGTCACCCCGCTCCAGGGTGACGTGTGCCAGCGCCATGAGCATCACAACCCCGCAGAGCATCGCCAGCGGCTGCAGCCACATGAGGGAATAGCCCGCGATGACACCGAGATAGAGGGCGCTGGCGAGGGAGCCGCCGCCGAGGGTGACGGCGGACTGCAACCAGCCCGGACCAGTCAGCCTCGCATAGCCCAGGAGGCGCCCCCCAAAGGAACGCTCCCGGATCGACTCGATCTGGACGGGTTTCTCGCTCATCGGGCAGCAGGAGTCTCGACCGAGGGTTCGCTCGCCGGAAGTTCGCGTACCCGCGGATGGCGGAAATGGATCTCACCCTGCCTTCCGGAGTGCACCTGTAGCCCAAAAAAGCCCGCCGTAAAAGTTTCGTCCACCCAGTGCGCTGCCGGCACACCGTTGATCCAGGTCTGAATGGTAGGACCCACCGCCTTGATAGTGAGACGGTTCCACTCCCCCTCGCGCAGGGCGGCGCGGGCGTCGGCGTGAGACTCGAGCCACAGGGGATAGCGCCAGCCGCCCCACTGCTCCCCGTAAATGCCACCCGACCAACCCCGATCCTGGCCGAATCCTTCCATTTCCACCTGCGGCCCGTATATCGTCTCGAAATCACCTCCCGGGCGTCGCTGGGCGCGCACCATCACACCGCTGTTGCTGTCCACGACCCATCGCAAATCGACCGTGAAGATGAAGTCCCCGAAGTCCTCGCGGACGGTGCAGAGGAAGGTGTTGGGCGAACCCGGCACGCAGGTTCCGACGATGCGGTCACCCACCGCCTCGAAGGTGCTGTAGCCGCCCCGCGCCACCCAGCCGTCGAGATTGCGGCCGTTGTAAAGTTCGACAAAACCCGCTTCGAGATCCGGCTCGGGCTCCGTATTGAGGGGCGCTTCCGCCGGCGGGACGATGCTCTCATGAGAAGCATAACGCGCGAGGTAAGGCGTCTGGCTGGATGCGACCTCTTCGGCCAGAAGGACGCCGGAGGGAGCCAGGAAAAGCAGGCAAAGGAGCAGTCGTTTCATCGGTGAAATGGGATGATCAATCGAGAGCGGCGCATGGGCCGCACTCTCAGAGACGATAGAATTCCTCCCAGCCCGGGCGCGGGGGCGGGTCGAGGAGGGCTTGGGCAATTGGGTGATTGGTGATGACCTTCTGCTTACGGTCAAATTCGAGCGTGCCGCCGAGACGCTGCGCCAGAACCCCCAGATTGAACACCTGCGTCAGCTCGCCGCTGACCGCGAAAGGCGAGCGCGCCGCCTCTTCGCCTTTGCACGCGAGAAGGAAATTGGTGTAGTGATTCGAGTTTCTCTGGGGGAACGAGGGCAGCGACGGGCGCATCTCGAGAAACTTCTCGCGCGGCACGATGTAGAGCGGCTGTTCGTGTGAGAGCCCGTGAAAGACGAGATCGCCGGCATAGATGAACTTCCCCGGAGCGGAGAGCTTGATCGGTTCGCGATGGGTCGCCCCGGTTTCCTCATCGGTCGCAAGCTCACCGAGTTCCGCCTCCACCGGAGGCAGGTTCTCCTGACCATCATACCAGGTGACTTTGCAGGCGGGCAGCCCGGGACCGCGCGCGGGAAACTGGAAACGAATTGTCGAGGCCTGCGGATAGACGAAGGGGTTGACCCCGTCGAGGCGCACCGCGGAGATCTTTTCCGGCAGACCCAATTCGAGAAAACGGTGACAGGTATCCAGAATGTGAGGACCCCAGTCGCCAAACGCTCCACTGCCGTAGTCAAACCAGCTCCGCCATTCCTGCGGGTGGAGACGCTCACTGTAGGGATGCTCCGCGGCGACATCGATCCACTGGTCCCAGGGGAGATGCTCAGGCCGATCCTCTACCGGATAGCTGGTGACGGCCTGACCCCAGCCATGCCAGCGCCGTCCTTGGTTCATGTACGCCGTGATGCGGTCCACGTTCTCAATCAGGCCTGCTTCTCGCCAGGCCTTGAACTGAAAGTAGTTCGCTCCTGAATGCCCTTGGTTCCCCATCTGGGTGACCACCCCGGTGCGGGCGGCGCACTCCATCAGGCGCGCACTCTGTCCGAAGGTGTGGGCCAGCGGCTTCTCCACATAGACGTGCTTGCCCAGCGACATCGCCAGCATCGTCGCGGCAAAGTGGGCATGATCCGGTGTTGCGATGAGAACGGCATCGATCTCGTCCGCCATGGCGTCGAACATCACCCGGAAGTCCGTGAAGGCGCGCGCCTTGTGTGGATACTGCGTCGGCATGGCTTCGCCCTCCCCCAGCGGCGGAGGCACGTCCGTGAGCCGATGCTCATAGCGCGTGCGATGGGTGTGGACCCCCTCGAGGTCCACATCGCAGAGTGCCACCACCTCGCACAAACCGGAGGCCAGAAGGGCTCGCCGGTCCATGTCGCCCTGGTTGCCGATGCCGATCACCGCCAAGCGGATCCGCTCGTTCGCCGAGACCGGACGGTGCTCGCCACGCCCCCAGGCCGAAGCCGGCGAAACGATCGAGAAGAGGCCAATGGTGGCAGATGATTTGAGAAAGTCGCGGCGGGTTACGCTCATCGCCAAAAATAGAAGAGGGTCATCAGAAGGGGCTCAGGGGTAATGGCCGGAAACTCTCGATCCAGCACAACTCCCACAGGATTAAGGTTAACTCATACGCAAACAAGTTGATTTTTCTCTTCCGCCGGCAGAGGCCGCGGCGGAACCTCCTGGGTGTTCCTCGGCGGGGGCTCGCAGCCGCTGTCGCAATGGTGCGAGATCCCGCGCGGCGTCGCGTGCTGATAGTAAATGATGGCGGAGGGATTCCCTTCGGCGCGCCCAATAAATGGCGCTCCCACAGGGATTGGCCCGGCTGCGCCTCGACCTTCACTTCGCTCGGTCGGCCCCTCTGCGCTCGGCCAGAAGCCTCGCTACGTCGAACGTTCTCATCCCTTCGGCGCGCCCAATAAATGGCGCTCCCACAGGGATTCGAACCCCGATTTCAGCCTCCGGAGGGCTGCGTGCTATCCATTACACTATGGGAGCCAGAAGAAGCGCGGAAAAATGGGTGGGCGTGTGACGGTGGTCAATGATTTTCCGACCCGAAGCGCCCGTTGCCCGGCCCCGGTGTGCGGAAGCCAGAGATCAGATATGAATGGCTTCGTTGTAGGCGGCGCCGGCGGCCTCACCGAGAGCTTCGCTCATCGTGGGGTGAGCGTGCATGGTCTGATGGATTTCGTCAGCGGTGATCTCGGCCTTGTTCGCGAGGACGAACTCCGAGATCAATTCGGTGGCGTTGTCTCCGATGATGTGTGCTCCGAGGATTTCGCCGTGTTTGGCGCCGAGAACGAGCTTCACAAAACCTTCCGGGCGATTGATCGCGACTGCTTTGCCGGATGCGGAGAAGGGGAACTTGCCGATCTTGTAGTCAAGGCCCTGCTCTTTCGCCTTGGCCTCCGTCAAGCCGACGCTGGCAATCTGGGGGTGGCAGTAGGTGCAGCCGGGAAAAACTGTCACCCGCTGCGGCTTGGCGTGATCGAACATGCCGTTGACCGCCTGGACGGCTTCGTAGGTGGCGACATGGGCGAGCCAGGGCGGCCCGATGATATCACCCGCCGCAAAGAGGCCCTTGACGGTCGTCTGGTAGTTCTCGTCGACCTTCAGGTATCCGCGCTCCAGGTCCGGCTTCACCCGCGGGGAGAGCGCGCCTTCCAGATTCGGCACCACGCCGATCGAGAGCAGGACCGACTCGACCTCGATATTCTCGCGTTTGTCGCCCTTCACAAGATCGAGCTGCACGGACTTTTTGCCGGGCTGGACATTTTCAACCTTGGTCCCGGCCCGAACGTCGATGCCCTGTTTCTTGAAGGCGCGGGTCAGGGCCGCGGAAATTTCCTCGTCCTCGACCGGAACGATGCGATCGAGCATCTCGACCAGGGTCACTTTGGTCCCGAGCGTATTCAGAAAATAGGCAAATTCCACTCCGATGGCCCCCGCTCCGATGATCGCGATCGATTTCGGCTGCTTTTTCATCACGAGTGCCTCTCGGCTGGTCATGACGCGTTCGCCGTCCACCTCGAGGTCAGGAATCCGGCGCGCATGGCAGCCGGTTGCGACAAGGATGTTCCGCGTCGTGAAAAACCGTCCCTTGTCCATCCCCTCGACCACTTCGACGATCCCCGGAACGGATACCCGACCGCGACCGAGCACATACTCGACCTTGTTTTTCTTGAAGAGAAATTCAATGCCCTTGGCCATTTGGTCGGAGACGGCCCGCGAGCGTCCCATGACCTTGGTGAAATCGACGGTCGGCTCGCCCACCGAGATCCCGAAATCTCCCGCGCGACGGATGCTCGCGATCGTTTCGGCCGCCTGGAGGAGCGCCTTGGAGGGGATGCAGCCCCAATTCAGGCAGGTGCCTCCGGCTCTCTCGAGTTCGATACAGGCCACTCGCTTGCCCAATTGACCGGCCCGAATCGCTGCCGCGTAGCCTGCGGGGCCGCCGCCGAGGACGACCAAATCGTAATTATCGTTTGCCATGACTGTTTCTTGACTGATCGATTTACTTCACCGCGATCGGCGGCAAGAGAAGGTACCAATGAGAAGTTTCGGGTGAGGGATGGCAACGCTGGAAGAGCCGGGGAGCGTTGGCCACCGCTGCGGGGCGCATCAGACGTCAATCACGTCGTGATCTTTGCGGCGGGAGCGGCGGCCCGAGGGGTAGGCATTTCCGGCACTGCGACCATGCACACGCCCCGTCACCCTGATCTTACGATCCCCAAAGAGGGCGGCGGCGAGGCCGGAGACGATGCTGATAATGAGCCCCCCCCAGAATGCTGACCAGAAGGACATGATTTCGAATCCCGGAACCAGTTCACCCGCCAGAAGGAGCAGGAGCGCGTTGATGACGATGACACCAATCCCGAGCGTGAGGATGACAAACGGCAGCGCAAACAGGATCAGGAGCGGCTTGAGAACGAGGTTGAGAGCGCCGAGGACAGCGGCGACGAGCACAAGGGCCCGCCAGTCCGAGGCGCCGATGCCTTCAACCGCCCAGGCCGCAAGAAATACTCCCGGGGTGATGAAGAGCCACTGCTGCAGCCATTTTTTCATGCCCCACCCTACTGGGTGAAGCGCTGGCGCGGCAAGACCGTCACATCGTTTCCGTCCTTCTCCGCTGGGATGACGATGCGCAGCCAGAAGTCGTGCGGGGCCGAATGACGGCGGGGGTTTTGCAGAAAGGGCCCGTCTCCGCGCCGGAGCACCCGGTGGACCCGGTTCGTGCGGTTGTGGGTTTCCTCCCCTTGCAGGATGACGGTATCATGCGTCGGCTCGATGATTTTTCGTTCCTCATCGAGAAAGACCGCCACGAACTGGAGATCGATGACCCGCAGGTGGAGAAGGCTGCCTTCGGGCAGTGTCCAGTCGAGGCCGGGAGATTCCTCCACGGTCGTCCCGAGCGTGAAGTCAGCGGTCGAGGAGAGCGCGGTCATTGGCAGCAGCAGCAGCACGAAGAGGGAAGCCCGGAGGATGGAGATCTTCATCGTGAAAAACATCGGTTGAATCCAACGCTTGTGCAATAAAGTCACCCAACGTTTTTCGGCGCAGGCTCCACACCGCAGGCTCTCAGGCGTCCTTCCCCGGGTTGCGCGCCTGTCGCGACCGCTTCAGCTCTTTCCAGTGCGCCAGGCGATCCTGGATTGATTTCTCTGCGCCGGCGTCACCGGGATGAAAAAATACCCGCGGTTCCACCATGAACTCCTGGCCGCTGATGCCCTCGGGATAATCATGGCTGTAGCGGTAGGTGTCTCCCTGCCCAAGCGATTTGTTGAACTTTGTATGACTGTCGCGAAGCCAGAGCGGGACCGGCTGCAGGCCATTCTCGCGGATGTCACGCTTGGCCGCGCTGATCGCCATGGTGGTCGAGGGGCTCTTCGGGGCGGTTGCAAGGAAGGCCACACAGTGGGCAAGGTTCAGCTCGCATTCGGGCAGCCCGATCTGATCGCAGGCCTGAAAGGTCGCCGTCGCAAGAGAAAGGGCCCGCGAATCCGCCAGTCCGACATCCTCCGATGCGAAGATGACGAGCCGTCTCGCGATGAACCGCGCGTCTTCGCCTCCGATCAACATCTTGGCGAGCCAGTAGAGGGCGGCATCAGGATCACCGCCGCGCATGCTCTTGATGAAGGCGGAAGCGGTGTCGTAATGCTCGTCCTCGTTCGCGTCGTATCGGATCTGCCGTTCCCGCGCAAAGACCGCGAGGTCCGTCTCCTCCAGAACACTGCCCATCGGGAGACTGAGAACGAGCGTCTCCAGCGAGTTCAGGGCCCGGCGCAAATCCCCGTCCGCCATCCGGGAGAGCGCGTGCAGGAGGGCGTCTGAGCTCTTCACCCGGTGCCCTCCGAGACCCCGTTCGACATCGTTCAGGGCGCGTCGCAGGATGCCCGCGACGACCACGGGCTCAAGGGGCTCTAGTTTGAAGAGATGGCTGCGACTGAGGAGAGGCGGAATAATGTAAAACCCCGGATTATGAGTCGTGGCTCCGATCAGGCGCACCGTGCCCGCCTCCACATCCGGCAGGAGGAGGTCCTGCTGCGCCTTGTTAAACCGGTGAATCTCATCGATGAAGAGAACGGTGGACGCGTCCGCCTGGTAGCGGGCCATCCGCAGCACATCCCGCATTTCGGCGACGTTGGAAAGCACCGCATTGAGCCGCACAAAGCGCCCCCCGAGCTCGGCCGCAATTACCTCGGCAAGCGTCGTTTTTCCGGATCCCGGCGGACCATAGAGCATCAAGCTTCCCAGCTGACCGGTGTGCAGGAGGCGTGGGAGGAGCGCGTCCGGCCCCAGGATATGCGATTGTCCGACTACTTCTCCGAGGCTCCTCGGGCGCATCCGGGCGGCCAGCGGTGGACGGCGGACGGCCGAACCCGAAGGGGGTCCCGGTTCCGCTCCGGAATGCTCTGGCCGCCCCCCTGCACGAAACAAATCTGGCTGGTCGCTTGATCCCACGGCAAACATCCTGGAGAGCCCGTTCAGACGGGTCAACCTGTCCGGAGAGTTGCCAAAGCTCTCGATCGCAGGTTGCGTTGCGATGTGCAGAACACCTTCCCGGAAACTCCCGTCGCCCTCACCATCGCGACTTCGGATAGCGGCGCCGGCGCCGGCATTCAGGCAGACCTCCTCACGATGTCTTCACGGGGCGTTTTCCCGACCACCGTCCTCTGTGCGCTGACCGCGCAGAGCCCTGCCGAAGTCACCGCCGTCGCGCAGCTGGAAACATCCTTTATCGAAGCACAGCTCGAGACCATTTTCCGGTATTTCACGATCCGGGCGGCCAAGACAGGCATGCTTTTCTCTGCCCGCAACATCGAGACGGTGAGTTCGTTTCTGGAGCGCCATCCGGAAGTTCCGCTGGTCGTCGATCCCGTCATGGTGGCCACCTCCGGCGCTGTTCTCCTGCAGGCCGATGCCATCGAAACGCTCCGGCAGCGCCTCCTCCCCCGCGCGCAACTGATCACGCCGAACCTCGATGAAGCGGGCGTGCTCGTCGGCGAGACGCCAACGACGATCGAAGGGATGCGAAAAGCGGGTGCCCAGCTCGTGGAGCTGTTCGGGACAGGCGTCCTGCTGAAAGGAGGGCACCTCACGGACTCTCCAGTGATCGTCGATCTGCTCTGCCTGCCGGGCGAAGATCAGCCGATCGAGTTCGCGCATAATCGTATCGAAAATATAAACACACACGGGAGCGGTTGCACGCTCTCTGCTGCCATCACGGCGGAACTGGCAAAGGGCCATCTTCTCAGCGTCGCAGTGGAACGTGCGCTGGACTATCTCGAGTCCACGCTGCACAATCCCAAACGTGTCCAAGGAGAGCATTTCATCGGACACTGACGCCTTGATACCGGTTGTCGGTGTTCATCCCGATCGGCCCATTCGGGCACCCCTCGTCTGGATCCTTCTGCCGCTCATCGGCGGATACCTGGGGCAACGGCTTGTCCCGCAGGTCGATGCCGCCTGGCCGCTTCTCTGCGGGATCGCGCTCGCGGCAGCCAGTTGCCGTGGTCCCACTGCCAATCGCTGGCGCCTGTATTTTGTGATGTCCGTCGGACTTCTCGCCTGGGCGTGGGCCGGGCTGCGTTCCACGAACCTTCCCGGCGGATGGGAATCATTGCCGCCGAGGGAAATCTTTGCGGAGGTCGTGGTGGAAGAAATCTATGACGGCACCGTCTATCCGAACACCCGATACGCCATCGCCCGGATACTCTCGAGCGAGCTGCCGGTGGATACCCTCCGTGGCGAACGGTTATTCGGTTCGTTTCGGCAGGATGAGGAGGCGCTGCCGCTGCGCATCGGAGCCCGTTTTCGCGTTCGCGGCGTGATCCACCCGCTGGACGCTGGGGAGGGGTCGGCCGATGCATTCATGTTGTTCCTGCAGTCGCGGCACACGCACTTCCGGCTGCGCCAGGGAACGGTTCTCGAGCAAACCGCAACTCCTCCATTCTTCCAGCGAGCATTGACAGGGGTCCACCAGCAATGGACGCAATGGCTGACAAGAGCACCGCCGGAACGGACGGGCGAAGCGAACCTGCTCGCGGCCATGCTGCTCGGCGATCGGGACTTGATCGCCGAGGAGCAAGAAGAACGGTTTCTCCTGAGCGGCACGATGCACCTCTTTGCGATCAGCGGGCTCCACGTCATGATGGTCGCGCTGACCCTGCACCTTCTTGCCGCCTTGCTTCCGATCCCGGCAAACCAGCGCCACTGGCTCGTCCTGACGGTTCTCGGTGGATACATCCTCGTCACCGGTGCGAGTCCGTCGGCCGTACGAGCCTATGCCATGGTGCTCTTCTACTGGCTCGGTTCCTCGCTCTCCCGTTCCTCGTCGTCGGTTCCCGCAATCCTCCTGTCGGCATTCGTGGTGTTGCTGGTCTCGCCGGCACAGCTCTTCTCGGTTGGCTTCCAACTGTCATACAGCGTGGTCCTGAGCATCCTCCTTCTGGGGATTCCTCTTTCGCAGCGCCTTCTCGTGCGCTTTCCCCTCTTCCAGTGGGTCCTCCCGATGAATCTGCGATGGTGGCAGCGGGCATGGAAGATGGTTTTTCGGTGGGCTGTTCAGTCCTGCACGATCAGTCTGGCAGCGACGCTCGGAAGCGCTCCCCTCATCGCCCTGCATTTTGAGGTCTGGACCCCTGGAGCGATTTTCTTCAACGCGCTCCTCGTGCCGGTTGGAAGCCTCGTCGTCAGCATTGGGGTGCTGGTCATCCTGAGCTATTCGATCGGGCTCGCGGTGCTGGCGGAGTTTTTCGCCCGGGCGGCCTGGCTCGCGCTCTTCCTGATGGACCACTTTATCGCTCAGGCAGTCCGCATTCCAGGCAGCCACGCGGAGCGGATCTGGCGGGAACCGGTGCTGGGGCATGCGGTCATGATCGGGTTCGTGCTCAGCCTGTTCCTCATCCATTCACGCAACGGCACATCGCGCATCCCGGAGGGATTCCGTTTCGCGATCCCCATCCTCCTCGTCCTTCTCGGCATCGCCCTCGGGACGAAGGGGCCTTGAAAAGCGGCCGGTGGCGGGAACCTCGCACCGGGATCCGGCATCCGGCGTTGCCTCCGCGGCGAATGGCGCCTTTGCTACCCGCCATGAAAAGCGCCTATGAACTCGCGATGGAACGCCTGGCCGCCAGCGACCCGGATACCGGCCCCAAGCTGAGTGAAGAACAGAAGCAACAGCTCCAGGAGATCGACCAACGCTACCGCGCCAAGATTGCGGAGCGGGAAGTATTCCTCCAGAAACAGCTCATGGACGCCCGCGCACAACGCGATGGCGAAGCAGTCGCTCAAATCGAAAAGCAGCTGCGCAACGAACGTTCCCGCCTCGAAGACGAACGGGAGTCCGCAAAGGAACGCGTGCGCGAGGGGTAATGGTCGAGTCAGCCGCTCGCGCAGTTTCCGCGGCGGGCGCTGCATGCATCCTCGCATCGGCTCTTCGGTGCCGTCCCCGCGCTGTCTGAGCGGCTCGGTGCTCTACTTGAACACCTTGATCCCATTGACCTGATCGACCCTGAGAACAACCCGATCGCGCTCGTCGCCCCCTTCATCAAATGCGCGGTAGAGCAGTGAGCCGCTCTCGGCCATCCAATCAAAGACCTGGAATGTCGGCGTGTTCGCGAACGCTGTCGCAGCATAAGCATGCTCTGCCTGCGGATAAAATTTTCCTCCGGCAGTGGCGATGATGTAGACGGTTCCGGGCTCCTCGTCCCGGTGCGGCGGCTGCGGCTGGCTGCGCAGGTAGGCGTGATCATGTCCCTGCAAGACAAAGCGTACCCCGTGCTTTTCGAGCAGCGGCACCCAATCTTCTGAGACCCGGGGATAATAACGGCCCGGTCGGCTGGTGTAGGCGCCGTGGTGGATCACCGCAAAGGCGTGAGACGCGTGCCGGCGGACTTCACCGAGCCGCTCGTCCAGCCAATCGGTTTGGCCGCGATCGACATTGCTGTCCATGATCACAAACGCGAGCTCGCCGTAGATGAAAGACCATGCGCGTCCGGGTTCCAGTTCCGGCGGGCCATTTTCGGGCAACATGAAGAGTCTGCGGTAGAGGTCAGGCTCGTCACCGGGGAGCAACTCGTGGTTTCCGATCGCAGGGACGATCGGAATGGAGCGCATCGCTTCTTCCCCGTCCAGCGCCGCGAAGAAAGCATCCCAGTCAGCGGTGTCATTTCCCCGCCCGACAAGATCTCCCGCAAAGACCGCAAAGGCCGCCTCCGGTCGCTCGCGCAGAGCCGTCCGGAGCAAGCCCCGGAACCGGCCGAAGCCTTCCTGCACATCACCAAAGTAGAGAAAACTGACCGGTTCGTCTGCCTCCGGCGCCGTTCTGAACGGGGCACGCGAGGACCATCCATAGGGGCTCCCGTCGCCGACGGCGTAGACGTATTCGGTGTCCGGCTCCAATTCATCGATCCGGACGGTGTGCCGGTGAACAGCCGGGTCATTGAGCGTTCGGGGGGCTTCGATTCTCATGGTGGAACCATGAAAGATCATACCCTCGGATCGTGTTGCCCCTTGATCATCAGCGGCTCGCCAAACGATTGCCTGGGCCTGCTCCACCGTCGGATCGGTTCGCCATTGCACTGCCATCGAACGCGCCGGATCCTCCGTCAGCGTCAGGAGTATCTGATCTGCCCCGGGCCCGGCGGGATGTTCCGTGGCCCGGAAGTAGTCGTAGACCGAAGCGAGCGAGCGGTGCGAGGAATTTGTGCGCACCAGCACCTGACCGGCGAGTTCGGGTGAAAGCCGTTCAATCGGTGAATCGCGATCGACCCATGGATAAGCGCCTTCCGCCAGGGTTCCCACTTTCAGGGAGTCCGGAAACACAGGTGTGACCTCCGGAACC
>CAZVQJ010000046.1:0-16007 GCA_964629165.1 uncultured Puniceicoccaceae bacterium
CCCCTGTCCCTTTGGTCCCAAGGTGCCTCTGCTCGATTCCGCGTTTCAACCGGCGGCTCGGGGCCGGTCGATTCTTGCTGATCGTCCTGCTGGGATCCTCGGGCATGGGCGCGGCCGAAGCGATCGACGTCCGCTACCAAAGCGACGCCGGAGAACTCGTTCTCGCCCTTCCGACAGTGGGCGAAAACTGGCAGAAAGCACCCCCGTCGACGGAGGGCGATCTGCTTTTCCCGGATGGGGTCCAGCTCGCGTTCCTGCGGCGACTGGGGGAGGACTCCCCCATCAGCCTGACGGTGTCTTTCGATATCGGAAATCCCACTCCGGCGACAAAGCAGGCTGCGTTTCTCGATCTTGCAGAAGAAAAGGCGCGCCTCCATTTCATGGACCGCTGGAGGGAAGGTGACCGTATCTGGATCGTGCAGGAGTTCCTGTCGCCGACGGAGCGGGTGCTGGCGGTGCAGACCTTCGTCGGGCCCTATGCGCTGGCATGCCTCTTCTGGCTGGACTCGGAGGACGATGCCGCCGATCAGGACCGGTGGGCGCGGCAATATGTCCGCGCGATGGGCATCCGGTGGGCTTCCACGCCGAGGATCGTTCGCGCGAGTTGACGGCATCCCCGTATCAGGCCGACTGGTATCCGTCAGGAATTCGCGGAAAAGGGCACCTTTGGGATTGCGCGAAAGTTAATACTTCTAATACTGCATTCAACAACATTTAGAAAAACTAATGGCCTCATCAGTATCATCGTTCCCTCAACTGACACCCGACGAAGCGGCTGCATTCATCGCCCACGGGGATATCGTCGGCTTCAGCGGATTCACGCCGGCGGGTGCGGCGAAAGCGATTCCCCGCGCCATCGGCGCCCGTGCAAAGGAGGAGCACCGAGCCGGCCGGCCCTTTCAGATCGGCGTCGTCACGGGAGCCTCGACCGGCGAATCCCTCGATGGGTCTCTCGCCGATGCCGAAGCGGTGGCATGGCGCACACCCTATCAGAGTAACAAATCTCTGCGGGCCTCGATCAACGCCGGGCGCACACGTTTTTTCGATATGCACCTTTCGACGGTGCAACCGTGGGTGCGATCCGGCTTTCTGGGCCGGTTCAAATGGGCCGTCGTCGAAGCCGCCGACGTGACCGCAGACGGGGAAATTACCCTCACGACGAGTGTTGGGGCCACGAACACATTTCTCTCCCAGGCTGACCGCGTTCTCATTGAAATCAATGCACGCCATCCAGCATCCCTCTACGGGTTGCACGACATCTACGAGCCTCTCGATCCACCGAAGCGCCGGGAAATCCCGATCTACCGGGTGCGTGACCGCATCGGTGAGCCGGTTGTGCGGATCGACCCGAAGAAGATCGTCGGAATCGTGCGCACGGACGAACCCGATGAGGTTGGTTCGTTCAAGGCGCCAGACGAAGTGACCCGAAAGATCGGTGAAAATGTAGCCAATTTTCTCGCCGCAGAGCTCAAGGCGGGGCGCATTCCGGCAGGCTTTCTCCCGATCCAGAGCGGCGTCGGGAATATTGCAAATGCGGTCCTCGGAGCGATGGGAGAACATCCCGATGTGCCCGCGTTCGAGTTGTTCAGTGAAGTCGTCCAGGACAGCGTGATCGAACTGATGGAAAAAGGGCAGATCCTGTTTGCCAGCGGCACGTCATTGACAGTCGCTCCCTCGGTTCTGGCGCGGATCTACGAGCGGTTCGATTTTTTCAAACGTCGCCTCGTCCTTCGCCCGCAGGAAATCAGCAACAATCCGGAAGTGGTCCGTCGATTGGGGGTCATCACGATCAATACCGCGATCGAGGTGGATATCTTCGGGAACGTGAACAGCACCCACATCATGGGAAACGATCTGATGAACGGGATCGGCGGCAGTGGAGATTTCACCCGCAACGCCTACATTTCGATCTTTACCTGCCCAAGCCTCGCGAAACGCGGTGCGATCAGTCCGATTGTCCCGCTCTGCTCGCACCTCGACCACAGCGAGCACAGCGTCCAGGTCATCGTGACGGAGCAGGGCGTCGCCGATCTCCGAGGCAAGGATCCGAACGAACGCGCGGTCGAAATCATTACCAAATGCGCGCATCCGGAATTCCGGGAGCTGCTCACCGGCTACAGCAAGGGCGTCAAGGGCGGGCATACCCCGCAGACTCTTGATCGTGCCTTCGCGATGCATGAGCAGTTTCTGCGGAAGGGCACGATGCAGGGCGTCGAGTGGCCTCCATTCGAGTAGCGGTAAAGAATCGCCCTGGGTGGGCGGAAGGCGTCGTTGAAGCATTGAAAGTTACCGCGATTGCGTCAGGATGGCGCGATGGCCCTGGATATTTTCGGCGTGCGGATCGGCCGCGTGAGTCGGTTGAGGAGCAAGACTCCGATTGTCTTCATGCATCTTCCGAAAACGGGAGGCACCAGCCTCGACTCCGCGCTGTCGGCGTTTTTCCTCCATGGGGGCGAACCCAACGTACACCTCACCGCGGTCAGGGGGTCTGGCCGCTTACTCACGGCGGCTACGGGGGATGGCCTCGTCGGCTGCCGGGATTGGGTGCAGCTGATGAACGCGGTGGTCTGCTACAAGATGGCCTGCAACGCTCCCTATATTTCGGGGCATTTTCAACTGACGGAGGCGCTGATCCGGGAGGCACCGTCCGCCTACAGGTTTGTCACGCTCCTGCGGGAACCGGTGGAGCGGTGGATCTCAAACTATATCTACAGTCGGATCCGCCTTGCGCAGGACGGCATCCGCGAGGTTCCGGACGACCTTGCGGGCGAGCTTCAGGAAGTCCTGAGGTCCGAGCGCGGGATCGCAGGTGGCAGAACCTATCTGACTTCGCTCACCGGCGCGCGATCAGCCGGGGAAGGCGCGAGACCGGAGATGATCGAGGCGGCGAAGCGTACCCTCGAAGCGTTTGATGCGGTCGGAGTTCTCGAGCAGATTGATCGCTTCGAGGGGCGTCTCGAAAAGCTGATCGGCGCTCCTCTTAAAATCCCTCACCTGCGAAAGACGGACGATTTTGCGGAACCTGGCGGAAACTCGGCTGCGGACTACCGCGCCCTGTTCACGGATGAGGTGGTGGCGCAGGTGCGCCGCCTCTGCGAGCCGGATCGCGAGGTGTATCAACATGCGCAGGTGATCTCCGGCGGTGCTGACGGGGCAGATTCCCTGATGAAGGATGGGCGGCGGCGAACGGAGGATCGACGGGGGAACCGGTCATCAGAAAGTAGTCACCAAGCGGGCCTTCACCCGTCCCGATGATCTTCCATCCGCGCCCTTTGTAAAATCTGACGGCGCGGCGGTTGCGCTGGATGCACTTTAGGCGGCAAGAGCCGGAAGGGGAGTTGGCGAGCGCATCCTCGAGGAGCCTACTGCCGACGCCCTGTCGATGGAATGCGGGATCGACGTAGAGATGATGGATGAACTCTCCCGGTGCCGTCAGCGCGATGAATCCGAGGATGCGACCTGCTTGTTCCGCCACCGTCACCTCTTCTCCCTGTGTGTCTCGCTCGAAATCCTCCAGATGAAACTGCCCGGGGTCACACCAGTGGAACGCCCATTGCCGGGCGATGCGGTAGAGGGATTCAAGGCGCGCCTGGTCTGTCTCCAGCGCGGATCGTAGATGCATGGGGGACCGCGAGGTCATGAGCGGTGGCCAGCGGGAAAACGGTTAATCGAAATCCACAAACGATTGCCGCCGCGCACGAATCCGCTGCACATTGTCACGGATCTGAATGAGGCTCTCGTCGAGAATCTCCCCCATCGTGGCACAGCGTCGAAACGCGTCGTTCTTGTAATGGGAAGCGAGGTGTTCGCCGAGGTCAGCCACCTTTTCATCGGTCGAGATGCGGTCTGTCTTCATGCATCGGATAAGCGCATTCACCCGATCCCGCACGAGCATGATCCGGCGAAAGATCACCGCCTGCTCCTCCCGTTGATACTGCGTCGCGGTCGGGATGTTAAGATGGCTGACGCAGAACTGGACGAGGGCATTGTTTTCCTTGAAAAACTGGGGCCGGTAGAAATTCACCCGCCCCGAATATGACTGCTGATCGAAGTCCAGCGGCCGGATGCGGACCTGGATCTCCTCGAAGTCCGGAGTCAGGTCGACGACAAAATTGTAGGACCGCATATCGCCGAGGAGGCGTACAAAGCAACGTTCGTTGAACTTCACGAGCTCCTTCGCGAGGCGAATCTCCTTGATCTGAGGTTGGTTCATCCAGTGTTCGATGAACTGGTCGCCGGGGACGCCTACAACATGTTCCTCGACCAGAATATCGTCTGCGACGAGGTAGTGCATCCGGTTCGGCGAGAGAAGATGCTCCAGCTCGAGGCCGTAGATACGTGAGGCATCAAGCTTCTTTATGTAGTAATAATCCTGGTTATCATTGTAGGAATTGACGATGCGGATGCGGAAGGGGTTGCTGTTCCCGAAGGTGCAGTAATCGATGCGATCGATAAACAAGTGGTCAGAGAAGGAGCTGTCGCCTTCTGTCTTGAGCATCGCGTAGACCGCCGTGAGGTGCTTGTTCAGCCGTTTCATGATCTCCGGGCGGTAGATCAATGTGCGCCAGAGGGTATCCTCGCCCTTCTCGTCGAAGAGAGGCATCGTTTCGTGCCACTCCGTCAGTCGGCTGTAGCTGAGCGGCAACTGAAAGAGCCGGTTGTAGCGCGCCAGGTACTCCATCAGGAAGACCCCGGGGCGGTACATCGGTTTTTTCTTGGTGGCGAAGGGATCGGGGACGATCGTCACGGTGCGAGGGTGGAGGGTGATCGGTGGCGGGACAACGGGAATCCATTCGTCGTGAAGGCGGGAGCTGTTTTCACCTGCGGGCGGGAACGAGAGGCGCTCCGGCGGCCGCTAGGCGCTCGATCTCGTCAATCGCAGCCTTGAGACGAACCTGACGCGAGGCGAAGTCGGGATGCGTGCGGATGAGCAACCCCTTCGGTATCTGTTCAGGACTCAGGGAGGCGAGACGCGGCCAGATATCGAGCATTTCGCGCGGATCGAATCCGGCCCGCACAAGGAGGAACAGAGCGACGTAATCCGCTTCCATCTCGTAGCCCGGCGAGGGCCATACGGCGTTGAGCAGACCAACCGCATTGGGCGTGGGGACACCGACCGAAAGAAGGGCGACATCGGCAACCGTGCCGACGAGGTAGTTGATGACGTAGTCACGATGGTGCCGGAGAGCGTTATGGGCCAGCTCGTGCGCCACGATGTAGGCGAGTTCGGTGTCGTTGAGACAAAAATCGAGCATTCCCCGGTTGATCTCGATCATGCGTCCGGTTGCGCGGGCGTTGATCCGCCCGTCGTAGCGGAGGACCACCCGGTAATCGAGGAGCGGGACGGGGACGACATCCGTCTCGCGGGTTTGGCCGGCCGGGTCCCGCACCGTGAGACGCACGCTGCCGGCAGCTTCCAGGGCCGCGCGGAGTTGTCGGAGATAAACGTCCGGGTCCTCAGACATCGACTCACCGTCAAGACGCGTAATGCGGTCACCGACACCCAATCCGGCGAGGTCGGCGGGAGACTGTGCGACGACGTGCCTGATGACGGGACCCTCCCGCAGTTCCCAGTGTTCGACCGCGAGGTCACGATAGGGCGGTGCGAAGGAGGTCCGTGAACTGAGGAGAATGCCAAGAGCGGGGTGCGGAGGATGATCGAAGAGAGAGGCGGCTTCCGCGAGAATGGGGAAACCCACGCGATGGAGACGGATTCGTCGGCCCTCATCAGTATCGAGAAAGCGCGTACGTTGCTCCCGGCGTTCCTGCCGGACCGCCTCTTCGGAAACCTCCGGAAGGATCGTCTGGGGAGACCGACAGCCGACCGACAGCGTACTCAAGGCAAGGGCACAACCAACGAACCTGAATGCCGCGAAGGTCATTGAAGAAGCGCAAATGCCCACAGCTTGGCATCGATGCCCGCACCGTCCCGAAATGCCTCCTCGAGTCGTGGCCGCAGCTCCGTTTTCGGCCAGAGGAGAACTTCAATCATTTCCTCTGCCTCGTGTCTGGGCTGGCCGGGGGTATGCAGGCGCACGCGCGCAAAATGGATTTCTTCGTCGGTGAGCCCGGGCGAAGAAAAAGAGGGCGGCCCGACTTCGAGGAGGTCGCCCCGCCAGCCGGTTTCCTCTTCCAGTTCGCGGAGGGCCGCGACCGAAATGTCTTCCCCCGGATCAACGAGCCCGGCAGGAAACGCGATCACGTGACGATTGGTGACGGGGCGAAATTCCTTCACGACGACAACCCGCGGCGGGTTCTCGTCAGTCTCGGCGATCACCGCGACCGCTTTGCCCGAGCCGGTGCGCGAGACGAAACTCCAGCTCTTTTCGATGCCGTCACGATCCGTGAAAACGACTTCTCGGAATCGTAACCATGCCGTTGAGGCCAGTTCCCGGACGGATGCCTGCATGAGGGTCAGCGTGTGGAGAAGCCCGACGGATTCAATGCGCGACTGGTTCCGCCTGCAATTCGAGTTCAAGAAAGACGTCCGCACGGCCAAAACCATGGTGGGAGGCTCGCTTTTCCTGGTCCCGGAAGCCGACTCTCCGGTAGAGGCGAATCGCGCTGGGGAGCCGGGAACTTGTTTCGATCTCCAATCTCTGGAAACCGCGCTCGCAGGCGCCCGCGATGAGCGTCTCAAGCAGGGCCTGGCCGATTCCGCGCGACTGGAAGGCGTCGTCGACCGCCATTTTTGCGATTTCTCCGAGCTGACCGGTATGCTTGATGAGGGCTCCCGTCCCGACAACCATACGCCCGACCCGCGCGAAGGAGATCATGCCGCCGCTCGTGATGATGGACTCCGGACGAGCGAACACCTCAAGATCCGGCCGTTCAAGCTGGAAATAACGCTCAATCCATGCCCGGTTGAGTCGCTCGAAATCCGGTGCGAATGCCGGGTTGTAGGCAAGAATCTCCATCTCGGAAGGATTATTCGGGGGATTGCCAGAGGTTCTCGCTCGCGACCTCCAGGCTGTTCCCGGCGGGATCGCGGAAGTAGAGGGACTGCGCGCCATTTGGCCAGTCAATCTTCTGTTCAACGGCGACATCTTGGGCGCGAAGATGTTGCTCCCATTCGTCCGCACAACCTCTCGCAATCCGAAAGGCAACATGGCCCGGCCCATGGGCTCCATGCGGCGGAATTGGCAGGCCTTCGTCCGGCGGCGTTGGAATCGCCGAAGCGGTCGGATCGAAAAGGAAGAGAAGAGAGTCTCCGATCCGGAGAAACACATGACGATCGACCTGTTCCGCGACCAGGCGGGCGCCGAGGACCTTCCGGTAGAACGCCTTTGCAGCGGTGAGATCATCGACGTAGAGACAAGTCTCGTAGACACCTGTGGGTGCATCCGGCATCAGGATCAGAATGTTCCCGCCCCTGAGCGTTCTGCAAGCGCATCCCGCACATGAACGCGGGCGACAGGAGGGGACCCCATTTGTAAAAGTGGCCCGCGGGCGTTTCTTCGTTGTCACCGGGATGCCCCCTTCCGAATCTCGCCCCCTCTTTCCAACGATCGCTTACGATGATGGCAGAAGTCTATATGGTAATCGGGTTCATGATGGCTGCGTATGCGATCGTGGCCAATGACTCGATCCAGACCCTTGGTACCTTTCTTTATTCCAACTCGCACCGGAGGTGGTGGGTTCTCTGGCTCTTCAGCAGCTGGATCCTGGTGACGGTGATCCTTTACGGATGGTTCAATTACGAACGGGATCCCTCCTATTCCCGGCTGAACAAGGTCTACGAGACTTCGGTTTCCCTCGATGATGCGAGAGCAGCCATCGATCGGGCGTTCATATCCGCAGCCGAACCCGAGCAGGCGATGGTCCTCGAGGCATTGGGGACGTTGGAGTCGCAGTTGGCGGAAACGAAGCGGGTATTTGTTCAGCAACCGCACGAATTTCATGAATCACTGGCCGACCTGCGGGTGGCGCTCGAACCCCTCAAAGAAGGGATCGCGATCGAAGGGATGATGCATGCCCAGATCGTCGCCCTCAGCGAGGCGATTGCGGAGGTCGAGCAGGTCACCGCACAGATGGAGGTTCGGCGGGACGTGCGCGACTTCATTAATTGGACGTTTCTCATCCCGCCTGTCGCATTGATGATCCTGACCCGGCTCGGCTTTCCCGTCAGTACGTCTTTTATCATTCTCATCACGTTTCAGCCCGCGGTCTTCAACAGCATGCTGGGGAAGTCGTTGATGGGCTATGCGATTGCGGCGGTGAGCGGGTTCCTCGTCTACCTGATCGTCATGCGTTTGATCGAGGCGCGCTGGCGCAAGGCCGGTGAGGGGGGCATCCACCCAATCTGGGTCGTCTTCCAGTGGGGATCGACCGGTTTTCTGTGGTCGATGTGGTTGATCCAGGACATGGCGAATATCTTCGTCTACCTGCCCCGCCAACCGGGGGTGGGATGGCTCCTCTTTGCGATCACCTGGATGGTCGGCGTGCAGGGAATCATCTATTACAGCCACGGAGGCAAGATTCAGAAGATCGTAACCTCGAAATCGAACACGCACGATATCCGGTCGGCCACGATTGTGGATATCGTCTATGGGCTGCTGCTCTTGTACTTCAAGGAAATCAACAATGTCCCGATGAGCACGACATGGGTGTTTCTCGGGCTGCTGGCAGGCCGGGAACTTGCGTTCGCAGTATCCCGATCGCATGATACCACGCTCAAGCGGGCGATCAAACTTGCGCGCAAGGATATGGTGAAAGCCGGCTTTGGTCTCGCCGTGAGCGTCATCGTTGCCCACTTGATCAACGCGATCTCGATCGGCTAGGATTCGAGCCGATCGATTTCTTCCCGCGAGCGGTATCGGCCACCAACCCGCGGGCAGTTGCCGGCGCACAATCCTGAGGTGCGCCCGGAGGTCGGTACCCTGGAGATGGTCACACCGGTGTCTCGGATGGTGGCATTGTTCGGCTTGCTCCGGAATGGGCCGAGTGGTCTTGTCGTCGGCTTTCGCCTTCACACTGATGTTCTCGTTCTGGCAGGAAAACCGGGCGACCTTGCGGCTCGCCTTCCCGATGATGATCGGGCATCTGACCGCGCACCTGATGCATTTCACCGACCTTGCGATGATCGGGCGGGTGGATGTGATCCAGGTTTCGGCGGCGACCATTTCCACAAACCTGTTCAATTTTTTCTGGTTGCTTGGGATCGGGCCGGTGAGCGCAGTGAGTATTCTGGTCGGGGAGGCGCATGGGGCGGGCGACGAGCGGCGGGCGCGGGAAGCGTTTCGCGGAGGCCTCTTCAGTTCGGGGACGCTGGCGATTGCGATCACCGTGTTTCTCATCGTGGTGGTCCAGGGCACTTCGTGGTGGCACCTGGGGCAACCGCCGGAGGTCATCGCAGAAGCCCGGAACTACCTGCAATATCTCGCTCTTTCGACGCTGCCGTTGCTGGTTTTCAATTCATTCAAGGGGTACAGCGAGGCGCGTGGCCGACCGTGGCTGCCGCTTGGTTTCATGATGGGTTCGATTTTTCTGAACCTCGTTCTCAACTGGTTGCTCATCTACGGAAATCTTGGCTTCCCCCGCCTTGAACTCGATGGCGCGGGCATCGCCACCCTCCTTTCCCGGGTCATCGCGATGATCCTGCTGTGGTGGTGGATGGTGCGTTTGCCTGAATTCAACCTGCGGTGGAAGTGGCGGGCTTTCTGGAAACCGACCTGGCGGAAGATCTGGGAAAATATTCACCTCGGGCTGCCGATCGGGTTTCAGATCCTCTTCGAAGTCTCTGCCTTCAACCTGGCGGTGTTCATGATGGGTTGGTTGCCCAATGGCACGGTCGCGATTGCGGCCCATTCGATCGCATTGGGCTATGCGGCGATGGCGTTCATGATTCCTCTCAGTGTGATGGTGGCGGTGAGCATTCGCGTGGGGCAGGCCCGGGGGGCGGGGATGAGTGATCAAGCCGTCCGGATTGGCTGGAGCGCGATCACGATGTCAGCGACGTTCATGGCCGCGATCGGTCTTGTTTTTGTGCTCGGGCGGGAGGTGCTTCCGGTGGTCATTATCGACAAAAGTGCCGGGGAACTGGCTCCACAGGTCTTGGCGCTCGCCTCCCATTTGCTTCTGTTTGCGGCTGCGTTTGCGGTTTTTGACGGTATCCAGGTGGTTGCGACGGGGGCCTTGCGCGGGTTTCGCGATGTGCAGTTTCCGACCGTCGTCGCCTTTCTGGCTTATTGGGGGCTGTGCCTCCCGATCGGATTTCTGATCGCCTTCGAGCTTGATGGCACCGACGCCCTGCCGGGTTTTCTTGGAGCTCTTGCCCGTCTTCTGCCGTCCGGGATCGGGTTGGGGATGGGGCCGGGCGGGGTGTGGGTCGGTTTGTGTATCGGGCTCGTGGTCGTCGCCGCCACCTTCTCTCTTCGCTTGGCCGTCATTGCGCGGAGGGCCCGGACGGACCTGTCGGTCTGAGTAGTCGGCGCCTTATTTCCAGATCCCGGCGGCACGCAACGCCTGGCGGGGATTTTCAGGCCATTCCCGGTTGGCAAGAGGGCTCGCGGGGGCGGGGTGAATGATGCGAAAAGGGCGGGGAGGATTCCGCAAGGTGGCGCAAACGCGGCTGATGTTCTTCTCCGCGTAATTGCCGACGCCGACGAGCCACTCGGGCGTCAGGATGGTGAGGACCGCGCGCAGGTGAGCATCGCAGGCGGTTTCGAGAGTCCGGCGCACCGCCACCGGGAGCTTGTCGGGCGTAAAGTTCGCCCCGCTTTCGAGCATGAAGACGAGCGGGCAATAGTTGACAACGAGCTGATCGCGAAAGAAATCGGCGGGCGACGGAAACTCGCTTGCGAACAGTTCGAGCCATAGTCGTCGGCCACTGACTTCGACTTTTGGACAATCAAAACCAGTGATTCTCCGCTTTGGATGTTCCTCTGCCGGGCGTTCGATGGCGGCGCGTATCCCCATCCAGTCGCGGACAGCCGGAACCGCTCCGAACGGAACACCGGTCTGGGTCATCCCGTACGGTCCGGGATTCATGCCGAGAAAAACGACTCGTTTGGGCGTCGTCGCGAATCGGTTGATGTAAGCGGCATGGCCGGCCCAGGCGTAGCGCAGAGGATTATACACATGCGTGACGGGCGCTCCGATGGGAATCGCATCGACGGCATCACGCAGGCTTGCGGCGGCGGCGAGGAGAGCCTCCGCGATCGGGGTAGCGGGTGGTTTCATTGGTCGCTGTGTCGCCCTCCTGTCCGCTCAAGATACGCTTGGCGAAAGGCAGCGTAATCGCCTTCACGGTCTCCGCTCCGGATGCGAATATCAAAATGTTTTGCCTGCGGGATTTCCTCGTTTGCGGTGCGCAGGCGCCGTTCGATCTCTGCCTCACCATCGGTTCCGCGACCGGTCAGGCGCTGCCGGATCTGATCGAGGTCGCGCGGCTCGATAAAGACCGTCAGGAGACGATCTGCGAGGAATGGATCGACGGCCGCCGCCGCGCGATAGCTAGCCGCCCCCTGGACGTCGATATTGAGGAGGATGTGGGCGCCGGCGCGAATCGGTTCGAGAACTGCCCGGCGTTCGGATCCGTAGTAACGCCCATGGACGCGCGCCCATTCATAGAAATCGCCCGAGGTGATCTTCGCCTCGAACTGCGGAACGGTCAGAAAATGGTAATCAATGCCATCGATCTCTCCCGGGCGCGGCGGGCGGGTGGTGGATGTCACAACCCGTTTCACCCCCGGGAATTCGGCGAGGAGTCGTTCACATAGCGTCGTTTTGCCCGATCCGGCAGGCCCACTGATGACGAGGAGGAGGCCGTGGAGATCGGCTCTCATCCGCCCGAATAGCTGAAGGCGGCCGCGCCGAGGATCAGCCCGTATCCGGCAAGAGCACCTCCGAAGAAACGAGTGCGGTTGGCCGAACGGTAGAGCCAACCGAGAAAATCGCGTGCCCGGAAGGGTGAAACCCCGAGCCAGATGGCGAGGACGATCGCCACGTAGACGAAACTGACGAGGAACAGCCGGGCAGGGAGTTCATACAATCCGAAAGCCGACTTGAGCAGGTAGAAGGCGAGCATGAGGACGAGGACAGCGAGTCCGCGAACGGCGAGGAAATCCTTCATGACAAAAAACGAACCGAGCCACGCGAGGCCGAAGATGGCAAAAAAGATGGTGTTCGTCTGGGCGCCGAAAAGGGCGTCTTCCGGGCCGAGGTGCAGCATTTTATAGAGGAACCATGCGCCTCCGGCCCCCATCGTGACATAAGCGGCGTTCTGGCTGCGCGGGAACCGCTGGACCGCCGTGCGCCAGCCCGGCCGATCGGTGAGGAAAGCACCCCCGAGCAGGAGGAGAGTCAACGCGGTGAGAAGCGTGGTCCAGAACAGATCCAGCATGATTCCACAGTCATCCGGCTTCAGCGGGGCGAAGCCAAGGCAATTTCCATTTCTCCCGTCGTCAACGCATCGAGCCCTGTGAGCAGAAGCTCTCCCTTCAGGATCGAAACACTGCTCTCGAGGATGCGCACATCGACCGTTTCACCCACGAGGCGTTCGCTGGCGGGAAAGAGCACTTTGCGGTTCGTCGGGTTGCGTCCCTGGAAGATCCCGTCGCCCCGGCGGGCGGGACCCTCGACGAGCACCGGTTGCACCGTACCGAGATAGCCGTCATTGCGCTCGAGCGAGTGACGCGCGAGGATCTCGAGAAGGACCTGGTTGCGGGCCTCTTTGATCTCGTTCGGCACATCATCGGACATCTCCGCCGCTTTTGTTCCCGAGCGCTCCGAATATTTGAAGATGAACGCCATGTCGAAACGCAGCTCTTCAAAGAGCGCTCGGGTGGCTTCGAAATCCTCCTCCGTTTCCCCCGGGAAGCCGACGATGACATCGGTCGAAAAACAGATGCCGGGCGCAACCGCGCGCAGCTCGCTGACGATCTCCCGGAACCGGCGAACGGTGTAGGGCCGGCGCATCGCCTTGAGAATCCGGTCGCTCCCGCTCTGGAGCGGAAGGTGCACATACGGCATGAGTTTCTCGAGTTCCCCATAGGCGGCCACAAGGTCTTTCTGAAACCCGCGTGGATGCGGTGAGGTGAAGCGAATGCGCTCCAGCCCGTCGATCGCGTTGATCCGCTCAAGGAGCTGCACAAACGGACTCTTGCCGCGCGCATAGGGAATCTCGCGCATCCCGTAGCTGTTCACGATTTGCCCGAGCAAAGTCACCTCACGGGTTCCCTCGGCGACGAGGCCCTCGACCTCCCGGCAGATCGCGTCCATCGAACGATACCGCTCCCCCCCGCGCGTTTTCGGGACGATGCAGAAAGTGCAGTGCATATTACAGCCCTGCATGATGCTCACGAAGGCGCTCACCTTCCGCCCGCCAGTGTGGTCTTTGATCGTCTCTTGCGAGCCCGCTTCCTCCTCGAGGTCCACGAGCGTCGCGGGGCGGGGTCCAAGCGCCCGCTGAGACGCGACAATCGCATCCAGCATCTCCGGCACGCGGTGAAATTTCTGTGTGCCAACGAGGAGGTCGAGATCAGGCAGTCGCTCAAGGAGAGCTTCTCCGCGATTCTGTGCCATGCAACCCATCACCCCGAGCACAAAGTTCGGGTTGTTGCGTTTACGTTTCGCGAGGTAGCCGCTTTTTCCGATCGCCTTCTGTTCCGCCTGGTCGCGCACCGCGCACGTGTTCAGCAGAACGACATCGGCTTCGCCTTCATCGCCCACGATTGAATACCCCCGGGCCCGCAGAAGCGCGGCGACCGCCTCCGAGTCCCGCTCGTTCATCTGGCACCCGTAGGTCTTGATGAAAACACGGTTCATGAAAGGCGCCGAAACCTAGAACCCCCACCGACTGCGTCAACGGGAAAGGCGTATGCAGGGGATCGTGTCTGCCCCCCCTGCTCCCGGAAAGGCGGCGCTCCGGCGAGACTCGGACGGTTTGCTTCCCCTTCCGGATGGTCGGATGGATACGCGGGAAAACGGGAACCAGAACATCCCCTGCGGCGGCCCGGAGGTTGTCGCTCGACGATGCGTTGTGCGGCAGGGATGGCTCGCGAGCGATTCGTTCTGGTCGGCAAATCGCCCGGGTGGAATTCGGTTCTCAAAAAAAAGCACCCCTTACCGTTGCGGGTAAGGGGTGGGACTAGAATCGATCGGAGGTCGAATTTTTGTCCTGCAGTCCAGATCAGTCGCTTATTGACCTTGGAAATAGGTAGGGTTGCGCCGGTGTCGCTCGTTCACCGATCCGGTCGGGGTGCGGGACGAGGCGGTGGGCTGGATGGCCGTGAACTCGGTCGCGGGGGAGGGGCGGCGGAGCGGGAGGAGGTCGATCGCGATGGCGTGGCCCGGGGGGCTGGCCGCGGCGGTGCGCCGGGTGCCTGCGCCCGGCTCGATCCGGATCGCGGCCCCGCCTGGTCGGCGGAAGGCGCTGCGTGGCGTCTCGGAGATGCTGGGGAGGGAATCGCGGCTGCCTCGCGCGTTGACGGGGTCGTTCGTGCCGTGGATTTGCTCGAGACCGACCGGACCGATGTCGGACGGGGCGGAGGGGTCGCTCTCGGGGTTGCGCGGGTGGAGGCGTCGGGGCCGTCACGCTGCGCGCTTCGGGGCGAGGAAGCGGTGCTCGCCGGGGGAGGGATATTCACCGCGCGCCGGGGCTGCGCGGAAACGGTCCCCGTGGGTGGTGGGGAGGGAGGCGCGACGTCCGGGCGGGCGGGCGGAACGCGCCGCGGCGCTTCGCTTGATGATTGTCCGGGTGCCGGTCGTGATGCCGGTGGGGGAGCCCTGTCGGGCGCGATTGAACGCGGTCGCGGCGGTGTCGTGGAAGGAGGGGTGCTCGGTGGCGGCACCGACGGTCGATCGACTTGTGGCGGTCGTTCGTTAGGCACGATCCGGCGGGAAGGTGGCGGCGTATCGGGGCGGGTGGAAGGAGGTCGTGCCGGTGGGGCCACCTGGGGCGGTCGCGTTCCGGGGCGTTCGATACGATTTGGCGGCGGCGGCGTCGGGCGCGGCCTCTGGTAGCGTGGATACGGGCGTCCATGCCAGTGCGGCCGCGGCAGCCGGTAGTGATGGTGGTGCCACGGCTCGTAGAAGACCGGACCGATCGGGCGCGAGTAATAGATGCGCGGAAGAATGCGCCGTCCCAGATGGATCTCCACGCGTGTATGGGGAGCGTTGTAGGAGACATAGGCGGACCGCGCACGCCGGTGCCAGCGGAAGCTACTGTAGTTGTTCAGCCGCATGCTGTAGTCCCCGAGGTCGCGAATACTGTGGTTCACCGACAGTTGGTGACCCCAGAGTCCGGATTCATCGTAGAGGACCACGTGGACAGGACCGAAAACCTCGACTGAGCGCACGCGGAAGCCCCACTCGTAATCGTAGAAATCGTGCAGGCGTTCGCCCGGGTAGAGCACGAGTCGGCGACCACGGAAATTGTCGTATTCGTAGAGGACGGCGGCGGCCTCGAAGCCATCATGGTACTCCTCTGCCCGCCATTGGAGTTCAAAGCGGAAATCGACGTC
This sequence comes from uncultured Puniceicoccaceae bacterium, assembly GCA_964629165.1. Classification (GTDB taxonomy): domain Bacteria; phylum Verrucomicrobiota; class Verrucomicrobiia; order Opitutales; family Oceanipulchritudinaceae; genus CAWVVV01. The sequence goes on from CAZVQJ010000046.1 coordinate 15,465, forward strand.
GATGCTGGCCAAAGCCGGTGAGGCGACACCGAGGGTCAACCAGCCAAGAAATATGGTGAAAAGTCGGGGGTTCATGAGGAGTCCTTTCCGTTGTCAGTCTTCAAACCAGCCGTATCCTTGGCTGTACCAGAACCGTGGGGTGCGGGTGCCGTGTTCATAGAAGAGAAGGCCTTCCGTCTCACTGTAGAACCACGGGTAAAGATCGAGGGCGGTGTATATCCAGCCGCGCTTCATGTCCCAGAGCCACCCCTCGCCCACCGCAGGGTTGAAATACGCGTCATAGATCCAGCCGAGCCCCGCGTCATGGTAGATCCATCCGCCGTCTTCATAGACCCAGCTCTGGAGCGTATAGTCGTAGAACCAACCCTCAGACACGGCGTAATCGACAAAGAGGGAGGAGGCCTCGTCGTTCCAGGCACCGAGAACGCTCGTGTGGTCAGTCAGGCGCAGGTAGTCGCCCTCGTAACGCACATCTTCATAGAGGTAGACGTCCACCCCTCCCCAGACCGCGACTGAGGAGATTTCATCATTCCAGTCTTCCCA